>NZ_JBKFBO010000001.1:0-38008 GCF_053346215.1 Methylobacterium sp. A49B
CGGGGCCGGGCCTCCGCCCTGCGGGTGCAGCCCTGGTCGCCGCTCGCCCGCATGGCCGGCCGGCGCCCGGTCGTGCGCTCGCACGTGGCGACGCTCCAGCCGGTCCCCGATATCGCCGCGGGCCTGTCCCCGGCGGCCAAGTCCCCGGCGGCCAAGTCCCCGGCGGCCAAGTCCCCGGCGGCCAAGTCCCCGGCGGCCAAGTCCCCGGCGGCAGAATCCCCGGCGGCCGGACGCCCGGCCCGGGGTGCCGCGGATCCGGCGGCACTCCTCGACCGCAAGGCGCCGAGCCGCGTCCCGAGTCCCGACCGGATGGTCGTAGAATCCGCGCTCCTGCCGGCCATCGCCACCGGCCTGCCGGTTCTCGACCTGCGCCTGCCCGCCCCGCTCTGCACCGGCGACGAGGTGCGGATCCAGGCCTATGCCAACCGGATCAGCGCCAGCGTCGGCCTGAAGCCCGGCGACAATCTCGACCTGTTCGGGCCGGACGGCACGCCGCGTCCCAATCTCGCGCCGGTGATGCTGGCGATGTCGGCGGTGGAACTCGGCACGCTCCGGGCCGGCCCGGACCTCGTCGCCGGGGCGATCGCTCGGCTCAGGCCGCCCACGCCGGCGGCCAACAGCGCGTCGCCCTAAGAGCAAGCCTTGCGGTTCGACCCGAGTCGCGCCACCTCTGCCGCGCCACCCGTGCCCCACCCATCCCCCTCACGACGAGCCCGCCCGTGCCCCTGACCGACCTTGCCGCGCGCGCCGGCTCGGCCGTCAAAGCCTTCGCCGAAGCCTCCCACGACCTCCTGATCCAGCCGACCCTCCGGCTCGGGGTCACCGGGCTCGCGCGCTCGGGCAAGACCGTGTTCACCACGGCGCTGATCCACCATCTCGTGGAGACCCACGCGCTGCCGGCCTTCGCGCCCGCGCAGGAGGGCCGCCTGCGCCGCGCCAAGCTGGTGCCGCAGCCCGACGACGACGTGCCGCGCTTCCCCTTCGAGGAGCATTTCGCGACGTTGACCGAGGCGCGGCGCTGGCCGCGCTCCACAGACCGGATCAGCCAGTTCCGCCTGGAGATCGCCTACGAGCGCGCCGCCGGCTGGCGCACCGGCCCCGCAACCCTGATGCTGGACGTGGTCGATTACCCGGGCGAATGGCTCCTCGACCTCGCGCTGATCGAGACCAGCTACACGGCCTGGTCCCGGGCCACGATCGGCGGCACCCGTCGCCCGGGCCGCGCCGCGGTCGCGGCGCCGTGGCTGGAGGCGCTCAAGGGCTTCGATCCCAACGGCCCCCTCGACGAGATCGCGGCCGAGCGGGCCAGCGAGGCGTTCAAGGCCTATCTCGCCGGGCTGCGCGCCGGTCCGGAATCGGTCGCCACGACGCCCCCGGGCCGGTTCCTGATGCCCGGCGATCTCGCGGGCTCTCCCGCGCTCACCTTCGCGCCGCTCGACCGCCTGACCGAGACGATCGCGCCCGACAGCCTCGCCGGGCTGATGGAGCGCCGGTTCGAGGCCTACAAGAGCAAGGTGGTCACGCCGTTCTTCCGCGACCATTTCCAGCGGGTCGACCGGCAGATCGTGCTGGTGGACGTGCTCTCGGCGGTGGATGCCGGGCCGACCGCCCTGGCGGAGCTGGAGGAGGCGCTGGACGCGGTGCTGCTGAGCCTCAACATCGGCCGCAACACGGTCCTGTCCCGGCTGTTCGCCCCGCGGGCCGACCGGGTCCTGTTCGCCGCCACCAAGGCCGACCACCTCCACCAGACGAGCCACGACCGGCTCGACGCGCTGCTGCGGCTGCTCGTGTCTCGGGCGATGCGGCGGACCGAGGCCGCGGGCGCCCGGGTCGGCACCGTCGCGCTGGCCTCCGTGCGCGCCACCCGGGAGACCACCGTCCACGACGGCGCGGAGACGCTGCGGGCGGTGGCCGGCACCCCGGAGGCCGGCGAGGTGGTCGGCGACGCGGTGTTCGACGGGAACAGCGAGGCCGCGATCTTCCCGGGCGAATTGCCGGCCCGCGCCGAGGCGGTGCTGGAGGGCGCGGTCGAGCCGGGCTCGCTGCGCTTCCCGCGCTTCCGCCCCCCCCTGGTGCGGCCCGACGGGCTCGGCCGCCCCGGACACCTGCCGCAGATCCGGCTGGACCGGGCGATGCAGTTCCTGATCGGCGACAGGCTGGCCTGACGATGTTGGCGCGTCCATGGAGCACCCAGCCATGACTTCCGGCCAGAAACCCCGCGCCTTCCGGATCACGCCCGAGCCCGCCGCGGAGCCGAGCGTGACCACGACACCGCTCAGCCCCCGGCCGCCGCAGGCGCGGATCGTGGAGGAGCCCTTCGAGATCGTCGACGCCGCCGACGGCGTCGCCGTGCCGGTGGCGCCGCGGCGGCGCTCGCCCTGGGGGGCGCTGTTCCTGTCGGCGGTCGGCGCCCTGGTCTCGCTGGGCATCGGCCTCTCGGTCGAGCGGATGATCGCCGACCTGTTCCAGGCCGCGCCCTGGCTCGGCTGGGTGGCGCTGGCCCTGCTCGGCCTCGCCGCCCTCGCGCTGACGGCGATGGTGGTGCGGGAACTCGCTGGCCTCCGGCGTGAGCGGAAGATCGAGCGCCTGCGCCAATCGGCGATCGACGCCCTCGCGACCCGCGACCACACCGGCGCGCAGGCGGTGGTGCAGGCGCTCTCGACCTTCTACGCCGACCGCGACGCCCTGTCGGCGGGCCGCGCCCGGATCGACGCCGCCGCCGACGCGATCCTCGACGTGGACGACCGGATCGGGCTGGCCGAGCACGAGCTGCTGGCCGGGCTCGACCGGCAGGCGCGCAACGCCATCGCGACGGCGGCCAAGCAGGTCTCGGCCGTGACGGCGCTCAGCCCGCGGGCGATCGTCGATGTGGCCTTCGTGGTGTTCGCGGCCGTGCGGCTGCTGCGCCGGATCGCCGCGATCTACGGCGGCCGGCCGGGCTTCCTGGGCTTCCTGCGGCTGGCGCGGGCGGCGCTCGCGCATCTCACCGTCACCGGCGGGATGGCGGTGGGCGAGAGCGTGATGCAGCAGGTGCTGGGCCTGGGGATCGCAGCCCGGGTCTCGGCGAAGCTGGGGGAGGGCGTGCTCAACGGGCTGATGACCGCCCGGTTCGGGCTGGCGGCGCTCAACGTCTGCCGGCCGCTGCCCTTCGTGCGGGAGGCCCCGCCGCGGCTCGCCGACGTCGCCGGCGAGCTGCTGCGCTCGGCCGAGGCCGAGCCGAAATAGGGAGGCGGGCTACTTGGCGCCCGCGGCGCGGCGGTTGGCGATGCGGGAGAACATGTTGCCGGTGTAGTCGGCGGTCTTGGGCTTCTCGGGCTCGCCGAGCTTGGCCTCGAAGGCCTCGATCCGCTTGAGCAGCGTCACGTCGTTGAACAGCGAGCTGTTGAAGTTGCTCTGGGCCCGGGGGCCGAGGGCGGTCTGCACCGCTTCGAGTCGTTCCAGAAGCTCTTTGCGCGTCACGGTGCTCTCCAGAGGCGGCTTCGGGACGAAGGACCGCCCGTGCCGCCACTGAAGAGGCCGGTGGTAAACAGCGCGTTAATGCGGCAACCGCCTCAGGGATCGGAGCCGGGCCATTGGCGGGCTCCGTGCAGTACGGCCAGGACTTCGATCGCATCACCGACGATGCGGTAGGCCGCGATATCGGGTGTTCCCGGGATGACCAACTCGCGGGTGCCGGGGATCCCTCCGGGCCGGCCACGATGAGGATGAAGGCGCAGGCCTTCGACTCCATCGGCGATTCTGGCGATCACCCGGTTGGCGGCCTGCGGGTCCCGTAAACCGATGAAGGCGCGTGCGTGATGGAGATGCCGCAGCGCGCGGCGCGTATAGCGCAGCCTCACCGTGGTCTGAAGGCTTCCGCCACCTCGTCAGCGCTGGCAAAATCCCCAGCTTCAGCGTCCTTCAAGCCGGCCTCGATCTCGGCGCGATGCCGGGCATCCAGATCGAGGAAGGCATCCACGGCGTCATTGAGCAGGTCGGCCGGGTGCAGGCTCCGCGATTCGGCCAGTTCGACCAGCGCCGCGCGACCCCGTGGATCGAGCAGCGAGAGGGCGGACAGATCGCGATCCAGACGCGCCATGACGACAGTCTTTGCCAAGCCGAGGAACTCTGCACCTCGCGTTCACCCAGCCTACAACCCCTTCAGGAACCCTGCCAGCCGCATCAGCCCCTCCGGCCAGGGCCCGTGCCCGCTCGCCGCGTTGATGTGGCCGGATTCGCCCGCATCGACCGTCAGGGCGCCCCAGGCATGGGCGAAGTCGTCGGCCCGCTCGTAGCGGCAATGCGGATCGGTGCGGCTGGCGACCAGCAGCGACGGAAAGGGCAGGGGATCGCGCGGCATCGGCGCGAAGGCGCGCACCGCCTCGGGCAGGTCCGGCGCCTCCTCGACATCCGGCAGGGCGACCAGCAGGGCGCCGCGCACGGTGCGGGCGGGGAAGCGCGGCACCGCCTCGACGCAGGCCACCACGCCGAGGCTGTGGGCGATCAGGATGACCGGGCGGGTCGCCGCCGCGACCGCATCGGCGATCCGTCCGCACCACGCCTCGGGCGTCGGCGCGTGCCACTGGTCCTGCTCCACGATGCGCGCCGTCGCGAGGCGGCTCGCCCAGCGCGCCTGCCAATGGTCCTCCTCGGAGCCCCCGAGCCCCGGGACGATCAGGATGTCGCAATCGGCGGTCTTCATGCCGGGATGCCTAGCCCCGTCCGGCCGCAGCGTCGAGATCGGCCGGTCACTCGGCGGCGATCGGGCCGGCCCGCTCCAGCGCCAGGATGTGGCGGGCGATCTGCGTGGAGGCGAAGTTCTTCGCCTTCGCCTCGATCTCGAAATCCGCCCAGGCGAGGTGGCGGGCGACGAGGTCGTTCACGGCCCGGTTCCACATCATGTCGGAATGGGCCGCGAGGTCCCGGACTGAATGGCCAGCGGCGCGCAGGGCCGGGAAGTCGGGCAGGGCGTCCGGATCGCAATCGGCCGAGACCGCCTCGCGCGAGACGCTGATATGGGCCACCGGGCGCACCCCGCGCCAGGATTCCTGCACCTGAGCGATCCGGGGATCGCCCGGCTCGAGGTACTCGCCGCCGCTCTGGACCCAGTGGTGATGGAGATCGAGCACCACCGGCACCACGTCGGCGAGACGCAGGACGGCCTCGACACCGAAGACGTTCTCGTCGTTCTCCACCGTGACGAGGTCGCGCGCCACCCGGCTCGCCCGGGGCAGGGTGGCGCGGAATCCCTCGACGCCGGGGTCGCCGGCGCCGACATGGATGTTGATATGCGCGCCGTGCGGATGCCAGCCGCCGCCGTAGCCCATCCGGTCAAAAATCTCGGCGTGGTAGTCGAGTTCCGAGAGCCCGTTCTCGATCGCCGCCGGGTTTCGACTCGCCAGCAGGCAGAACGGTCCCGGGTGGAAGCTCAGGCGCACGCCGAGCCGGCGCGCCAGGGCGCCCGCCTCCGCGAGGCCGCGCTCCACCAGTGCCGCCATCTCAGGCTCGGCGTAGATCGCCTGCGCGATCGGGTGCGTGTAGCCGGGCAGGACGTTGCTCGCCATGCGCAGCAGGCGCTCGATCGGCGGCCGGGCGCCGACCCAGGCGATCTGCCGGGCCAGCGCGTCGAGGTTGTGGGCCACGAGGCCGGCGAGCTTCGCCCGCCGCGCGGCGGGCTCCTGCTTGCCGAGATAGGCCATCGTCACGCTGGTCAGGTTCATGTGCAGCGTCGCGTCCCGCTCCGCCTTGAGCGTGGCGTGCGTGCCGGGGGGCTCGACCAGGACGAACTTGCAGCAGAATCCGAGGCGGGGCTGTTCGCGCATACGAGGCACAACGCGCGGAGGCGCCGGGCGTCCCCGCGGAACCGGCGGAACGGCCGCGGCACGACGACGTTGGGAGTTCCGAGCGCGGCAGTTCCGCGCACTGGCCCCGACCCATGCCTCCGTCACCGTCGCGTTCGACCGGACAGTCCGAGACCGGCTCGGTCCTGTGGATCCTGATGCTCGGGTCGGCGCTGGTGGCGCTCGCCGCGGCGCCGGCGCGGCGCAACCCGCCTGAGACCAGGGCCGCAGACGAGCCGATCAATCCCGAGGGCGCCCACGACGGCACCCACGACGGCACCCGCGACAATCGGGAGCGGCCGAAGGGCGTGGCGCCCGGGGCGCGCTCGATCTCGGGCCGCGCCGCGCAGCTCACCGCGGCGACGCAGCCGGAGCGCGGCCGCGCCGCCGACAGCCCCGCCGAGATGACGCAATCCGGCTGGAAGGACATCGCGGTCCGGGTCTATCTGGAGTTCAACAAGGACCGGGTGCTGGCGGTCGCCGCAGGCGTGACCTTCTACACCCTGCTGTCGCTGTTCCCGGCGATCGCCGCGCTGGTGAGCTGCTACGGCCTGTTCGCCGACGTCACCGTCATCAACGACCACCTCGCGCAGCTGCACGCCGTGTTGCCCTCGGGGGCGGTCGAACTGATCGGCGATCAGGTGAAGCGCATCGCGTCCCGGGGCACGGGCTCGCTGAGCGTGACCTTCTTCACCAGCCTGCTGCTGTCGATCTGGAGCGCCAACGCCGCCATGAAGGCGATGTTCGACGCGCTGAACGTCGTCTACGAGGAGGATGAGAAGCGCAACTTCTTCTGGCTGAATCTCCGCTCCCTGACCTTCACGGTGGGCGCCCTTCTGTTCATCATCATCGCGCTCAACGCCATCGTGGTGGTGCCGGTGGTCCTGAACTTCCTGGGCCTCGGCTCGACCGCGTGGCTGCTCGCCGCCCTGCGCTGGCCGGCGATCCTCATCGTGCTGCTGGGGGGCCTCTCGGTGCTCTACCGGTTCGGCCCGAGCCGCGAGCATGCCCGCTGGCGCTGGGTCGGGGTCGGCAGCGTGGTCGCGGGCCTGCTCTGGCTCGCCGCGTCGCTGCTGTTCTCCTGGTACGTCGCCAATTTCGGCACCTACAACGAGACCTACGGCTCGCTCGGCGCGGTGATCGGCTTCATGACCTGGATCTGGATCTCCTCGACGATCGTCCTGCTCGGCGGCGAGATCAACGCCGAGCTGGAGCACCAGACCGGTCGCGACACCACGACGGGCGCGCCGCTTCCGATGGGTGCCCGCCGCGCGCGGATGGCCGACACCGTGGGGGCCGCGGCCTGACGCCAGCGGATCTCGTCACCGCCATCAGGACTGCCGAAGACGGCCCGGAATCCCTATATAGCGGTGCGAAAGGGAGACCGTCATGGCCGATACGCCGACAACCAGCCCCGAGGCCCGCAGTGACGCCGAGTGGCGCGCGACCCTGACGCCGGAGCAGTACCGGGTGCTGCGCGAGCACGGCACCGAGCGGGCCGGTACCAGCTGTCTCCTCGCCGAGAAGCGCCCCGGCACCTTCACCTGCGCGGGCTGCGGGCAGCCGCTGTTCGAGCAGGGCACCAAGTTCGAGTCCGGCACGGGCTGGCCGAGCTTCTTCGAGCCGATGGATGGCGCCGTCGAGACGACGGTGGACCGCAGCCACTGGATGGTGCGCACCGAGGTGCACTGCGCCCGCTGCAAGGGTCACCTCGGCCACGTCTTCGACGACGGCCCTGCCCCGACCGGCCTGCGGTACTGCATGAACGGGGCCGCCATGACCTTCGAGCCGGCCGCGTGAGCCGGCCGCGTGCGACGGCGCCGTGCGCCGGCGATGTGAGGCGGCCCTCGGCTTAATCTGGGTTGCAAAACCGGTGTCCGAAGCTGGGATAGCGGGGACAGATTCCACCAGCGGCGGATGATCGGGCGAGTTCGGTCTTGATTTCGTCGCTTTTTTGCTTAGCGCTGTATGCTCTCATGTTGTCGCCGTCCGGTTATGGCTGGCAGATGCGGTCAGGTTCGCGTGAATACGGCTTCGCGGCTCAGCTTATACGCTGTATTCATCGCCTCAACTTGACCCGCTCCGTCCCGGCCGGAACACCTGAGGGCTGTCCGCCGGATCGGCGCGCCGCCGACCAAGCGGGAGGGTTTTGAGTCTATGAGCACCGTTCGCCGATTTCTGGTCGCCCCGTCCCTGGTTCGTCTGATCCGCAAGGAGCGCGGGGGCGCCCGCATCACCGAGGGACACTTCGCGCCTCAGGGCGGCCGCGCCTCCTACGTGCGCGTCGACGGCCAGAACTGCCAGCTGGTGCTCGTGAACAAGGGGGCGGACGGCGCCCCGGTCGAAGAGCGCACGGACGTCCCGCGCGCCCACGGCGACGCGCTGCTGGATGTCTGCCCCGGCAAGGCCGCCTACGACCGCACCACGCTGAATGCTGGCGGCCGCGAGATCGCCCTCGACCGGTACGTCACGCCGGGCAGCCTGGACCTGATCACCATCACCTTCGACAATGACGGCGATGCGGCGGGCTTCCACGCGCCGAGCTGGTTCGGCCGCGAGGTCAGCGGCGAGCCGGCCTACGAGCGGCAGGCGCTCGCCATCCAGGGCGTTCCGGCCGCCGAGGAAGTGGCCCTGAGCAACGCCGCCCTGGATGCGGTGCTCGATCTCATCGAGCCGCGCTTCGGCTTCGGCCGCTACGGCAGCTCCGCGCGGACGCAGGATTCCGATGACGGCGCCCTGCGCCGCGCCGTGACGCCGCCCGCCGCCCCCGCCCCCGCCGCAGCTCCGCCCCCGGCCGCCGTCCCGGTGCCGCCGCCCGCGCCGGAGCCCGTCGAGACGCCGGTCGCCGCGCAGGCCGAGCCCGCACCCGAGCCCCATCACGAGCCGGAGCCGGCTCCCGCGCCCGAGCCCGTCCACCACGTTGAGCCGGTCCATCACGCGGAGCCCGTCCATCACGCGGAGCCGGAGGCTCCGACCGCCCAGGCCTCCAACGCCGAGACCCTGCACGGCGACGCCCGCATCGACGACGTGATCGAGAGCCTGTCCCAGGCGCTGGGCGCGGCGATCCATCAGCAGCCGGATCCCGGCGCTGAGAACAAGGACGCGAAGGGCGAGGAGGCCGGCTCTGTGTTTGAGCGCTGGACCGTGCGTCCGCGCCGGACCCAGCAGCAGAGCTGAGCCGGCGCGACTTCGCGCCGGACCGATCTTCCGAGGGCCGCAGGGCGAGACGCCCTGCGGCCCTTCTGCTGTCCGGATCGAGGCGTGCCGGACCGCCGGCCGACGTTGTCCGGGCCGGCGCGAGGCGCGTCGGGGCGGCGGCGAAGCCCTCGATCGGACGTGGCATCCGGTCGCCGCGAACGGCTCTCGCACGACCGCAGGTCGCCCGGCCTCACCCGGCGCGAGCCGGATCTGACGCATCGCGCCGGTCCCCCGTAATCGTCGGACGACAGACGCCTTTTCGGCGAGGATCGATCGGTTTTTGTCACGGCAGGTTCGGCGCAGATCACCGGGCAGCCGTTGAGGCGCGGGGCGATAGTCGCTAGCGTGCCGGCACATCGGGAGGGTGCGCGGCAGTCGCACGGGACAGATATGGCACAGGCAACCCACGCGCCGAGTCCGGCCGCAGCAGCGCCGCGCGAGCCCTGGTACAAGGTTCTCTACATCCAGGTCCTGATCGCCATCGCACTCGGCGTTCTGCTCGGCTGGTACGACCCGGCCACCGGCAAGTCGATGAAGTGGCTCGGCGACGCCTTCATCGGCCTGATTAAGATGATGATCGCGCCGATCATCTTCTGCACCATCGTGCACGGCATCGCGTCGATCGGCGATCTCAAGAAGGTCGGCCGCGTCGGCTTGAAGGCGCTCATCTACTTCGAGGTGGTGTCCACGGTGGCGCTGCTGATCGGCGTCCTCGTCGGCGAGGTGATCCGGCCCGGTGCCGGCTTCAACGCCGACCCGTCGAAGCTCGACGCCAGCAAGGTCGCGAGCTACGCCAGCAAGGCGGCGGCCGACTCCACCGTCGCCCACATCCTGGCGATCATCCCCAAGAGCTTCCTCGATCCCTTCGCCACCGGCGACCTGCTGCAGGTGCTGCTGATCTCGATCCTCACCGGCGTCGTGGTGACGAGCCTGGGCGAGCGGGCGGCCGGCGTGAACCACGCGATCGACACCGCCGGCCAGATTTTCTTCCGGATCATCGGCATCGTGGTGAAGCTCGCCCCCGTCGGCGCCTTCGGCGCCATGGCGTTCACCATCGGCGAGTACGGCATCCAGAAGGTCTACGACCTCGCGTGGCTGGTCGGCACCTTCTACGTTACCGCCATCCTGTTCGTGCTGGTGGTGCTCGGGACGATCGCCCGGGTGGCGGGCTTCTCGATCCTGCGCTTCCTCGCCTACATCAAGGACGAGTTGCTGATCGTGGTCGGCACGTCATCCTCGGAGACGGTGCTGCCGCAGCTCATGACCAAGATGCGCCGGCTCGGCGCCTCGGACTCGGTGGTCGGCCTCGTGGTCCCGACGGGCTACTCGTTCAACCTCGACGGCACCAACATCTACATGACGCTGGCCACCCTGTTCCTGGCGCAGGCCGTGGGCGCGGACCTGTCGATCAGCCAGTACGCGACCATCATCCTGGTGGCGATGCTGACCTCGAAGGGCGCCTCGGGCGTGACCGGCGCGGGCTTCATCACCCTGGCGGCGACGCTTTCGGCGATCCCCAACAGCCCGGTCCCGGTGGCCGCCATGACGCTGGTGCTCGGCATCGACAAGTTCATGTCCGAGTGCCGCGCGCTCACCAACCTCGTCGGCAACGGCGTCGCCTGCGTGGTGGTCAGCCGCTGGGAGGGCGAGCTCGACGTGGCCAAGCTCAACGAGGTGATGGCCCATCCGGTCTCGATCGGCACCCACATCACCGACGAGACGCCGCAGCCGATGGGAACGGACGGCAAGGTCGCCGCCGCCGAGTGATGGGCTCACCCCGGGGCCGGGCGCGGCTCGGCATCGATCTCGGCGGCACCAAGATCGCCGGGATCGTGCTGGACCGTGACGGCACGACCCTGGCCGAGGCCCGGGTCGCCGCCCCGCGCGGCGATTACCACGCCACCATCGAGGCGGTGACCGCACTGGCCCTCCAGCTCGAGGCCGAGGCCGGCACCCCCTGCACCGTGGGCATCGGCATGCCGGGCAGCCTGTCCCCGGCGACCGGCCTCGTGCGCAACGCCAATTCCCACTGGCTCAACGGCCTGCCGTTCGGGGCCGACCTCGCCCGGCGGCTCGGCCGGCCGCTGCGGATCGAGAACGATGCCAACTGCTTGGCGGTCTCGGAGGCGGTCGACGGGGCTGGCACCGGCGCGCGCGTGGTCTGGGCGGTGATCCTGGGCACCGGCGTCGGGTCCGGCATCGCTCTGGACGGGCGGGCACTCACGGGCCGCAACGGCATCGCCGGCGAGTGGGGTCACGGTCCCCTGCCGGAGCCCCGCGACGACGAGCGCCCGGGTCCCGCCTGCTATTGCGGCCGGCGGGGCTGCGTCGAGACGTGGCTGTCGGGCCCAGGCCTCGCGGCGGATCACGCCCGGCGGCACGGCGGCACCCACACCGCCGAAGCCGTCGTGGCCGCCGCCCGAACGGGGAACCCGGAGGCGCAGGCGACGCTCGCGGCCCATCTCGACCGGCTGGGACGCGCGGCCGCACAGGTGGTCAATCTCCTCGATCCGGACGTGATCGTGATCGGCGGCGGCCTGTCGCGAATCCCCGAGCTGATCGCCGGCCTGCCGGCGGCGATCGCCCCCCATGTCTTCTCCGACGCCTTCGACACGCCGGTGCGGGCGAGCCTGCACGGGGATGCGTCGGGCGTACGCGGCGCGGCGTGGCTCTGGGAGGCGGAGACGGCCTGAACCTCCGCCTCACGGAGACGTCTCTTGCCGGCCGGCGGGGGGCAGGGCAGGACGACGGCGTCCCAGCCCCGATGCCCCGATGATCGTCCGCACCCGGCCCAACCTGCTGACCCTGCTGTTCACCCTGCACGGCTCGATCCTGCCGCGGGTGGCGCCGAAGCTCGCCGGGATCGTGGCGGTGTCCTGCGCGGTGGTGTGGGCGGAGGCGCGCTGGCCCGAAGCGTTCCCGGTCTCGGCCGGGGTCACGCCCTTCACGGTGGTCGGCCTCGCCCTGTCGATCTTCCTGAGCTTCCGCAACAACGCCTGCTACGAGCGCTGGTGGGAGGCCCGGAAGGCGTGGGGCAGCCTGATCGGCGAGGTGCGCAACCTCGCCCGCGCGTTGCCGGCGCTGCTGTCGCAGACGGAGGCCGCCCCGCAGCTTCACCGGCTCTCGGCCTTCGCGCACGGCCTCCATGCACGCCTGCGCGGCCTCGACGAGGCCGCGATGATCGATGGGAAAATGTCCGGAGCGGACCGGTCCGGTCCGAGCCCGACGGACGCGGTCCTGGCCGCAATGACCCGCGATCTCGCCGCTCTGGTGCGGGCGGGCCGCCTCACGGACATCCAGTTCGGGATCCTGGAGGCGCGGATCGAGGCCCTGTCGGGGGTGCATACCGCCTGCGAGCGCATCGCCAGCACGCCGTTGCCCTTCGCCTACACGCTGCTGGTCTACCGCACGGCCTGGCTCTACTGCCTGCTCCTGCCGGTGGGGCTGACGGGCTCCCTGGGCTGGGGGACGCCGATCGTGGTGGCGCTCGTCGGCTACACGTTCTTCGGCCTCGACGCCCTCGGCGACGAGCTGGAGGAGCCCTTCGGCACGGAGCCGAACGACCTGCCCCTCGACGCCATGGTCCGCACCATCGACCGGATCGTCCACCACGCCCTCGGCGAGCCGATGCCGGAGCCGCTGGCGCCGGACGGGTACTGGCTGCGGTAGGGGCTCCGGGCCTTAGGCTCTGACGCACGCGCAGAGCCGGCATCCCCGCCCGCAAAACCGGCTCAGCCGTTCCAGGCGCGCAGCACGGGCTCGCTGCGGTCGTGCTCGTAGCCGAGGACCGAGACGCTCGCGGTCCCGAGGACGAGCCGCGCGCCGTCCTCCGGCGGCAGGCCGATCCAGCGCGCGGCGAGCACCCGCAGGAAATGCGCGCTGGAGAACACGAGGAGGTTCGCGGCGCGGTCTCGCGCCCGCGCGATGACCCGGTCCGCCCGGATCCCGACATCGGCCGCCGTCTCGCCGCTCGGGCAGCCATCGCGAAACAGCCGCCAGCCGGGACGCTCGGCCAGGATGTCCCGGGTGGTCCGACCCTCGTAGGCACCGTAATCCCACTCGGCGAGATCCGGGTCGATCGTGCGGACGTCGCCGAACCCCGCCAGCGCGCAGGTGGCGGCCGCCCGGCTCGACGGGCTGGACCACACCGCCGCGTCGCGCCGGGCTGCCAGCCGCGGGGCGAGGGCACGCGCCGCCGCCTCGCCGGCCGGCGTCAGGGGGATGTCGCTGCGGCCGGTGTGCCGGCCCGACAGGCTCCAGGCGGTCTCGCCGTGGCGGACGAGGGTGATCTGCGGGAAGGGGCTCTCGGACATGCGCGCCTCCTGGGACCCGGCATCAACGCGGCCGGCGGGCTCCGGCTTCCCCGCCTCGCGGGGTTGGCTCAAGATCACCCTTGCGCCCGGATCGAAACGCACATAAACATATCTTTATGTCTATCGAACGCAGGCAAGAGACGGGCTCGATCCCGTTCCCGGAGGCGCTCGGCGTCCTGCGCGCGGCCGCCGAGGAGACGCGCCTGCGCATCCTGGCGCTGCTGGTGGAGGGCGAGCTGTCGGTCTCCGACCTGACCGATATTCTCGGCCAGTCGCAGCCGCGGATCTCGCGCCATCTCAAGCTGCTTGTCGAGGCCGGGCTCGTGGAGCGCCACCGCGAGGGGGCCTGGGCGTTCTTCCGCCTGTCCGAGAGCCGCGCCGGCTTGGCCGACCCGCTGCTGTCAGGGCTCGACCGGACCGCGCCGCCGCTGTCGGAGGACCGTGCCCGGCTCGACGCGGTCCGGGCACAGCGGGCCGAGACGGCGCAGACCTTCTTCGCCCGCCTCGCGCCCAAATGGGACGAGTTGCGCTCCCTGCACGTCTGCGAGACAATCGTCGAGGCGGCGGTGCTCGACGCGCTGGGCGACCGCCCCATCGGCAGCCTGATCGATCTCGGCACCGGTACGGGGCGGATGCTGGGCCTGCTGGCGCCGCGCGCCGGCCGCGCCACCGGCCTTGATTCGAGCCACGCCATGCTGTCCGTTGCCCGGGCGAACCTGGAACGGCAGGGCCTGGCTCGGGTCGACCTCCGGCAGGGGGACATCCACGCGCCGCCTTTCGCCCGGGCGAGCTTCGATCTCGTGGTGGTCCATCAGGTGCTGCACTACCTCGACGACCCGGCCCGGGCGCTCCGCGGTGCCGCGCGCCTCGTGGCGCCGGGCGGCCGCCTCCTGGTGGTGGATTTCGCGCCCCACGAGTTGGAGTTCCTCCGCACCGGCCAGGCCCACCGCCGGCTCGGCTTCTCGGCCGATCAGGTCTCCGGCTGGCTCGCAGAGGCCGGACTCGCCACGGTCGCGACCCGCGAGCTGACGCCCCGCGAGTCGGGCCAGCTCACCGTAACCCTCTGGCTGGCCCAGGACGGGGTGGCCGAGACCGACACAGAACAGCCTCAGCGCGCCGTCGCCTGAGGCGAAGATCCATCGTCTGAACCGATCGACCTAGAGGACGAGACCCCGATGCGCCGTTCCACCCACCGCGCCAGTCGCGACGGCTACCACCCGATCCGCGTCTCGATCGAGTTCTTCCCGCCGAAGACCGACGAGATGGAGAAGATCCTCTGGAACTCCATCGAGCGCCTCGCGCCGCTGCAGCCGAGCTTCGTGTCGGTGACCTACGGGGCCGGCGGCTCGACCCGCGAGCGCACGCACAACACGGTGGCCCGGATGGTCCGCGAGACCGGCTTGAAGCCGGCCGCCCATCTCACCTGCGTGGACGCCTCGCGCGACGAGATCGACGCGGTGGTGCAGTCTTACTGGGACGCGGGCGTGCGCCACATCGTGGCGCTCCGCGGTGACCCGGCCGAGGGCGTCGGCCACGCCTACCGGCCGCATCCGGAGGGCTACGCCTCGACCGCCGAGCTGGTGCAGGGGATCAAGCGGATCGGCGACTTCAAGGTCTCGGTCTCGGCCTATCCCGAGAAGCACCCCGAGGCCTCCTCACTGGAGGCCGACATCGACGCCCTGAAGGCCAAGGTCGATGCCGGCGCCGATCAGGCGATCACCCAGTTCTTTTTCGAGAACGAGATCTACCTGCGCTACCTGGAGAAGGTCCGGGCCGCCGGGATCACGATCCCGATCATCCCGGGCATCCTGCCGGTGCAGAACTTCAAGCAGGCGGCGAACTTCGCCCGCCGCACCGGCGCCTCTGTGCCCTACTGGCTGGCTGCCCGGTTCGAGGGGCTGGAGGACGACGTCGAGACCCGCCGCCTCGTCGCCGGCGCGGTGGCGGCCGAGCAGGTCCTCGACCTCGTGGACGAGGGCGTCAACGACTTCCACTTCTACTCGATGAACCGCTCGGATCTCGTCTACGCGATCTGCCACCTGCTCGGCCTGCGCGCGCAGGCGCCGAAGCTGGCGGCCGCGAAGGCGGCTTGAATGAAGACTGTCTCGTAAGCACGCCGCTCCGTCATCGCGAGCGCAGCGAAGCGACCCAGGGCAGCGCGACATCGGTTAGCGTGGCGCAGCTGGATTGCTTCGCTCGGCTCGCAAAGACGGATTGTGTCTGAGCCAAAGGCCCGGGCACGCACGAGACCGAACATCCCACCCTCCACCTCATCCTGAGGTGCCGCGCGAGCGGCCTCGAAGGAGGGCTTCAGGGATCGCCACGACATCTGGAGCCCTCCTTCGAGGCCTCCGCTTCGCTCCGGCACCTCAGGATGAGGTGATCTGACAGGACGCATGATGACTGCTTTTGCCCCCGTCGACGGCACCGAGATCGCCCAGGCCCTGCGCCAGCGCGCGGCGGAAAAGATCCTCGTCCTCGACGGGGCGATGGGCACGGTGATCCAGCGGCTGAAATACTCGGAAGAGGATTTCCGCGGCGACCGGTTCAAGGACCACGGCCACGATCAGAAGGGCAACAACGACCTGCTGATCCTGACCCAGCCCGACGCGATCCGGCAGATCCACCTCGACTACTTCCTGGCCGGCGCCGACGTCTGCGAGACCAACACCTTCTCGGGTACGACCATCGCCCAGGCCGATTACGGCATGGAATCGATCATCCACGAGTTGAACGCCGAGGGTGCCCGGCTCGCCCGCGAGGCGGCCAAGCTCGCCGCGGCGAAGGACGGCCGCCGCCGCTTCGTGGCCGGCGCCATTGGCCCGACGAACCGCACCCTGTCGATCTCGCCGGACGTGAACAACCCGGGCTTCCGGGCGGTGACCTTCGACCAAGTGAAGCAGGCCTATGTCGAGCAGGTCCGCGGCCTGATCGACGGCGGCGCCGAGCTGATCCTGATCGAGACCATCTTCGACACGCTGAACGCCAAGGCCGCGGTGGCGGCGGCGTGGCAGGTCTTCGACGAGACCGGCATTCGCCTGCCGATCCAGATCTCCGGCACGATCACGGACCTCTCGGGCCGCACCCTGTCGGGCCAGACCCCGGCGGCCTTCTGGCACTCCCTGCGCCATTCCGAGCCGCTGACCTTCGGCCTCAACTGCGCACTGGGCGCCCGCGAGATGCGCGGCCACATCGCCGAGCTGTCGCGGATCTGCGACACGCTGGTCTGCGCCTACCCGAATGCCGGTCTGCCCAACGAGTTCGGCCTCTACGACGAGAGCCCGGAGGCAATGGGCAAGCTGGTCGGTGAGTTCGCCGAATCCGGCCTCGTCAACATGGTCGGCGGCTGCTGCGGCACCACCCCGGACCACATCCGGGCCATCGCGGAGGCGGTCGCCGGCAAGGCGCCGCGGCCGATCCCCGAGCTGCCGCGCCTGATGCGGCTGTCGGGCCTCGAACCCTTCGTGCTCACGCAGGAAATCCCCTTCGTGAACGTCGGCGAGCGCACGAACGTCACCGGCTCGGCCAAGTTCCGCAAGCTCATCACCAACGGCGACTACGCGGCGGCGCTGGACGTCGCCCGCGATCAGGTCGCGGCCGGCGCCCAGGTGATCGACGTGAACATGGACGAGGGCCTGCTCGACTCGCAGAAGGCGATGGTCGAGTTCCTGAACCTCGTCGCCGCCGAGCCCGACATCGCCCGGGTGCCCGTGATGGTCGATTCCTCGAAGTTCGAGGTGATCGAGGCCGGGCTGAAGTGCATCCAGGGCAAGCCGATCGTGAACTCGATCTCCATGAAGGAGGGCGAGGAGAAGTTCATCGAGGCCGCCAAGGTCTGCCGCTCCTACGGCGCCGCCGTGGTGGTGATGGCCTTCGACGAGCAGGGGCAGGCGGACAGCTACGAGCGCAAGGTCGAGATCTGCACCAAGGCCTACCGGATCCTGACCGAGCAGGTCGGCTTCCCGCCCGAGGACATCATCTTCGATCCGAACATCTTTGCCGTTGCCACGGGTATCGAGGAACACAACCCGTACGGCGTGGCCTTCATCGAGGCGACCCGGACGATCCGCGAGACCCTGCCGCACGCCCACATCTCGGGCGGCGTCTCGAACCTGTCCTTCGCGTTCCGCGGCAACGAGCCGGTGCGCGAGGCGATGCACGCCGTGTTCCTGTTCCACTGCATCAAGGCCGGCATGGACATGGGCATCGTCAATGCCGGCCAGCTCGCCGTCTACGACGAGATCCCGGCCGAGCTGCGCGAGTTGTGCGAGGACGTCGTCCTCAACCGCCGCGACGATTCCACCGAGCGCTTGCTGGAAGCCGCCGAGCGGTTCAAGTCCGGCGCCTCGGCGCAGGCCAAGGCCGCCGACCTGTCCTGGCGCGAGGCGCCGGTGGAGAAGCGCATCGAGCACGCGCTGGTCAACGGCATCACCGAGTACATCGTGTCCGACACCGAGGAGGCGCGGGCTGCCGCCGAGCGTCCGCTCCACGTCATCGAGGGCCCGTTGATGGCCGGCATGAACGTGGTCGGCGACCTGTTCGGCTCCGGCAAGATGTTCCTGCCGCAGGTGGTGAAGTCCGCCCGCGTGATGAAGCAGGCGGTCGCCTATCTCGAGCCGTTCATGGAGGAGGAGAAGCGCGCCAACGGCGGCGACGGCAAACGCCAGGCCGCCGGCAAGGTGCTGATGGCGACGGTGAAGGGCGACGTCCACGATATCGGCAAGAACATCGTCGGCGTCGTGCTGGCCTGCAACAACTACGAGATCATCGATCTCGGCGTGATGGTGCCGGCCGCCAAGATCCTGGAGACCGCCAAGCGCGAGCAGGTCGACATCGTCGGCCTGTCGGGCCTGATCACGCCGTCGCTGGACGAGATGGTCCATGTCGCGGGCGAGATGGAGCGCGAGGGCTTCGACGTGCCGCTGCTGATCGGCGGTGCCACCACCAGCCGCGTCCACACGGCGGTGAAGATCCACCCGGCCTACGCCAAGGGGCAGGCGGTCTACGTCACCGACGCGAGCCGCGCGGTCGGCGTGGTGTCGAGCCTGATCTCGAAGGAGACCCGCGGGCCCACGATCGAGAAGGTCCGGGCCGAGTACGCCAAGGTCGCCGACGCCCACAGGCGCTCGGAGGCCGACAAGCAGCGGCTGCCGCTCGCCAAGGCGCGGACCAACGCCTTCAAGATCGACTGGTCGGGCTACAAGCCGGCCAAGCCGACCTTCACCGGCACCCGGGTCTACGGCTCCTACCAGGTCGCCGACCTCGTGCCCTACATCGACTGGACGCCGTTCCTGCAGACCTACGAGTTCAAGGGCCGCTTCCCGGCGCTCCTGGACGACCCCGAGCAGGGCCCGGCCGCCCGCGCCCTCTACGAGGACGCGCAGGCGATGCTGAAGCAGATCGTGGAGGAGCGCTGGTTCAACCCGAAGGCGGTGATCGGCTTCTGGCCGGCCAACAGCGTCGGCGACGACATCGCGCTCTACACCGGCGAGAGCCGGTCGGAGCGGCTCGCCACCTTCCACGGCCTGCGCCAGCAGCTCTCGAAGCGCGACGGCCGGTCGAACACCTGCCTGTCGGACTTCGTGGCGCCGTCCGAGACCGGGATCGCCGACTATGTCGGCGGCTTCGTGGTCACGGCCGGCCTGGAGGAGGTGCGGATCGCCGAGCGCTTCGAGCGGGCCAACGACGATTACCGGGCGATCCTCGTGAAGGCGCTCGCCGACCGCATCGCCGAGGCCTTCGCCGAGCGGATGCACGAGCGGGTGCGCAAGGAGTTCTGGGGCTACGCTTCCGACGAGGCCTACGGGCCCGAGGAACTCGTTCTGGAGAAGTACGACGGCATCCGCCCGGCCCCGGGCTACCCGGCCCAGCCCGACCACACCGAGAAGACCACGCTGTTCGACCTGCTCAAGGCGGAGAGTCGGATCGGCGTGAAGCTCACCGAGTCCTACGCGATGTGGCCGGGCTCGTCGGTCTCGGGGATCTACATCGCCCACCCGGAGGCGCATTATTTCGGCGTCGCCAAGGTGGAGCGGGATCAGGTCGAGGATTACGCCGCCCGCAAGGGGATGGATGTCCGCGAGGTCGAGCGCTGGCTCGGGCCGATCCTGAACTACGACCCGGCGCGGTACCTGCCGCAGGCGGCGGAGTAGGGTCGGGCACCGTCGTCATCGCGAGCGCAGCGAAGCGAGCCAGGGCAGCGCGACATCGGTCGGCGTGGCGCCCCTGGATTGCTTCGCTCCGCTCGCAAGGATTGCGGGGGTTCAGAACCGCCGATCCAACCTCAGCAGGTCGCAGCACCCCGCGTGTTCACGTACAGCGAATAGACCGAGTGTGAGGCCGTCATCAGCAGCAGGTTGCGGTTGAGTCCGCCAAAGCACAGGTTGGCGCAGCGCTCCGGCAGGCGGATCCGGCCGATCAGCTTGGCCTGCGGCGAGAGCACGATGACCCCGTCCTCGGCCTCGCTCATCCCCCAGCCGCACCAGAGGTTGCCGTCGACATCGACCCTAAAGCCGTCCGGCGTGCCGGTGCCGGCATCGTAGAAGACGCGGCCGTTCGCGGTCCTGGTGCCGTCCTCGACCACGTCGTAGACGCGGATCAGGCGGTTCGGCTTCGCCCGCGCCTCGATGACGTACAGCTTCGACTCATCGGGCGAGAAGCAGAGCCCGTTCGGCCCCGCCACGCCCTCGACCACCACGCTGGCCTGCCCCGTCCTGGGGTCGATCCGGTAGACGTTGCCGGGAAGCTCCGGCGCGGCCATCGCCTCGTGCGGGTTCGGCCCGAAGGCCGGGTCGGTGAACCAGACCGCGCCGTCGGAATGGCAGACCACGTCGTTGGGCGAGTTCAGCGGCTTGCCGTCGAACCGGTCCATCAGCGTGGTGATGCTGCCGTCATGCTCGGTCCGGGTGACGCTGCGGGTCCTGTGCTGGCAGGTGACCAGCCGGCCCTGCCGGTCGCGGGTGTTGCCGTTGGCGTAGTTCGACGGCTTGCGGAACACCGAGAGCGCGCCGGACGCCTCCTCCCACTTCATGATCCGGTCGTTGACGACGTCGCTGAACAGCAGCGCCCCCATGTCGCCGAACCAGACCGGCCCCTCGGCCCAGCGGAAGCCCGTGGCGACCCGCTCCACCGTCGCGGAGGCGAGGCGGTACTTGGCGAAGGCCGGGTCGAGGATCTCGACAGCCGGGTCCGGCACCCGCTGCGACGGCTCCCAGCCGGCCCTGGCCGCCCGCGCGGCGCCGAGCACGGCCGCTCCGGCGAGCAGGCCTCTGCGCGCGATCATCGTCATGGTACCTCCCTGTGGTGAGGGGTCGCCGCTCTCCGGCGGCTCACCCGATCAGTGGATCTCAGGTTCCGGGATGCCGCCCGCGCCTTCGAGGAAATCGAAGTCGCAGCCCTCATGGGCCTGCCGCACGTGCTGGGCGAACAGCCGGTTGTAGCCTCGCGGATAGGCCCGGTCCGGCGGCCGGCACGCCGCCACGCGCGCCGCGATCTCGGCGTCGTCCACGTGCAGGTGGATGCGCCGGCCGGGCACATCCACCGTGATGAGGTCGCCGTTGCGGACCGCCCCGAGCGGCCCCCCGGCCGCCGATTCCGGCGCGACGTGCAGGATGCAGGCGCCGTAGCTCGTGCCGCTCATCCGCGCGTCCGAGATGCGGACCATGTCGCGCACGCCCTGCCGCAGCAGGACCTTGGGGATCGGCAGCATGCCCCATTCCGGCATGCCGGGCCCGCCGATCGGGCCGGCATTGCGCAGGATCATCACGTGGTCGGGGGTGACGTCGAGGGCGAGGTCGTTCACCGCCGCGCTCATGGCGTCGTAATCGTCGAAGACCAGCGCCGGGCCGGTATGCTGGAGGAAGCGCGGGTCGGCCGCCGGCGGCTTGATCACGCAGCCGTCGGGGGCGAGGTTGCCGTACAGGATCGCGGTCCCGCCGGTCGACACGATCGGCTGGTCGAGGGGGCGGATCACGTCGTCGTTGTAGACGCGGCTTCCAGCGAGCCCGTCTCCGACCGTGCCGCCGGTGACCGAGCGGGCGTCCAGGTGGAGGAGGGGGGCAAGACGCGCCATCAGGGCGCGGATGCCGCCCGCGATGTGGAAATCCTCCATCAGCCACGCACCCGAAGGCCGGAGGTTCGCGATCACCGGCACCCGCTGGGCGACCTCGTCGAACTCGGTGAGCTTCACCGGGATGCCGGCGCGTCCCGCCATGGCGACGAGGTGGATCATCGCGTTGGTCGAGCCGGCGAGCGCGTTGTGGACCACCAGGGCGTTGTCGATGGAACGCCGGTCGAGGATGTCGGAGGGCTTCAGGTCCTCCCAGATCATCTCGACGATGCGCCGGCCGCAGGCGCCGGCCATGCGGGGATGGTCGGCATCCGCCGCCGGGATCGAGGCCGCACCCGGCAGGCTGAGCCCCATCGCCTCGGTGATCGCCGTCATGGTCGAGGCCGTGCCCATGGTCATGCAGGTGCCGGCCGAGCGGGCGATGCCCGCCTCCATGTCGTTCCACTCCTGCGTGGTGATGGTGCCGGCCTCCTTCTCGGCCCAGTACTTCCACACGTCCGAGCCCGAGCCGAGGATGGTCCCGCCGAAATGGCCGCGCATCATCGGGCCCGCCGGCAGGAAGATCATCGGCAGGTTCATGGAGATGCCGCCCATCACGGTGCCGGGCGTGGTCTTGTCGCAGCCGCCCATCAGTACCGCGCCGTCGACCGGATGCTGGCGCAGCAGCTCCTCCACCTCCATGGCGAGGAGGTTGCGGTAGAGCATCGTGGTCGGCTTCACGAAGTTTTCCGACAGCGACAGCGCCGGCAATTCGATCGGGAAGCCCCCCGCCTGCCAGACCCCGCGCTTCACGTGCTCGACGCGGGCCTTGAAGTGCTGGTGGCAGGGGTTGATGTCGCTCCAGGTGTTGATGATGCCGACCACCGGCTTGTCGGTGAAGTCGGCGCGCTCGTAGCCCATCTGGAGCATCCGCGAGCGGTGGCCGAAGCTGCGCAGATCGGTGGCGCCGAACCAGCGCTGGCTGCGCAGTGCGCCCAGCGTCTTCTTGCGCGCGGTCATCGCGATCGCTCCGGTCTCACGCGTTCCGGCGGTCAGGACGGACCGCAGCGGGTTCCGATCGTTTCGGGGAATCGTCCCGCACTCAGCGGCCGGTCCGCTTCCGCCACGCGGCGAAGTCGGCCAGGCTCTGGTCATCGGTGGCCGGGTAGAGGCCGAGGATCGAGCGGCCCTTGCGGACCTCCTCGGTGACGAAATCCTCGTAGGCGGTCATCTCGACGGCCTCATCGGCGACCGCGTCGGCGAGGTGGGCCGGGATCACCGCGACGCCGTCGCCGTCGCCCACGATGACGTCGCCGGGGAAGACCGGGGCGTCGCCGCAGCCGATGGGCACGTTGATGTCGATGGCCTGATGGATGGTGAGGTTCGTCGGCGCCGAGGGCCGCGCGTGGTAGCTCGGCATGTCGAGGGCGGCGATCTCGTCGGCATCGCGGAACCCGCCGTCGGTCACGAGCCCGGCGCAGCCGCGCACCATCAGGCGGGTCGCCAGGATCGAGCCCGCGGAGGCGGCGCGCGCGTCCTTGCGGCTGTCGATCACGAACACGGCGCCCGGCGGGCACTCCTCCACGGCCTTGCGCTGCGGGTGCGCCCGGTCGCGGAACACCGTGATGGGGTTCAGGTCCTCCCGGGCCGGCATGTAGCGCAGGGTGAAGGCCTCGCCGACCATGGTGGCGCCGCCCTTCCTGAGGGGCAGGACGCCCTGGATCATCTGGTTGCGGAAGCCGCGCTTGTAGAGCGCGGTCATCAGCGTCGCCGTGCTGACGGTCTTCAGCTTGGCGCGCGTCTCCGGGGACAGGCCGGGCATCCGCATCTCCTCCCGAACGTCGCGCCGATCGTCGCGCCGCCGCGGACCGGACCGTCGAGGGTCCGGGCCGGCAAGTCCGGCCCGGCAGGGCCGCGACTGCGCGCCGACTGATATCTCAGGGCTTGAATAACCCTCCGATCGGATCCAGTGTCAACTCCAGGACGTATGGCCCACGAAGCAACGGGACGCTCCGAGACCGACGAGGACTGTGTTGGCCGGCCCTAGATCTGTCGCGGCTGACGTGGACATCGGCACCCTGGTGCCGGGCCCGCGGCCGGCGCGCTCCCTGGCGGAGACCGCCTACGACGCCATCGAGCAGATGATCATCAGCAGGCGCCTGAAGCCGGGCGCGATGGTGTCGGAGGGCGAACTCGGCGAGGAACTGGCCCTGGGGCGCACCCCGGTCCGCGAGGCGCTGGCGCGCCTGAAGACGATTGGCTTCGTCGAGGTCCATCCGCGCCGGGGCGTGCTCGTCACGCAGGTCGACATCATCAAGCATCTCGAACTCCTCGAGGTCCGCCGGCCCCTCGACGAGACGGTGGCGCGCTGCGTCATCGCGCGCGGCTCCGCCGACGACATGGCGGCGCTGCAGCGCTGCATCGCCGCCCTGCTGGCCGCCGCTGACGGGCGGGACCGCGAGGCGTATTTCCGGATCAAGCGCGCGCTCCACGAGGCGCTCGTCGGGGCGGCCTACAACCCGACGCTGACCGGCACCATGGCGGCGCTCCACGCCCAATCCCGGCGGTTCTGGTACACCTACGAACCGACCGCGAGCTTCCTGGACTGCGCCCGAATCCACGCGCAGATCGTGGCCGCGATCGCGGCGCGGGATCCGGAACCGGCGCTGGCCGGGATCGGGACGCTGTTCGACTTTCTCGACCAGATGACACGCAAGGCCCTCGACCGGCGGCCCCTCGTCTGACAGGTTGACGGCCGAGGGCGCGCCCCTATCCTCGACTGGGATATCAGGTGCATCCCAGACGCGACCGGACGCGCGGCGCGCCGTCCCGCGATCGAGCCGGGCCGGCAGAGGCCAGGGAGGATCAGCTTGAGCGCATCGCTCCAACGCACCGGCGCACAGGTGCTCGTCGATCAGCTGCGCGCGCAAGGGGTCGCGCGCGTCACCTGCGTTCCCGGCGAGAGCTACCTCGCGGTGCTCGACGCCCTGCGCGACAGCGGCATCGACGTGCTGGTCTGCCGCCAGGAAGGCGGGGCCGCCATCATGGCGGAGGCCGCCGGCAAGCTCACCGGGCGCCCCGGCATCTGCTTCGTCACCCGCGGTCCCGGCGCCACCAACGCTTCGGCCGGAATCCACATCGCCCGCCAGGACTCGACGCCGATGATCCTGTTCGTCGGGCAGATCGCCCGGCGGATGCGCGACCGGGAGGCGTTCCAGGAGGTCGATTACCGGCAGATGTTCGGCGCGATCGCCAAGTGGGCGGTGGAGATCGACGACGCCGCCCGCATCCCCGAGATCCTCGCCCGGGCCTTCCGGGTGGCGATGCAGGGCCGGCCGGGCCCCGTCGTGGTGGCCCTGCCGGAGGACATGCTCGACGACGCCATCGCGGTCGCGGACGCGCCGCGCGTCGTCCCGGCCGCGCCGGCCCCGTCACCGGGCGACGCGGAGCGCCTGCGGGCGATACTGGCGGAGGCGCGGCGGCCCGTGGCGCTCCTCGGCGGCTCGCGCTGGACGCCAGAGGCCGTCGCCGCCCTGGCGGCCTGGGCCGAGCGCCACGACGTGCCCGTGGCGGTCTCGTTCCGGCGGGCGCAGCTCTTCCCTGCCGACCATCCGAACTTCGCCGGCGAACTTGGGATCGGGCCCAACCCGGCGCTGCTCGCCCGGATCAAGGAATCCGACCTGCTGCTCATGGTGGGCGGTCGCCTCTCCGAGATGCCGGCGCAATCCTACGGCCTGCTCGGCATCCCCGATCCCGGCCTGCCGCTGGTCCACGTCCACCCGGACGCGGGGGAGCTCGGCCGGGTCTACCAGCCGGCGCTGGCGATCGAGGCCGCGCCCGAGACCTTCTGCGCGGCCCTGCCGGATTTCGAGGCCACGGGGCAGGGGCGCGCCGCCGAGGCCCACGCCGCCTATCGCGCGTGGTCCGAGACGCCGGAGCCGAAGCCCGGGGCGTTCCAGTACGGCGAAGCCATCACGTGGCTGCGGGAGCGGTTGCCGCCGGACGCGGTGATCTGCAACGGCGCCGGCAACTTCGCCACCTGGGTCCACCGCTACTACCGGTTCCGCGCCTTCGGAACGCAGCTCGCGCCGACCTCGGGCTCGATGGGCTACGGCCTGCCGGCCGCCGTGATGGCCAAGCGCAGCCACCCCGATCGGATCGTCGTGGCGCTCGCGGGCGACGGCGACGTGATGATGACCGTGCAGGAATTCGCCACCGCGGTGCAGTACGGGATCGCCGTCGTGGTGGTCGTCCTCGACAACGGCATGTACGGCACGATCCGCATGCACCAGGAGCGCGAGTATCCCGGGCGCGTCTCGGCGACCGAGCTGCGCAACCCCGACTTCGCCGCGCTCGCCCGGGCCTGCGGCGGCCACGGGGAGCATGTGGAGCGGACCGACGAGTTCGCCCCGGCCTTCGAGCGCAGCCTCGCCTCGGGCCTGCCCGCGATGATCCACTGCCGCGTCGACCCCGAGGCGCTCACACCGACCATGACCCTCGCGGCGATCCGCGAGAAGGCGCTCGCGGCGCAGCGGGGCTGACCGCGCGCCGCGGGACCGCATCACACGAGAAGGAGCAGCCCATGACCCTGCGCGGCGAGAACCTGATCGGCGCCGAGGCGCGGCGCGGCACCGAGGCGGCCTTCCGGGCTGTCGAGGCCGCCACCGGCGAAGCCCTGGAGCCGGATTTCCCCGGCGCGAGCCTCGCCGACCTCGACCGGGCCTGCGCGCTGGCGGAGGCGGCCTTCGACACCTACCGCGAGACCGACCCGGAGACCCGGGCCGGCTTCCTCGAAGCGATCGCGGCGAACATCCTGGAGATCGGCGACGACCTCGTCACCCGCTGCATGGCCGAGACCGGGCTGCCCCGCCCCCGGATCGAGGGGGAGCGCGCCCGGACCGCGGGCCAGCTGCGCCTGTTCGCCGCCGTGGTGCGCGAGGGCAGCTACGTCGAGGCCCGGATCGACCCGGCCCTGCCGGACCGCAAGCCGCTGCCCCGGCCGGACCTCCGCCTGCGGCGCATCGCGGTCGGCCCGGTGGCGGTGTTCGGGGCCGCGAATTTCCCGCTCGCCTTCTCGGTGGCGGGGGGCGACACCGCCTCGTCCCTGGCGGCCGGCTGCCCGGTGGTGGTCAAGGCGCACCCGGCCCATCCCGGAACCTCGGAACTCGTGGGCCGGGCGGTGCAGAAGGCGGTCGCGTCCTGCGGCCTGCCGGAGGGGGTGTTCTCGCTGGTGTTCGATGCGGGCCAGTCCATCGGACAGGCCCTGGTCGCCGATCCCCGGATCGCCGCGGTCGGCTTCACCGGCTCGCGCCGGGGCGGCACCGCGCTGATGGCGATCGCCGCCGGGCGCCCGGCGCCGATCCCGGTCTATGCCGAGATGAGCAGCATCAACCCGGTCCTGCTGTTCCCGGCGGCGCTCGCCGCGCGGGGCGCCGCGATCGGCAAGGCCTTCGCGGCCTCGCTGACGCTGGGCGCCGGCCAGTTCTGCACCAATCCGGGCCTGATCCTGGCGGTGCCGGGACCGGGCCTCGACGCGTTCCTCGACGCGGCCGCGGCGGCCCTGCGGGAGAGCCCGGCCGCCACCATGCTGACGCCCGGCATCCGGGACGCGTACCGCGCGGGCGTCGACCGGGTCGCGGGCCACGCCGCCGTCACCCGGCTGGCCGAGGGGCCGGAGGGCGCGGCGGCGCAGGGCCGGGCCGCCCTGTTCGCCACCGACGCGGACGCGTTCCTGGCCGACCCCGTGCTCCAGGAGGAGATGTTCGGCGCCTCCGCCCTCGTCGTCCGCTGCCGGGACCTCGCCGCGATGCGCGCGGTGCTGGCCCATCTTGAGGGCCAGCTCACGGCCTCGCTGCACCTCGCGCCGGAGGACCATGCGGCCGCGCGGGAACTCCTGCCGCTCCTGGAGCGGCGGGTCGGGCGCATCCTGGTGGACGGGTTCGGCACCGGCGTCGAGGTGGCGCACGCCATGGTGCATGGCGGCCCGTACCCAGCGACCTCGGACGGGCGCACGACCTCGGTGGGCAGTCTCGCGATCGACCGGTTCCTGCGGCCGGTGAGCTATCAGGACGTCCCCGACGCCCTGCTGCCGGCAGCGCTTCAGGCCGCCAATCCGCTCAAGCTCCCGCGCCGGACCGATGGCATCCCCGACCCGCGCTGAGGAGGCGGGAAGCGACTCCGCTTCCCGCCTCAACGGCTTGCCAGCCGGTCCCCCGGCGTCTAGAGAGCCCCGGCCCATGGTGGGGCGTCGCCAAGTGGTAAGGCAGCGGTTTTTGGTACCGCCATTCCCAGGTTCGAATCCTGGCGCCCCAGCCAACAACTCAGCTAAGCTTCTCAGTTCGTTAAGCTTTTCGGCCAGGCGCCCTGCAGGGTGAGCCGGTTGCTACACACTGCTGCTACACAGGCCGCCTGCTGGGCGGCGAGGGAGCGGGGTGAGATCCATCGCCAATGTCGTCCTGCGCGGGCGCGTCTTTCACTTCCGGCGGCGCGTGCCGGACGACCTTCGACCTAGGCTGCAGCTCAATGAACTCGTGCGCAGCCTCGGGACCGCCAACGCCCGCACTGCCAAGCTGTGGGCCTATCGGTTATACCTCGCCTCGGAGAGCCTGTTCGTAGCCCTCCGCGCAACGCCGATGCTGACCGACGCCCAACTCACCCACCTCGTGCAGGAGTTCTACGGCCTGATCCTCGATCAGGATGGTCAGGGGCGCCTGACGCACGGCGCAATTACGAACGAGCTTCGACAACACCGCGTCGCCCAATACGAGACGATGGCCGCGCGCAATCGCGAGGCACTCGCCTGTAACCGTCTTGAAGAGGCGGGTTTTGTCACCAACCACATGCTCAGCAAGCAGGGCATCGTGGGCGGCGACCTCAATCCGACCGAACTCGCCCGGGCGCGACAAGCCATGCTGCGCGCCGGCATCGACGTCGCTGAGGCGCTGAAGGCACGCTACGAGGGCGACTTCAACTACGAGCCGCGTGACCGCCTGCTCAGGGCGCAGCTTGCCGCACGCGACGCGGCCCCGGTGCCCGCCTCAGCCGAGACTGTGCCAGAACCGCGGGGGACCGAGCCGGTGGCGACGCCATCGCAGCCGTCCGAGTTTCTATCGGCGGTAGGCGTCGCCTTCCGCAACACGCAGATCGCCACTCAGACCTGGGACAAGCAGACGGCGGCCCAAGCCGGGGCGACCTTCCGCCTTTTAATTGACGTCTGCGGGGACCGGCCGCTGGCCGCCTACAGCCGCAAGGATGCCGGCCACTTCCGGGATCGGGTCGAACGGCTGCCGAACGACTATGGCAAGCATCCGCGATATCGCGACCTCACCGTCGAGGCGACCCTGTCACTCCATGAGGCACTGCCGGAAGCCCGGCGCGCTCGCCCCATCACGCAGCGAACCGTGAAGCGACATTTCTCAGCGCTCTCGGCGCTTTGGACCGCGGCCGTGGCGCGGGACGAGGCACCTGCCAACATCTTCTCAGGCTTCCGTTTCTCGAGCTCTCGCAAAGCGAGCGAGCAGCGCGACATGTGGGAGCGAGACGAGCTTGCTCGCCTCTTCGCCACCCCTGTTTGGGCGGGCTGCACATCCCCCACCCGGCGTTCAACACCGGGCACGCTCGTCCTACGCGACGAGAAATTTTGGCTGCCGCTGATCGCCGTGCTCTCCGGCATGCGCCAGGAGGAAATCTGCCAACTGCGTGTCGAGGACATTCGACGGGAGGAGGAGATCTGGTTCATCGACATCAACGACCGCCCCCCGCGCAAGCTTAAAAACGCGACCGCCGTGCGCCGCGTCCCCATCCACTCCGAACTGATCCGACTAGGCTTCCTCACTCACATCGAGAAGCAGCGCCGCGTCAGGCAGCCACGAGTCTTCCCCAATCTCGAACCAGGCGGCGCTGATGGACGACTTGGTCACGCCTTCACCAAATGGTTCACCCGCTACCGACGCGACGTCGGCATCTACCGCGTCGGCCTCGATTTCCACTCGTTCCGGCATACCGCGACGACGTTGATGCACCAGGCTGGGATCACTTCCGCCGTGATTGACCACGTCACTGGCCACGCCACAGCAGGCGAGACGGCCCGGTACACCAAGCGGTCGTCGCTGGCGCAACTGAGGGCTGCCGTTGAGGCGATCGTGATTGAGCCCGGCTTGTCTCATCTCCTTCCAGTCGCGGAAGCGCCGCAGCGGCGCACAGCGAGCTCACGGCAGTCGTTGAAGGCCTAAAATTTCAGCGAGAAGGGGGTCGACAGGGCAAAGTAGCAGGCCTAAACAAGATGCAACAATAAGATTGTTCAGACGAAGGTTCGTAAGGTGTCCCCATACCCCATGAGGCATCGAGCGCGTGATCTCGCCCGTGCCGCTCCCGAGCTCACCCCGGTCCAGACGTTCATTCTCGCGGGCCCCCTCGACGCTGCACTTTTGGAGGCTGTGTCCGCGGGCGATCCGCCGGTCAGTGCCATCAGCCATCGCTTAATCGAGAAGTTCGGAGGCGACATCTTCGCGTCGCCGCAGGCTAAGAGATTCGTCGGAGTCGTGACCGCGGCCAAGCTCGAACGTCTGGGGTGCGTCCCGACCGGCAAGCGCGTGCGCCTGACCCGTGATCCCCTTTTCACGACAGGAAGCCTCTTCCGAAAAGCACCCCTGTCGCCAAAATCGTCTTCCCACGAACTTCTCGCGCGGTTCGTGGCCGCCCTAACCGAAGAAGAAGCTCTGATCGTCTCGGATCTACTGGCACGTCGATCCGAACAGGCTGAAATCGCACGCGATCCTGACGACTGAGTCAGACACGGACGTGCTTCGACGCGGGACTGTAGCCTGCGTCGGACGCTGTCTGACCGACCCGAACGAGCCTCCCCACAAGGCCTTGCCTAACCCCCGATGCCCGTACCGCGGGTCATCGATCAATCCGCTGCGCCTGAAAGCCTTCGGGAGCGAACCGACATGTCGAGCGAACATGTACCTCCTTCCTGGCAATGCCCCGTCCCCGCCCTGCCAGACCTCGTCGGTCGCCCGCGCAGCTTTGAGCACGTGAGCGGTCAGGACGACGCTACCGCGGAAATTCGGTCCTTCATCGCCGACGCGCTCGCCCCGACCAGTGCAAAACCGCCCTGCCAGACGCTACTCGTAAGTGGTCGCAGCGGGGTTGGTAAGACGACGCTCCTTCGAATCCTGGCAAACACCTGCCTTTGTTGGAAACGAAAGGAAGGCTACGAAGCCTGCGGCACCTGCCTTGTATGCATAGCCTTCCGAGACGATCCGCCTCGTGGGATCGACGACTACATCGAGATAAGCGCCGCGGAGTTCGCGGGGGTCGACGCCATGTCTCACCTCGTGGCGCTGATGCGCCGCTCCCCGCTCGGCCAATTCAAGGTCGGCTTTGCCGATGAGGCGCACCGCGCCTCCCGCGCAGGAAAGGATGCGCTCCTCAAGGATCTCGAGGAGCCCGCCCCCCACGCAATCTACATCCTTGCCACCACGGACCCGGACAAGCTCGGGCCCGCCCTGCTGACTCGCTGCCGCCACATCCGTCTACGCGGCGCAAGCACGGCCGACCACCTGCGCTTCCTCCGAAGGCGATGCGAGACCGGTTGGGGCTTGGGTCCCGATGCCTATGAACCGGCCGCGCTTGAGTGCCTCGCCGCGCGGGCGGGGACGAGCTACCGCGAACTCGCGGCAGCGCTCGACCGCTGCGTCACGGCCGGCCCTCTGACGACCGCCACGGTCGGCAGCCTGTTCCCCAATCCGCTCGCGGCCTGCCTGCGCTGTGCCGAAGCCATCCTCGATGACGACCTGTCAGGCGCCATCGCCGCCTTGATGGAGGCGCCCGGAAGCCCCGACGAGAAGCGGGCCGCAATGCAGCGCTTCCTGCTCGGCCTCAGCTTGTCCCACGCTCGGCACATCGGGCAGGCCTACCACTCGGTAAACGACCTACCCACGGAGCGGCTTGCTGTGTTGGCTGGACGCTTCGACGCTCGTCGTCCGAGGACTACGTCCCTCGCGGCCTACCTGGAAGACTGCGCGCGCGTTTGGGGGCCGTCCCGGTGACGCAGGACGATCTCATTCTCTGCCTGACAAAGTTCTCCGACCTGCTCGGCTCAGCGCCCGACGAGCGGGCGCGCGTCGGGCCGGTCGCCGACTGTGATCTCCCGCCGACGGCATCCCTGGTCCTCCCCCGGAGTCGCCGCCGGCTCGCTGCGCACGAGCGCGAGTACGGGCGCGCGAGGGACCAAGGGCGGCCTCCCTACCTCACCGCCGGCCAAGCCCGCGTCCTGTACACCGCCGCCTCCTTCGAAGCGCAGAATACCGGACGGCTGATCAACGCCCGGGTGATCTTCGACCACGGTCCCGACCAGCCGCACGCGGGCCCCGTCGCGAGCGCAGCCGTCACGGACTTCTGTCGGCGCGCTCGGGCCCTCCTTCGGCGGCGAGGTCAAGAAGATTTTCCGTTCCTCTCCGTTCACGAAGTCACCGGTGAGGGACGGTTCATCACCGAACTCGCCGCGCATGTCGCTCCCGATCACCGTATGGTCGATTTCACGACCTGGGCGGAGAACGGTTTCACAACCACACAGCGCAGACCCGCGCCCCGGGCGTGGGTCGAAACCTGCTGTACGACGGCGCGGGCCGAGCGGGTCGCCTACCATGCCAGCTCGCTCCGACGGCTCCTGCGTGGCCTAGACCCCGCCATCTACGACTGGGACGAGCGGGACGTCCGACGCCCCCTGATCGATCTGCTTGGCGTGCCCGTATCGCAGCGGCGCACGATCGGGGCGATCGATGCCGCGCAGCGCGTCAGCACCTCAGACTCGATCGCCCCAGGAGCACGGCGGACGGCGGCGGCGGACGGTATGGGCTTCCTGAACCCAATGCAGGACCGCGCCTGGCCGTGGCTTTTCTCCGGTTGGGAACTCGACGAGCACCGCGACCGATCCGCGGAGCGCGCGGCGCGGCTAGCCGCCCGCGACCGCGTCGATGCGCTCTACCCCAATGAACCCAATACCCTCGTGCTTGCGCGCCGAGCCGCGGCGCTCGCCGACCTCGATTCTCGCTGCCGCAGGCCGGCTGAATTTCGACCCCGATCCTGGGGGGGATGGTGGCCACCGGCAGGAGAATGACCCGCTCCCCGCGGCGGGGGTCTTCCGCGACAACCCGACAGCATTGAGGACGATCATGACGGACGTTGACCACGACACATTGCCGGCGGCGGCGCCGGTCGCCAACCCTACCCCCGGTCCCATGCCGGTGGACGCCGCGCCCACTCCACAGCCTGAACCGACCTTCGTGGTCCCACCCACGCCCGAAGCCATCGATTCCGGCGGATCGACAGAGATCGGCGTCAGCTTAACTACGGCCGACGCATCGATCGATCGATCGGTGCCGGACGTCTCTGACTGCGGCGGTATGGGTAGCGGGCGGGACGGCGGTCCGCCGGCGACCGCGTCGGAGGCTGGGGAACCGGAGGACACGCTCCACTTCCAGACCTATTGCGGCGACCTTCTGGTGCTAAGGGACGTCGCCGCCACCATGCTGCCAACACCCGTCGCAACCGAACCCGGCGCGCAGGTCGAGGATACCAGCGTGCCGTGCGAAGTTACCCTGGACGGGTTGCGCTTCACGTTCTCGAACGGTCTCGTCGTCTGTCAGGTCCGGACTCCGTTCGCCCACGGCACGACGCCGAGCGGCGCGGGTCGGTTCCGAATCCCTGCGCAGATCCTGCGGCTATCCGCGCTACAGGTCGTCAAGAACAAACCGAAGCCGAAGAACGCATCCACACGACCTAATTCGTCAAGCCAAAGCCTGATACCGCGCGCCATCTATCAGGGCGTCCCGGACAAGGCGGCGCCTTGGACAATAACGCCGCAAACTTCTGCCGGGCAGTTGCTCCTTGACAATACTGTCCTCACCTTTCCGGCTCCCACCGACACGAACATGCCGTGGGAGGAGGGTCCAGAATTGAGCGAACCGGTTCGCATACTCCCCGATCGTCTCAGTGCCGCCCTGCGCTTAACCAAAACCGCAGCCGCGACGAGGAGGGACGCCCTACCTCGGTGGAGCCAAGTGTCGATCCAAGATGGCGTTGCCTGCGCGTCGAATCTGCGGATGTACGCCTTCCACAACGACAACGCTCTCGACAGATTACTTCTCCGCGTCGCCGAGTCGGACATTTCGACGCTCACATCCCTTATGCGCCATCTGGACCCAGCCGCGACGACGATCCGCACATCGGGCCGGATGTGCGTGATCGAGGATGCCCGGCTCACAATCCGCTTCGAGCAACCCTTCGATTCCTTTCCGGTGATCAAACCCCTCTCATTGCTGAAACCAACTCTAGCATTTCAGTGCGAGTACTCAGCGATCATGCGCCTCATCAGCCAAGCCTTAATCGTCGCAGGCTCTGACCCGGACGCCCATCGGCGCCTGCAGCTTCATTTGCGTGTTACGCTCATCGACGGGCAAATCAATCTTAAGAACAAAACCACATGGGGGAAGAACTGCTGCGAGAATAGTCTTGGCAGCATAATCCTGGAGCCCGAGCAAGCTTCCGATCTTCGTGGGCGCTTAAGTCCGTCTCGTTCCGAAGCACGTCATACCAATCGCGAGGATCTAGTTGAAGCCCCGGAACAGCCTTCACCGGCACCAGCGATTGAGCTCGGCCGTTACGTCGCGTCCGACCTCCTGCGCGCCATACGCCCTCTCCGCAGCGGGCTCCTGCGCTTCGATTTCATCGACAACAAGGCCCTCATAGTCTCGGAGACGATGGCGCAGCACAGAACGGACTACATCCTGGTATCGGGGACGCAAGATGAGACGCACGGTCTCCCGCAACGCCGATCCAAACGGTGGGACGCCCCGGCTCGAAACCGCAATTGATCGGAGTTACGCCTTCGCGTAACGGCGGGGCCTGTCAGGCGTCGCCGTCACGCCGCTCTTAGGGCGTCTCTGCAAAGGGGTTCACACGGGCGGGGTGAGGCCCCACGTGGTCGGGATGCGACGCTTTGGACTGACTGACGCGCAGTGGGAGCAGATTGCCCCGCTGCTGCCGCCGCAGAAGCCGCGCACGGGCCGGCCTGCCGAGAATCACCGCCAGGTGCTCAACGGTATGCTGTGGATCCTGCGCACGGGCGCGCCCTGGGAGGACCTGCCGGCGCGCTACGGGGCGGTCGGGACCGTGTCGAGCCGGTTCTACCGCTGGCGCAAGACCGGCGTGTTCGACCGGGTGCTGCAGCGCCTGCAGGCGCAGGCGGACGCGCGCGTCGACCTCGACTGGGACCTGCACTTCGTGGACGCCACGGTGGTGCGCGCCCACCAGCACGCCGCCGGGGCACGCCGGTCCGGCGCGATTGGGGTGAGGGCGCGGTTGAGGGCGTCGGCGAGGCGCTCGGGCGCAGCCAGGGCGGGTTCTCCACCAAGCTGCATCTGCGGGCCGAGGGCGGGGGGAAGCCGATAGCGGTCGTCCTGACGGCTGGCGAGCGGCACGAGCAGTTTGCGCTGGACGCGCTGATGAACAAGGGCGCGGTGCGGCGGCCAGGGCGTGGCCGCCCCCGCCCCCGCCCCCGCCCCCGCCTGCGTCCGCGTTGGGCGGTGGGAGATCGAGGCTACTCCAGCCCACCCGCCCGCCGACGGCTCAGGCAGCGGCGGGTCGAGCCGGTCATCCCGACCTGCAAGGACCAGCCGCGTCAGCCCGACTTCGACAAGGCCGCCTATCGGGAGCGCAACAAGGTCGAGCGCCTGATCAATCGGCTCAAGCAGTATCGCCGCATCGCCACCCGCTACGAGAAGCGGGCCACCAACTACCCGCCATGGTCACGCTCGGTATGACAATGCTCTGGCTCACCTGAGTTTGCAGAGACGCCCTAGGCGAAATAAGTCCAAAGGCAGCCAACGGGCCTCAGACGCGTCCGCCGCGTGCATTACGGACCACTACATCTAATGCACAGCTAAGGTTCGCCTAATGCACGTTTACCACAAAATGAGCAAATAGTGTCACACCGCTATGTAACTGAAACTATTCATACTTTATCAGAAAATATGCCCGGATGGCCGCCAGCAAACCCGGTTTCGAGCCTGGAGGGCAGCGGCGGAGCATCTTCGCCGAGCAGCAGACCATCAGGCGAGCAGATCCAGTCTTAAGTCTCCGCGCCCAAACTAAAACAGTTACCGGCGATGTGAGTCCCGCAGTCGCACGGTCCGTGATACGCCGGGCTCCGGTGCCACGAATAGTCACCGCAGCTGCACAGGCATCGCTATACCTACCCGTTCGAGTAAATCTAAAGTCGAGCTCTCAGTATAATGCCCCAGTCCACAGAATTCCGCTTAGTAGACAACTATTTCGACGAGAAGGCACTCCTGACTCACATACTGCAAGTCTACGCAGTTCGCCGTCCCGGTCAGTGCACGACCGCCGCGTTCCGCGCCCCGGCCGACGTGGCCGCGAACCCATCGTTTGAAGAGATGTAAAGTCGCAGTTCGCATGGGGTGCGACCGCGAGCCGCGGCGGGAATTGGCGTCCGCGGGTAAATTCCCGGGGTGGGCAACGGGAATACCTCTCCACGGCCCTTTCAAACCTCTTCGAGATCCCGCCGTCATGTCTACCGCGTTCCGTGACCCAACCCCGATCCGCCGCAGGCATCGCCACCGCGATCCAGCGACCTCTGCTCCGACCGCCCTCCACCTCGGCATGCTTCTATCGCTTGCACTCGCCGCGGGGCCCGCCCAGGCGAAGTCGCCGTTCGAGGGGCGCTACCAAGGCCGCGGCGAGGGCCGGCTCGACCTGCAAGTGTTCGAGTTCGGCGACATCAGCGGCAGCCACTTCGTCGTCGCCGGCACCGCGATCCCGGATCAGTGCACCGGCGAGTTACGCGGGCTGGCCAAGCCCGCCGGCCCGGGGGCGCTCGCGCTGACGCGCAAGGACAGCGGCTCGGACGACACTTGCACGCTTACGCTGCGCCTAGGCCCGGACCGCAGGCGCGTGCGCATGGAGGAGCGGGGCTGCGGTGATTTCCACGGGCCGGCCTGCGCCTTCGACGGCGCGCTTACCCGCCGCTGACCCCACGCTTTCTTGGCCCGGCGCTCCCGTCGCCCGAACTAACCCGTCCTTCCCCTATCTCTCCTCTCCACGCTCCCCACGGATCACAGCCATGATGCGCGCGACGCTCACGCTCGGCCTGCTGCTGCTGGCCGCCCACCCGGCCCGAGCCAACCCGCCGGTCGACGAGGTCAAGCAGGGCGGTTGCCTGGAGCTCAAGCTCGACGGCAAGCCCGCCCCCTGCAATCCCGACTTCCGTCTGGTCGACGACGGCGCGGGCGAGGTCAGCTTCGTCACTGGCTACGGCGACGGCTGGTCCGCCACGAAGACGGTGCTGGCGCTATTCACCACCCAGGCCCCCGACATGGAAAACGCCTATGGCTACGCCCTGCGCCTGACCAACGTGACGCTGATGACCTACGATAAGCCGACCACCCAGCGGATGTGGAAGGCGGCCGGCCTGTGCTTCCTGGTCAAGCCGAACCCGGTGCGGGCCGGTGCGCGGGCCGTGCGGCAGGACATCGTCGTGATGTGCTCGGCAACGCTTGCTGACACGGGTGCACCCGTCCGGCGGATCGACTGGAAGTTCGTGTTCTGACGGGGACGCACACCATGGGCACCTTCCCCATCGGCACGGACACCACTGCACCGGGTCCGGACATTTCTCCCGGCGAGCCGCCGGTGCCACACGTCGGCATCTTCTGGGGCGTGCCGGTCGAAGGGCGCACCGTGCTGGTGACGGACTGCACGTTGCTCGCTGAGGCGGAAAGCTACGGCGACTGCCTCACCCACCCGCGCGGCCACCACGAGGTCTGGGAGGCGTGGCGCAGGCTCGGCGCCACAGCCCTGCGCCGCCAGGGCCTACCACCTGCAATCGCGGGCCACGAATACGAGGCGTACCCACGCGGGCGGGTGGTCTACATGAGCGGGCCTACGCTGTTCACGATCTATGCCGATCGGCGCCTGCAGCGGCCGAACACGATAGCCGACCTCGTCCGGCGGTTCGGTCTCACCGGGCAGCGCCATGTGGTGCGCTCAGACGCGCATTACCGCACACTGGGCTGAGACGGAGGACACACAGCATGGCTGGCAGCTCGGCCGACATCGAGGGGCTGCTTGTCAACGTCACCGATCCGGATGACAAAACACCTGGGATGCTGCCAGCGATCTTCCGCGACATCGTCGGGAGGCTTGAGGCCGAGGGCTATGCATACGCCGTCGTTGGGCGCATCGCTCTGACCCTGCACGAGCAGGCGCGGTACGTCGGCGCGATCGAGATCGCTGCCGACCTCAACTCGGGCGGGCGCGCGTGTGCCGCGAACCTCGTGCAGGCGACGCGCAGGCGGTTCGTGGCGCACATGGACCCAAGGCTGTGTCCACGGCCGATCGAACTGATGCTGAGGCCATGCATTTGCGCGACCGAGGCAGGACTTCTGGCGGAGACGATCACTCGCCCCTGGTTCGATGTCCCAGCGCGACTGGCCAGCGCGGAGCATCTGCTCCGGCTCTGGTGCCATTCGGACGGCGTCGATCATCCAGCTGACGCCTCCGCGCGGTCGTGTCCCTGGAGGTGGTGTAGCTCGCCGGTAGCGGGAGAG
>NZ_JBKFBO010000002.1:0-47481 GCF_053346215.1 Methylobacterium sp. A49B
CCGACACCTGGGTTCCCGCGGCGTCCCGCGTCCCGCGTGTTGCTTCCTGGGCCATGCCCCCGGCGCCGAACCGCGCGCGGGGACGAGGACGCGTGTCCGGAGACGGCGGACCCCGTCGGCGGCCACGGCGCCCTGACGGGCCGGCCGCGGATCAGGGCGGCCTCCGGAACAGTGTTACTGAAATCCTGCGCCTATCCCGGATCCCGCCGGCATGATCCGGGACTGATCGGATGCGAGCGTTCTCCGATCTTCCGAGGAGAGGATCAGTAAAACGTGCCCTCAAATCGATCAACCAACACGGAATTTTAAGCGTGCGGCACCGGCCGGGAGGCGCTACTCAATCCCCCACGAATCCGGCACCCGTCCGCAACCGCGCACGACAGCGCAGCGGGGGCGATTGCGGCCTGCGCCGGAGCTCAGAGAGCCGGATCCCGCCCCCATGACCACCGCCGATCTGTCATCCGCAGCGCCGGGATTCGGGGGCGTGGCGGGTGCCGCGACCCTGCGCCTGTCGCGCACCGTCGTGGCCGCCGCCGTGGCCACGATGATGATCGTCGTCGATCTCATCAGCTTCTCGCAGCTGATCTTCTCGGGCCCCCTGGCGGAGTGCCGCGCCGCCGGGGTGTCGGCGATGCTGGCGGCCTACATGGCCGGCAGCCTCGTCTTCCTCGCGCTGCGGCGGGACGTGGTGATCTCGCTGTCCTTCTTCGGGGCGGCGGCCATCGTCCAGGCGGCGATCGCCGCGGCCGTCGCCGAGCAGCTGCGCGCGGCGGGCGTGACCGATCCCGACTCGGTCGGCCCGATCGTCCTCGTCACCTGCGGGCTCTCGACCGCGATTACCGGCCTCGTCTTCGCCCTCCTCGGGACCCTGCGCGCCTCGCTGCTGGCACAGCTGCTGCCGTTCCCGGTCCTGATGGGGTTCCTCGCCGGCGTCGGCCTCCTGCTCCTGCGCAGCGGCGTCCAGATCGGCGCCCAGCTCGCCGATCCCCTCGGTGCGCTCGTCGGCGCGCTCGTCGGCGCGCTCTTCGGCGACCTCGGCCCGGCGGCTTTCGCCCCCATCGATCCCGGGGCGCTCGGGCGGGTCGGCCTGACGCTCGGCATCGGGGTCTGCGCCTTCTACCTGCCCCGGCGCCGCGCGCACTGGACGACCTACCCGGCCGTGATCCTCACGAGCCTCCTCGTGGTGCATCTGGGGCTGGCCTGGCAGGGCCTCGGGCCCGCCGCCGCGCAGGCCGGCGGGTGGCTGATCGACCCGCTGCCGCCGGGCTCCCTGCTCCGGGTGCCGGCCATCGGCCACCTCGCGTCCTTCGATCCCGCCCTGATGCTGCCGATCCTGCCCAAGATCGTGACCTACGTGGTCGTCGCGGTGATCGTGCAGATCCTCTACGTCGTCAGCGTCGAGCTGGACCTGCGGCGCGAGTTCAACGTCGACCGGGTCTTCGTGGCGTCGGGCGTCGCCAACCTGCTCGGCAGCCTGTTCGGCAGCCCCGTGATGGGCTTCGACCGGACCTCGACCCTGCAGCTGCACAACATCGGGGGCGGGCGCTGGCTGGGCCGCTGGCTCACCCTCGCGGCGATGGCGGCCCTCCTCGTCTTCGGCGCCGGCATCATCGCGCTGCTGCCGCGCCCGCTGGCGGGCGGCGCCCTGGTCGCCCTGGGCCTCGGCCACCTGACCAACCTGGCGCTCGCCGGCCGGGCCTTCCTGCGGTGGGAGATCGCCATCGCCCTGGTGGTCTGCGCCGCCACCGCGCTGTTCGGCGCCACCGTGGGCTTCCTGGTCGGCGTCCTGATGGCGATGCTGATCTTCGCGGTCCAGTACGCGCAGATCCCGGCCCTGCGCCGGGTGCTCACCGGGGCGGAGCGGCGCAGCAGCGTGATCCGCGCGCCCGACACGGCCGAGCGGCTGCGCGCGGCCGGCACCCGGACCCGGATCTACGCCCTGCAGGGCTACCTGTTCTTCCTCAACGCGCAGGCGATCCACCGCCGGGTCGTGGCGGAGAGTACTGGCGAGAGTACCGCCGGGGCCGCGGACCTGCGCGTCCTCATCCTGGACTTCCGGGACTGCGTCGGGCTCGACAGCTCCGCCCTGGTGGCGTTCCGCAAGATCGGGCAGCGCGCCGAGCAGCGCGGCTTCGACGTTCTGCTCGTCCATCTCGGCCCGACGGTGCTGCGGCAGGTCGCGCGCAGCCGCCTCACCGCCAACGCGCGGATCCGGATCCTCGACACCCTGGACGCGGCCCTGCGCGAGGCCGAGGACACCCTCCTGTCGGAGACCGGGACAGCCGGCACGGACGAGGTCGCGCCCTTCGCCCGGCACGTGGCCGACCGCCTGGGCTGCGCCGTCGGACCGGCCGATTTCGCGCCCTACCTCGCCGTCCGCGACCTCGCGGCGGGCGAGACGCTGATGCGCCAGGGCGAGGTGGCCGACGCCCTCTACTTCCTCGAACGGGGCGTCGTCTCGATCGAGATGAGCCTTCCCGGCCGGCCCAACCTGCGCCTGCGCACCACGACGGCGGGCACGGTGATCGGCGAGATCGCCCTGGTGCAGGGCGGCCGGCGCACCGCCACGGCGCTGGCCGAGAGCCCCTGCCGGGTGGTCGGCCTCGACCGCGCCGCCCTCGCCCGCATGGAGGCCGAGCGCCCCGACCTCGCGCTGACGTTCCAGCGCTTCCTGATCCTGGAACTCGCCGGCAAACTCGTGGACACGAACCGGCTGCTGGAGGTCGAGCTGCAGTGAGGCCGCGATCAGGCGACCGCCAGCATCACGGCGAGGCCGATATGGGTGACCTGATGCAGGAACTGATCGACGCCGATCAGCCACCAGAAGCGGGCGTCCGTGGCCGGGAAGTGGGTGCGCTGGCCAACCAGAGCCTTGCCGCGGTCGATCGCCGTATGGATCGCGAAATCGACGACGGCGAGCCACCACAGGGCCGGCTTGACCGCGAGGGCGATCAGCAGCGTGCCGAGTCCGTGAAGGCCGGTATGGGCGCAGAGCGGGGCGATCCAGTCCGCGGCGCGCTCCTTGCCCTGCGCCATCCAGTTGCTCTGAAGCAGGAAATCCGCGCCGAGCTGCTTCACCGCGAAGGCCAGGAGGATCAGCGCGAACGCTCCGACCGGGACGGACGTGTCGAAGGACGGCATCGCGGCGCTGGTTCTCCTGCTCGCGCGCCCGCGCGAGGGACATCGCGAAGGCCATCGTGCGGGACATCCGGACCGGTCGCCCGATCCGAATCGGCACGCGCCCAGCATACACGGCCGCCCGTGCCCTGGCGCGTCCGAGCCGGCGCCGGGCGGGCGGGGGCCGGAGATCCGGACAGCAAGTCGACGCGGGTGACCACCATCGCTGGAGACTGAATTCTATAGACAATCCGGCAGAAAAAACGAAGCGTTCGCAAGTTTTAATAGTTCTAATTCATGAACATAGAGGTTGTTGCGCAAAGATTTCCCGTGATAGCCCTTGCCTCTGCACGAACTCTGCGAGCGTGACAGTGGCAGCCCTCAAGCGCGACGTGAGCCATGACTTTGCGGCGACCGGGCGCGCCGACCGGCAGCCGGTCGACGCGGCAACGTGGAACCTCGCCGCGTTCGTGCGCCATCGCGCCGCCTACCTGACGCGGGCGCGCCGCATCCTCGGCTGCCCGGCCCAGGCCGAGGACGTGGTCCAGGACGTGATGCTGCGTCTCATCGCCGACCCACCGCAAGCCGAGCAGGCCGATCGGGCCGCCTATGTCGGCCGGATGGTGCGCAACCTCGCCCTCGACCGGGCGCGCCGGCGGGGCTTCGAGGGGCGCCTGTTCACCGGCCTCGACGCCGCTCCGGACCCGGCCGATCCCGGGGCGGGAACGCCCGAGACGGCCGCAGCCTCTCGGGAATCCCTGCGGCAGGTCGCGGCCGCGGTGGCCGAGTTGCCGGAGCCGGTGCGCACCGCCTTCCGGCTCCACCGGGTCGAGGGCGTGCCGCAGATCGAGATCGCGGCGCGGCTCGGGGTCTCACGTGCCCTGGTGTGCGGCCTCGTGCGCCGGGGGCACCTCCACTGTCTCGCGGCCCTCGACCGCCGCTGCGCCGCCTGCCCGGCGCGCGTCCGCAAACCAGGCCAGCATCAGGGCCAGCCCGATCCCGTCGGCCAGGAACTCGGCCGCGACCCGGCTGGCGAGCACGCCCGCGTAGCCCATGAGCGGCGGCAGGATCAGGAGCGGCGGGATCAGCGCCAGCCCCTGCGCGGCCAGCGACACCGCGGCGGCCCGGCGCGGCGCGCCGATGGCCTGGAACAGGGTCGCGGCGGCGAGCTGTAGGCCGACCGGCGCGAAGGCGAGGGCGAAGATGACCAACGCGCGAGCCCCCTCGCGGGCGGTGCCGGGATCCTGCGCGAACAGGCCGGCGAGCGGCCCCGCCAGCGCGGCCATCAGACCGCCGACGCCGAATCCGTAGACGAGGGCGGCGGCGAGCACGACGCCGAGGGCGCGGTGCAGACGGTCCCGCCGTCCGGCGCCGGCCGCGTGGCCGAGCACAGCCTGGGCGCCAGCCATCATACCGAGCAGCGGCAGGGCCGCCACCAGGGTCAGGCGCAGGGCGATGCCCTGAGCGGCGACCGCGGCGTCGCCGTAGGGGGCGGCTGCCTCGACGAACAGCGCCATCGCGAAGGCCGCGAGCAGGCTTGACCCGGTGGCCGGTACGGCGAGCCGAAGGGCCTCAGGGATCAGGCCGGGCTCGATCCGGCCTCGGCCGGGCCACCGGAACCGGATCCGGTCCGGACCCCGCGCCCGGACATAGTGCAGGCCGTACGCTCCGGCGCCCGCGAGTTGCGCACCGATCGCCGCCCAGCCCGCACCCGCGGTGCCGAGGCCGCAGAGGCGGATCAGCACCCAGTCGAGCAGGATGTTCAGGCCGAAGCCGCCGACCATGATGGCGCCGCTCAGGCGCGCATGACCCTGAGCTCGGACGATGAAGCCGCCGACGATCATCACCAGCATCAGGACCGTGCCGACCGTGGCGAGCGCCGTGTAGGGCGCGGCCGCGGCGGCCAGCGCGGAGTCCGCGCCGAGGAGCCGGAGCCAGAACGGCGTGTCGATGAGGATCGCGACCGTCACGACGAGCCCGGCCGGCAGACTCAGCCAGAATCCCAGGGCGGCGGCCGCGTCGGCCCGGTGCCGGTTGCCCGCACCGAGCGCCCGCGCGACCTGCGAGGCCGCCGCGATCCCGGCCCCGTAGCCGAGCGCCGCCACAAGCAGCGTGACCGGATACGCGATGGCGATGGTGGCGATGGCCGCCACCCCGAGATCGGCCACGAACCACGCGTTGACCAGCATCTGTAGGGCGTGAGCGGAGATCCCGAAGATCGCCGGCCCCGAGAGCCGCAGGACCAGGGCGACGACCCCGTCCCGGTCGAGGTCGGCCGGCCGCCTCACGGAGCCGACGCGGCGGAACGGATCGCGGCCCGGGCGGCGCGCTCCTCCCCGAGGATCGTCCGCGCAATGGCGCCGGCCCGCACCGGCAGGATCGACAGCAGGGTCTCGGTCAACCCGTGGGTCGGCTCGCTGAACCCCTGCAGGTGCAGGCTCACCCGGGGCTCGGCGAGAGTGAGCGGCAGACGATAGTTCCGGTCCGCGGTCTCGCCGGCGAGGAACGGGCGCACGGGGTCGAGGATCGCCGGCACCGCGGCGCGCTGGTAGCCCGTGGCGCAGATCACCGCCGCGTAGGGCTGGCGCTCCTCGACCCCGGCGACGTCGTCGCGCAGGGTCGCGCACAGGGCGCCCGACCCCGGCTCCAGCGCCACCACCCGGGTGCTGCGCCGCAGCCGGTAGCGGGTCACGCCGCTCACCGCCTGCTCGTAGAGGGTGGCGTAGAGATCCTGGATCAGGTCCGCGTCGACCACCGCGTAATTGGTGGACCGGTGTGCGGCGATCAGCTCCGCCCGCACCGGCTCCGGCGCGTCGTGGATGCGGTCAACGGCAGCCGGATCGAAGATCTCGTTGACGAAGGGGCTGTCATCGGCGGGCTTCAAGGCCGGCCCGCGGATCGCGAGGTCGATGAGCGCGCGCGGATAGCGCTCGCCCAGGTCGGTGGCGATCTCCACGGCGCTCTGACCCGCACCCACCACCAGGATGCGGGGTTCCGGCCCGTCGAGGCGCGGCGCCCCGAGGGCCTGCGCGATTCCCGGCAGGTACCAGGAGGAATGGATCAGCCTGGGGTCCTGCGCGTGGGCGGCGAAGGGGGCGGGGATCGCCGGATCACCGCCCGCCGCCACGATGAGGTGGCGGCAGCGGCGCAGGCGGGACACACCTGCCCTGTCCCGGGCCTCGACCACGAAGGCGGCGAGCCGCCCGTCGCGCGCCTCCGGCCGTACGGCTTCGACGATCTCGCCGTAAGCAACCACGTCCGAGAAGTGGTTCGCCGCCCAGGCGAGATAGTCGTTGTACTCCACGCGCGACGGGTTGAAGGTCTTCAGGTTGAGGAAGGTGCTGAGCCGCCCCTTCACATGCAGGTAATTGAGAAAGCTGAATGGGCTCGTCGGATCGCGCAGGGACACGAGGTCCTTCACGAAGCTGATCTGCATGTCGGCGCCGGGCAGCATCATCGCCCGGTGCCAGCCGAACCGTTCCTGCCGCTCGATGAACCGGAGGGACGGCCGCGGCGGTCCGTCGCCGATCGCGTCTTGGAGGGCGATGGCGAGGGACAGGTTGGCCGGGCCGAAGCCGATGCCGATGATGTCGTCGGTCTCGGGGTAATCCGTCATCGCGCGCATCTCTGTGGTCGGGAACAGGTCGAAGCTCGTGGTCTGCCACGCTCCTTCGCCGAACCGGCGGTCCCGGCGGTGCAAGAGCGCGTCAGGCTGGCGCGTCAGGCCGGCACGGCGGGCGGCCGTGGTGCGGCGTCGGCGGCGGCCGCGCCCGGCACCCAGAGCCGGTCGCGGACGAAGTGCTCGCGTGACAGGGCGACCAGGGCCGCGCGCTTGTGCGGGAAGTCGATGGTCGCCACCGTGGCGAAGCCTGAGGCGTGGAGATTCCGGATCTGCTGGGCGTGATCCGCCCGGGGCTCCCCGACGATGCGCTGCGTGCGCGGCTCGTCGAGGAACAGGTAATGCATCAGCGACGGCAGCCAGGCCGAGAGGTACGAGCGTCCGCGCACCGCCGCATCGCCGATCGCCACATGCCAACCGCGGTCGTAGGGGTCGGATTCGTAGAGCGGACCGAGGCGGCTCTCGCGCGCCCAGTAGAGCTCGAAATAGCCGAAGGGCGTGCCGTCGAGGCATCCGAGGAGCGGCAGGGTCCCGGCATCGGACTGGAGCCTGCCGATATAGGTGGCGTGCGCGTCGAGGGATCCGGTCTCCTGCCAGACGGCGGCGACGCGCGGATCGTTCATCCAGGCCGAGAACAGGGCGACGTCGCCGGGCTCCGTCAGGGTGCGGAAGCTCAAGGTGCGCTCGAGCCAGGGAATGACGCGGGCGTAGACGGTGCCGGCCGGCGTCTCGGGACGCAGCGGATGGCGGCGGCCTTCCGTGGCGGTGTACAGCGCGGGGAAGGGCGGCCGCGCATCGGGGAGCCATCGGGCGGCGCATTGCCAGAGCAGGCCCGGCAGGATCTCGATCCCGTCGCCGACGCGGCGGGCGGCCCCGAGGGCGAGGAGCCGCCCGACCGTCTCCGGATCGGCCGCGACGGCAATCCGCTGAACCCCCGTGTCCTGCGCGGTCAGCGCCTCGGCGCGGGCCAGGATCGCCTCCACGGCGGCGTCCGGCGTGCCCAGTTCGGCGACGCGGATCAGGGGCGCCTCCCGGCTGCCCGCCACCGCGAGCCGGACTCGTGCCTCGTCCCGTGACTCGTCCCTCATCCGCCCTCCACACGTCTCCGGCACCTCCCTGACGGTTGGCCCCGGCGGCGGTTCAGGCTGTTCGGGCGCGCCTGAACGCGCCGCCGTGAACGGCGTCCTGGCTCAACCGTCAGTCCCTCGAAGCCCGAGCGGCGCAGGAGCGAGCGGATGGACAGGCAGGCCGGCGAGGACGGGGACGCGGGATCGGCCGCGGATTGGATGGATGGCACCGTCGTGGTGACCTTCGATCAGGCCGGGCACGGCGCCTTCTGGCCCGACGGACGCGCGCTACCCGCCGGCTGGAACCGGGTGCACGGCCCCTGCACGATCGCTGAGGCCCGGGCCTGGATCGCGGATGCGGCGAACGCCCGCGCGTCAAGCTCTCCGGGAGGGCCCCCACACGACGCCGACCGCGAGACCGTGCCGGCCCGCCTCGCACGCCTCGCCGCGGCGGAGCCTGGCCGGCCGGCGGTGCTGTTCGAAGGCGCGACGCTCACCCGAGGCGATCTCGACGCCCGGGCCGCCGCCCTGGCGGACGGGCTCGCGGCACGGGGCATCGGGCGTGGGGACCGCGTGGCGGTGGCGCTGGAGCGGGGGCCGGAGATGATCGTGGCCCTGCTCGGGGTGCTGCGGGCCGGCGCGGCTTTCCTGCCCCTCGATCCCGCGTATCCGCCCGCCCGGGTGCACGGGATGCTGGCGGATGCCGGGATCGTTCACTGCCTCACGACGCCCGAGATCGCCGGTCGCCTGGAGCTGCCTCCGGCGATCACCCGGCTCGACCGCGCGGCCCTCGAGGACGGCCCGGTCTCCGCCGCGCCCGCACTGCCCGAACCGGGGGATCCCGCCTACCTGATCTACACGTCGGGCTCGACGGGGGCGCCCAAGGGTGTCGTCGTCGAGCACGGGCCGCTCGCCATGCACTGCCGCAGCACGGCCGAGGCGTACGAGATGAACGTGGAGTCGCGCGAACTGCACGTTCTGTCCTTCGCCTTCGACGGTGCGCACGAACGCTGGATGACGCCGCTGGTGGCCGGCGGCTGCATCGTGCTGCGCGGCCCGGAGCTGTGGACTGCCGCCGAGACCCTGGCGCAGATCCGCCGCCACCGGGTGACCCATGCGGGCTTCCCGACGAGCTTCATCGGCCAGCTCGCCGAGTGGGCCGAGCGCCTGGGCGCGGCGCCCACGGTCCAGGTCTACTCCTTCGGCGGGGAGGGCATGCCTCGGGAGACCTTCGCGCGGCTCGGCCGCGCCCTGAAGCCCCGGCTGCTGATCAACGGCTACGGCCCGACCGAGTGCGTGATCTCGCCCCTCATCTGGAAGGTGCCGTCGGACGCGGAATTCGATGAGCCCTACGCGCCGATCGGCGGCCCGGTGGGGACGCGGGCGGCCTACGTGCTCGGTCCCGACCTCGTGCCCGTCGCGGACGGTGAGACCGGCGAGCTCTACATCGGCGGCGGCCTCGCCCGCGGCTACTGGCAGCGCCCGGCGCTCACCGCCGAGCGCTTCCTGCCCGACCCGTTCGCCGCGGGTGGCGGACGGATGTACCGGACCGGGGACCGGGTGCGACGGCGGCCCGACGGCAGCCTCGCCTTCGCGGGACGGGCCGACGATCAGGTCAAGATCCGCGGCCACCGGATCGAGATCGGCGAGGTCGAGGCCGCCCTGCGGTCCCTGCCGGGGGTCGCGGAGGCCGTGGTCCTGCGCCGGGACGGCCCGGCCGGCGCCTACCTCGCGGGCTACGTCGTCCCGGTGCGCGGGCGCCGCCCGGAGGCCGGGCGTCTGCGCGCCGGCCTCGCCCGCACCCTGCCGGAGCCCATGGTGCCGGCGAGCCTGACTCTCCTGGACCGGATGCCGGTGACCACCAACGGCAAGCTCGACCGCAACGCCCTGCCGGATCCGGCCGCCGACGACCGCCGCGGGCGACCGCCGGGCACCGCCACGGAGCGGCGACTCGCGGGGATCTGGTCCGAGGTCCTGGGCTTCCCGGTCCGGGTCGCCGATCGGCGCTTCTTCGAACTCGGCGGCGATTCCCTCTCGGCCCTGCGACTGGTGGCGCGGCTGCGCCTGATCGCCCCCCGAGGCGGGATCGGGGTGGCGGATCTCCTGCGCGATCCGACCATCGGGGAGCTGGCGGCCCGGGTCGAGGCGGGCGCCGCCTCCGCCGAAGAGGGCGTGGCCCCGACGGTCCGGCTCAGCGCCGGACGCCCGGGAAGCGGCCGGCCGCTCCTCGTGCTGTTCCCGGGACTGCTCGTCAGCACCCGGGAATACGAGCCACTGGTGGCCCGCCTCGGCCCGGAGCAGGAAGCGCACGGCTTCCTCTGCGCCTCGCTGGTGGAGGCGGTGCGGCCCCTGCCGCCGGTCGCCGACCTCGCCGCCGCATACGCCGCGCAGGTGCGCGCGCTGATGCGCGGGCGGGCCGGGTCCTGCATCTTCCTGGGCTGGTCCTGGGGCGGGGTGCTCGCCTACGAGACCGCCCGGCGCCTCGGCCCCGGCTTTCCCCTGGACTGGGTCGGCATGCTCGACGCCTGTGGGCTGGAGCCCACCTTCGCCCCCGGCGCCGGCCGGCCGATCGCGGCCGACGAGCGGGCGGCGCACGGGGCGATGCTGGCGGCCTGGCTCGACCGCTCGCCGATGGCGGCCCAGTGGGAGGCCCTGCGCGCCCGCATGGATCCGGAGGCGGAGGTGCAGTTCCTGCGCTTCCTCGCCGCCGAGCCGCAGCCCCTGCCGGCCGACGGTCCAGAGGTCGGCAGCCGGGAGCGGATGCTCTGGACGCTGGTCGACCACGCCGTCCAGTTCCGCGCCCTCCGACTGGAGGAAGGCGCGGTGCCGATCCGCAGCTTCGTGGCTGCGGATTCCCGGGCGCGCGGCCTGCCGGTGATCGACTGGGCGCCGCTCACGAGCCGGCTCCTGTCGGTCGAGACCGTGCTGGAGACCGATCACCTCGACATCGTGCTGTCGCCCCAGCTGCACGCCCGGATCGCCGCGTTGTCGTCAGCCGAGCCCAACTCGACCGCCGCCTGACCATGCGGGCGCTCGATCTCACCTTCGACGCCCTGCGCGAGGCCCACGTGGCGTCGCTCACCGGCTCCCTGATCGACGGCGTCGAGCACGGACCCGGCGGCGCCGGCTACGTCTGGTCGCGCGGCATCCCGGACCCGACCCTGAATTTCGCCTACGGGGTCAGCCGGCCCGACCAGTTCGCCTGGGCGGGGGCGGCGGCCCTGGGGCGCGCCCGGGCGCCGGCCTTCCTGGCCCGGGATGCCGAGGAGGTCGCGCTCCTGCGCGGGCTGTTCGAGCCCGCCGTGCATTACCCGGCGAGCTGGATGGTGGCGCGGTCGCTGCCGGCCCGGTCCGCCGGGGACGACCCGGTTGCCGTGCAGGCGACCCCCGCGCCGGGGCCGGCTTTCGAGGGCGTCTTCGCCTACCTGTCGGACGATCCCGCCGTGCGGACACACCTGCGCCGCACCTACCTGCCGGCGCTCCGGGCGGCCCGGGTCCGGCCCGGCGTGACGCCGCTTCACCTCGTCCTGCGCGACGCCGCCGGCCCGGCGGCCTGCGCGAGTCTCTACCTGCGCGGCGACACGGCCGGGCTCTACAACGTCAGCACCCGGTTTGACCGGCAGCGCCGCGGGCTCGGCGCCGCCGTGACCACCGCGGCCCTGCGCGAGGCGCGGGCGCGAGGGGCCGTGCAGGTCTTCCTGCAATGCCCGGCCGGCGGCGCCATCGAGGCGCTCTACGCCCGTGCCGGCTTCCGGACGGTCTACGCGCCGACCCTGCTGTGCACGAGCCCGCCGTGAGCGCACATCCCAGCGCAGGTGGCGCTGCACGTGGTCCCCGGTTTTGCGGCGCGCCCCCGCGATCCCTCGTGGGCTCAGAAGGGCTCCTCCCCATGACCGCACGGCGTGAGGCAGAAGACGAACCCGCACTCGTCCTGCGGGTCCCGCAGGGTCAGGACGCTGACCGGCCCGGTCACGACCTTGCCCGTGCCGGCCACCCGCGCGCCGTAGCGGCCGCCGTGCCTCAAGGCCGCCAGCGACGCGAGGACGTGCCGCGACGCGCGGCGGTGCCGGACGCCGTTCTCGTCGAGCCAGAGCGCCGCATCGTCGGGCCAGATGCGGACGGGGAGGGGCCGCCCGGTGCCGCCTCGCTGGCCCGGATGCGGCCGAACGACCGCCGCCAGGACTTCACGGATCCTCACGGGCGACCGATCCAGGCGGCGCGCAGGACCCGTAGGGTCGCCGCAGAAGCTATCGCAGGGGCCATCGCCGAAGCCGCCGCCGGCGCGACCGGGATCGGAGCGGCCGGACACCATGGCCGCCCGGCAGGCGGTTCGGGGCCGAGCGCCACCAGCCGGGCGACCGCCTCCGCCAGGGGCGCGTAATCGGCGAGATGCACGCCGTCCCGGTGGAGCCCCGCACCGGCCCGTCCTCCGGTGCCGGCCCGCCATCGCGCGAAGGGATCGACGAACGCGTGGCCTTCCGCGACGCAGAGTCCGGCGAGGCGCGCCGAGAAGGCCGCGACGGCAGCGGGATCCCGGCCGGTCGCTTCGGTGCCGATCGGTGGGACCGCGGCGACGAAGACCTGCGCCGACCACCGGTCCAGGATCCGCAGGATGCGTCGGGCCTCGGCCTCGAACCGGTCGCGGGTGCGGAGACGCTCCGGGTGCCGCCAGCGTTGGAGGTCGTTGGTGCCGATGATCAGGATCGCGGCCGCGCAGCGGACCGGAAGCCGCAGATCCGCGAGGTGGCGGGCGCAGTCGGCGGCGGTGCTGCCGCCGACGGCGAGGTTGATGCAGGGCCGGCCGCCGAGATCCGGGCTTCCGATGAACTCCGCATGCGAGTTGCCCGCCAGCAGCACGCTGTCGGGCGTCGCGGCGCGGAGCGCGGCGACGATGCCGGGATGCCGTTCACCCGCACGACGCCGGACGATCCGCCCGTGCCGCCAGTGCCGGACGACCGTCTCGATCCAGGGCGCGCGCATGGCTGTCCTCCGCGGACGAGGGAGATCGGCGCGCCCGGACGACCTGATCCGCGCGCGTGAGACATGATTTCGATGCAGGCCGTTCGAATGATCGGCCCTCGACCGATCATTCCCTGCCGATCACTCTGCAGAAGTGAAACGAACCTTCAGAAGCACGTGGAGACACGACTCAATACAGTGGTCCGCGGCACGATCTCTATGTGGGAAAAAATCACACGTCAACGGCCAAGCCCGCAACTTGGCCCGTCCCAGAGGGTGACGGACGCTCTTTCAGGCCTCGCTATCCCACGCCACGTCCCGGGACTGCCTTGCCCGCCTGGAACCGAAGAGGAGCCAGGATGATCAGCGAACGCGTCCTCAACGTCACCGGAGCAGGCATGGGCTGGGCCAGGCGACGGCCCTGGGGCCCGATGGCGGCAGGGGCCCGGATGGTGCTGGCCGACATCGCCCGGGAGGCGCCGGGCGCGTGAGGCGAGCCGGGGATTGATTATCAGCACTGCCTCGATCGCGGCCTTCGAGGGCAGATCGGGCAGGGGGCCTACGCGGCGCGAGGGGCGGCGGGGCCGCCATGACCCTGCCGATCGCCCGGGAACACGCCCGGTACGGCATCCGCGCCGTCACCATCGCGCCGGGCATCTCCGGGATGCCGGGGATGGCGGGCCTGCCGCAGGACTTGGAGGACACGCTGAGCCGGACCGTGCCGTCCCGCCGCGCCTCGGCCGTCCGGCTGAAGACGCCGACCTCGTTTTGCACACCGGCGAGAACCCGATGCTGAACGGCGAGACGATCCGCCTCGACGGGGCGCTCCGGAGGCCGCCGCGCTGAGGCGGCCTCAGCCGATCGACACGCTGGTCAGGACTTCGGCGGCCCGGCGGACCTCATCGGCGATCATCTCCTCGCTCGGTCCGTCGATCGGCATGTCGGACAGGATCGCCGCGACGTCGCGCTTCACGTCCTCGCGGATCTCCGGGTTCTCCTCGGACAGCCGCCCGATCAGGACGCCGAGCACGATCTCCAGGGCGGACAGCTTGGCGTGCAGGCGGGTGAACTCGTCCAGCGGCTCGGGCTCGTTCGCGGTCATGGCCTGCTCCATCCGAGGGGGAATCCGCCGTCGCCCAGGGGCACGCCGGATCGTGCGCGTGTCATACAGGGGTGCCGGCCGCCCGTCTCGCCGGGCGGCCGATCCAGCCCGATCCTCCGCTCGGCGACGGCGGCAGAATTTTTTCCCGGGCGCGGGCAACCGGATTTCCGGACCCGACGTTTCACGCTCCCGTGAATGAACCCGCAAAGGGACACCCCGCCATGATCACCCGCCTCACCGCCGCAGCAGGCTTGCTCGCCCTCTCCACCGGCCTCGCCCTGGCCCAGACCCCCACCGCGACCCCCGCCGAGCCGGCCTCCAAGGCCGACAGCAACATGAAGGAGTGGCAGGTCGCCAAGGTCGCCAAGGTCAGCCTCGCGCAGGCGCTCACCACCGCCGAGTCGCAGGGCGACGAGAAGGGCGGCCGCGCCATCGACGCCGATTTCGAGAAGGCCGGCAGCAAGGATCCGGCCCACTACGCGATCAAGGTCGTCTACCCGAGCGGCAAGCTCGTCGAGTACGGCATCAACGCCGACACGGGCGCCCTCTACAAGACCGAGAACCAGCCGATCGAGCGCTACTTCACCCGGCTGAAGGCCTCCGACTTCCAGAACGCCAAGACCTCGCTGAAGGACGCACTCGCCATCGCCGAGCAGAAGGCCGGCGGCGGCAAGGCCTACGAGGCCGAGGTCGAGAAGGACGGCTCCGCGGTCCAGTACGAGATCAAGGTCGCCGGCGCCGACAAGGAGCAGGAGGTCAAGGTCGGACCGGACGGGAAGGTCCTGAACTGAGGTCACGGGCTGCGGCAGCGAAGGCGGCCGCAGCCCGATGCGTCCTTGCGAGCGGAGCGAAGCAATCCAGTAGCGCCACGCTCACCCGCCGCGCGCTGCCCCAGGTCGCTTCGCCGCGCTCGCGGTGACGGCCAAGTCGGATCGGCTCTGCTGCATCCTGTCGCCCGGCGGCCCGTCCGGGGAGCCGAACGGTCCCCTCGGGGCTTCCTTTCCCGTGATGCGGCCCAAGCGGCGGCTGATTCAGGAGGGCGGCATGGACGCGCGCGCAGGGGAAACCGACGGCCATCTCGGCCGCCCTCACACCCGGGTCGAGGGGCCCGACAAGGTCACCGGCCGGGCCCTCTACAGCTCCGACCTCACCGGGCCGGAGACCGGCACGGCCCACGCCGCCCTGGTGACCAGCACGATCGCCCGGGGCCGGATCACCGGATTCGACCTCGAGGCTGCCGGGCGGGTGCCGGGCGTGCTCGGCATCTTCACCCACCGGGACTTCGCGGGCGCGGTGGCGCCGGTGAAGCACCTGATGGCCGGCGGCTTCGCCAACAGCTCGCACCGGCCGCTGGATTCCGACGCGGTCGCCTATGCCGGCCAGATCGTGGCGCTGGTCGTCGCCGAGACCCAGGAGGCCGCCGAGGCGGCGGCAGGGGCGGTCAAGGTCTCCTATGCCGCGGAGCCCGCCGCCGGCGGTTTCGACGCGCCCGGCGCCGAGACCGTGCGCCTCGCGGAGCTCAAGCCGCACCACGAGGACATCGCCAGGGGCGATGCCGAGGCGGGCTTGGCGGACGCCGCCGTGCGGGTCGAAGCGCGCTACGAGACGCCGGTCCAGCACCACAATCCGATCGAGCTGTTCACCACCCGGGCCGCCTGGGACGGCGACCGGCTCACCGTGCACGAGCCGACCCGCTACGTCGGCGCCGTGCAGCACGGGCTCGCGGCGCAGCTCGGCCTCGATCCCGCGCAGGTGCGGGTCGTGGCGGGCCTGATCGGCGGCCATTTCGGCTCGAAATTCGCCCTCTCGCAGCACACGGCGCTCGTCGCCCTGGCGGCCCGGCGCCTCGGCCGGCCGGTCTCCCTGGTGCCGAGCCGGCGGCACTGCTTCACCATCGCCAATTACCGGCCGGAATCGCGCCACCGCATCCGGCTCGGCGCCGACCGGACGGGCCGGTTCACCGCCCTGGTTCACGAGGCCGACACCGTGACGTCGCGCTTCGACCCCTTCGTCATGGAGGGCGCGGAGGTGACCGCGAGCCTCTACGCCTGCCCGAACCTCCGCACCGAGGAGCGGGCCGTGCGGGTCGACCGCAACACGCCGGGGCCGATGCGGGCGCCCCCGGAGGTGCCGTTCCTGTTCGCCCTGGAGAGCGCCGTCGACGAGATGGCGGTCGCGCTGAACATGGACCCGATCGCCCTGCGCCGGCGCAACGACACGGCGATGGATCCGGTCTCGGGAAAACCGTTCTCGACCCGGCCGCTGATGGCCTGCTTCGAGGCGGGCGCGCGGGCCTTCGGCTGGTCGCGCCGGGTGCCGCGGCCGGGCGCGATGCGCGACGGCCTCTGGCGGGTGGGGCTGGGCTGCGCGACCTCGGTGCGGCCCGCCAAGATCGCCGCCGCGACCATGCGGGTCCGGCTCGGCCCGGACGGGTCGGCGGAGGTGGCCTGCGCGCACCACGAGATCGGCAACGGCATCACGACGCTGCTCGCGATGGGCGCGGCGGACGGGCTCGGCGTGCCGGTCGAGCGGGTGACGGTCCGGCTCGGCGACACGGACCTGCCGGCGGCCGGCATCTCGGGCGGGTCGAGCACCACCACCAGCCTGATGAACGCCCTGGCGCTCGGCTGTCGGCAGATCCGCGAGACCCTGGCGCAGGCCGCGACCGGGCAGGGCGGGCGCCTCGCCGGCCGGGATCCGGGCTCCTTGCGCCTCGCGGGCGGCCGGCTCGCGGCGCCGGACGGGACCGGGATCGCGCTGGCGGACGCCGTCGGCCCCGAGGGCGTCGAGACGATCGCGGATTTCGTGCCGGCGGGCGGCGACCGGGAGAAGGCGCTCGCGGGCCTGCGGCAGGGCCATATCGGGCTCACCCTCGGCGGGGGCGGGAAGGCCGTGTCCTGGGGCTTCGGCGCGCAGTTCGCGGAGGTCCACGTCCACGCCGAGACCGGGGAGATCCGGGTGGCCCGGCTCACCGGCGCCTTCGCGGCGGGGCGGATCCTCAACCCGCTGACCGCGAAGAGCCAGCTCGCGGGCGGGATGATCTGGGGCCTCGGCTCGGCGCTGCTCGAGGAGACGGTGGTCGACGGCGCCGCCTACCGCAACCCGGACCTCGCCGAGTACCTCGTCCCCACGGCCGCCGACGCCCCCGAGGTGGAGGCGCTGCTGGTGCCCGATCCCGACGATCAGGTGGATGCGCTGGGCCTGAAGGGCCTGGGCGAGCTCGGGATCATCGGGGTGAACGCCGCCATCGCCAACGCCGTGTACCACGCCACCGGCCGCCGGATCCGGAGCCTGCCGATCCGGCTGGAGGACGTCGCATGAGGGGGGATTCTCTCCTCCCCCTTGCGGGGAGGAGTTGGAGGTGGGGGTGGTCCAGGGTCGAGCGCTGCGGTGCCTTCCGCACCACCCCCACCCCTGACCCCTCCCCACAGGGGGGAGGGGAACATCGGACGCGCCAGCCCGCTCCTACTCCATCGTCGGCGCGAGCTTCTTCACCCCCTGCACGTCGTCGCCGAGCCACGCCGCGTTCTTGGCGGTGCCGTCGAAGGTGGCGCTCGTCTTGAACAGCTCGTACTTGCCCTCCAGCGCGTAGGGCTTGGCCCGCGACAGCAGCTCGGCCACCGTCGCCTTGTCCATCGGCGTGAAGGTCTTCACCGCCTCGAAGGCCTGGTCGAGGTCGCGCTGGTTCTGGATGCCGGTGATCACCACCGAGACCGGCAGGTTCAGCGAGAAGTGCAGGTACTCGAGCGGCTTGATCGGCGCGTCCGACTTCAGGATCACCCCGTCGCCGAAGGTCTTCATGGCGAGCGGCGCGATGCCGTTCTGCACGAGATACGGCAGGACGAGGTGGCTGAACGAGCGGAACTGCGCGTCCATCACGTTGACGGGCATCTGCACCGCGTCGAAGTGGAAGCCGCGCTCGGCCGCCACCTCCAGCATCTGCAGGTGGATGCGCGGGTCCTTGTGGCCGGTGAAGCCGATGTAGCGCAGCTTGCCCTGCTTCTTCGCTTCGAGAAACCCCTCCATGGCCCCGCCCTCGGCGAAGACCCGGTCCGGGTCGTCGAAGCGCAGGATCTCGTGGTGCTGGACGAGGTCGATCCGGTCGGTGCGCAGGCGCTTCAGCGACGTGTCGATCTGCTTGAGCGCCTCCTCCTTGGTCCGCCCGTCCATCTTGGACATCAGGAAGACCTTGTCGCGGTAACCGCCCTGGTCGAGGGCGACGCCCATGCGCAGCTCGGAGCGGCCCTCGTTGTAGTCCCAGCAATTGTCCATGAAGGTGATGCCGCGATCGATCCCGGCATGGATCAGCCACGTCGCCTCGTCGTCGGTGACGGCGTTCTTGCCGAGGTGGAACCCGCCCATCCCGATCGCCGAGATCTTTTCCGACGTCTTGCCGAAGGTCCGGTAGAGCATCTCGCCCCGGCGCTCGCCGGGATCGGTGACGAAGGGCAGGTCCGCCGGATCCTGCGGGCGGTTGCCAGGAAGGGCGGGGGCGTTCACGGCCGCACCTGCGCTGCCGGCGCCAGCGAGGCTCGCGCCCGAAAGACCTGCGCCGAGCACGGCGCCCTGGAGGAAGCTGCGGCGTTCCATCGGCTGTCTCCGTTCGAGGATCTGTGAGTCAAAGTGATCATCCGGCAGGTCGCTGCGCCACCGAAGGCCCATGCGTCGTTCCGGGACGCCACAGGCGAGCCCGGCTCCGAAGGGGCACGCCGGAGGCGGGCAACCCAGAGCCGCCGACGGCGCAAACCATGAATGAACGCGCGTGTCTGGATCCCGGGCTCCGCTTTGCGGCCCCGGGATGACGAGGCGGATGCTCGAACACCAGTGCAGTCTCCAGCTTCGCGCATCGGGCGGGGTAATGCTTCGCGTCGACTCATCGTTCGGTCCCCGCGGCGAGGCGTCCTGCCGCGTGGAGCAGGCGCAGGGCGGCGCAGGCGGCGCCGTAGCCGTTGTCGATGTTGACCACCGTGATGCCCGGCGCGCAGCTCGCCAGCACGGCGTCGAGGGCGGCGCGCCCGCCCGCGGCGACCCCGTAGCCCACGGAGGTCGGGACGGCGATCACCGCGCCCGCCACGAGGCCGCCGACGACGCTGGGCAGGGCCGCGTCCATCCCGGCGGCGACGATCACCACCGAATGCGCGCGGATCTCCTCGATCCGCGACGTCAGCCGCCACAGGCCGGCGACGCCGACATCGGCGAAGAGCGAGGCGGCCCGGCCGGCATAGGCCAGCACCCGCAGGGCCTCGCGGGCGACGGGGACGTCCGAGGTGCCGGCCGCCACCACGGCGACGCGGGCCGGGCCCGCGACATGCGGCGCCTCGCCGAACACCGCCGTGCGCGAGACCGGGCAGTAGTCGAGCCGCGCCGCGTCCCGCAACCGGTCGCGCTTCTCCGGGTCGAGGCGGGTGAGGAGGAGCGAGGCGCCGCGCGCCTGGGCGGCCTCCAGGATCGCGTCGATCTGCTCGGGACTCTTGCCGGCGCAGAAGATCGCCTCCTCCAGGCCGATCCGTTCGGACCGGGCGAAATCGAGGGTGAATTCGTCCGCGACGCTCACGACCGGGCCTCTCCCTGCGGTACCAGGAAGGCGCTGCCGACCCGGTAGGGGGCGAACCGGACGAGGCCGGCGAGACGCGCCGGCGCGATGTCCCGGATGCCCGCCCCGAGCTTCTCGCGATCCTCCGCAGCCAGTGCCGCGAGGCTCGCCGGATCGAGTTCCACCACCACGCCCTCGGCGCGCACCCGGCACCGGACCGCGCGCTTGGCGCCGCTGTCCGCATCCAGCGCCCCGCCGACCAGCCGCTCGACGGCGTGGATGAAGCCCAGGGTCTCCGGCTCGATCGGGATGCCGGTCTCGACCCGGCTGGACAGGCAGGGTGCCGCCGGCAGTTCCGCCACCGTCCCGAGGCCCAGGTCGCGGGCGAGCGCCCGCACGGCCGCCTTGTCGAAGCCCGCCTCCACGTAGGGGTGGCGCACGCCATGCTCCCGGGCGGCGTCGAGGCCGGGGCGGTACTCGCCGAGGTCGTCGCGGTTGGCGCCCGACAGGATCTGGCGGTCGGTGACCTGCCGGACCGCACCGTACAGGTTGGTCTTGCAGAAGAAGCAGCGGTTGACCGGGTTCGCCCGGTAGGCCGGATCGGCGAACTCGCCGGCCTCGATGACCCGCAGGTCCCAGCCCTCGCGGGCGCCCTCGGCGCGGACGCGCGCGGTCGCCTCCTCCGGCACGGCCGGCGAGACCGCGTGGACCATCAGGGCCGCGCCCGGCGCCAGCCGGTGGGCGAAGGTGGCGAGCGTCAGGCTGTCGACCCCGCCGCTCACCGCGACCGAGACGGGCCCAAGCCCCGATAGGACGGTTTCGAGATGCTGGCGCGTCACCGCTCCTCCTGCTCCTGTTCCAGCGCGCGCTGCTCGGCCTCGCGGCGCAGGGCGGCCCGGGCCGCGTGGCCCGGATGGTCGCGGGCGTCGTCGGCCTCGGCCTTGGCGGTGCGCCCGCCCGGCCGCGCCACGACCTTCACGCGAACGGACCGGCCGTCGTGCTCGACCCTGCGGGCCGCGCGGTCGAGCACCGCGCCCTCCACGTGGTGGTAACGCAGGCCGATCGTGGTGGTCTCCCGGAAGCAGGCCGCGATCGCCGCCTCCAGGCTCTCCGGCCGTACGAGGGCCTGGACGCGGGCCATCATCCGGCCCTTCTTGCCGAGGACCGGCGCCTGCACGACGTCGAGCACGCCGGGCTCCGACCGCAGCCGGTCGAGCCCCATGGCGAGGTCCTCGCCCGACTGGTCGTCGATCTCGAAGGCGATCACCGCAAGGTCCCGCCGGCCCGGACCGGTGGAGCCACCGTCCTCCACCACCAGGGCGCGCAGGCAGTTGCTCAGGCCCGGCAGGACCTTCGTGCCGAAGCCGATGCCGGTGCGCCCCAGGATCCCCCGGGGGCGTCCCCGACCGGGATCGTCGCCGCAGAGATGGCGCAGGATCGCCGCGCCGGTAGGGGTGACGCGTTCGCCGGGGATGCCGTCATCGAGGGTCGCGAACCCTTCGAGCAGCAGCGCCGTCGCGGGCGCCGGGACGGGGAGGGGGCCGTGCTGGGTCCGAACCCGGCCGGAGCCGAGGGGCAGGGCCGAGACGCTCCAGCTCCGCGCCTCCAGCACGGCGATCAGGTGGGCGGCGGCCACGATGTCGGCGATCGAGTCGAAGGCGCCGACCTCGTGGAACGCCACCGCCGCCACGGCGATGCCGTGGACCCGCGCCTCGGCGGCGGCCAAGTGGCCGAAGATGCCGAGCGCGTGCGCCCGGACGGCAGGCGCGAGATCCGCCGCCGCCAGCAGGGCGCGGATCTCCGCCCAGGGCCGGTGGCCGTGCTCATGACGATGCTGATGACCGGGCTCACCGCCGTGATCGTGGTGGTGGGGATGGTGGTGGGCATGGACGTGGTTGTCATCGTGGACGTGATCGTGGGCATGGTCGTGGTGCCCGTGGTGATCCCGCGCGGGACGCGGGTGGTCGTGCCGGTGCGGTCCGCGGTCGGCTTCGGGGCTCGAGACGGCGAAACGTGAGCCGCGCAGGATGCCGTCGTTGTGATCCTGCACCGCACAGGCGATGCGCGCATCGACCGCCCGGACGCTCGCGCGCACGCCCTCCCGGTGCTCGGGAAAGGCGTCCAGCAGCGCGGCGGCGAACATGTCGCCGGCGACGCCTCCGAGCGCGTCGAGGTGGATGTGCATCGTCTGTCAGGCGGCCCGGACGGGAAGGAAGATCCGGCTCAGATCGGCCGATTCACGCCCGAGGCAAGGTTCGCCAGGCGACTCACGGGGCGGCCATGCCGCGGCGTATCGCCCGCCGCCCTCAGGAGAGCTGCAGGTAGGCCGGATCGAACAGCCCGCGCTCCATCAGCCCGTCGAGGTCGCGGATGGTCAGGCGCCGGCTGCGCAGGGCGACGAGGCCGCTGGTGCGCAGCTCCTTGAGGGTGCGGTTGATGTGCACGCTCGTCTGGCCGAGGGCGTCGGCGAGATCCGGCTGGGTCACCGGCATCGGCAGCGAGGTCCCGTCCGCCAGCCCGACCCGGGCGAGCCGCAGGTGCAGCTCGCAGAACAGGTGGGCGAGCCGCTCGATCGCCGAGCGCCGGCCGACGCTGGCGATCCACTCCCGGTGGATCGCCAGGGTGGCGAGCATCTCCCGCCACAGGCATTCCTCGACCGCCGGCCGGCCGCGGATCGCGTCGCCGATCTGGTCCGGCGTGATGCGCGCGACGGTGACCGGGGTGAGTGCCCCGATGGCGTGATCCATCCGCGCGCGGCGGAACACGAAGGGATCGCACAGGTCGCCGGGCAGGAGCAGCGCGACGATCGCCCGCCGCCCGTCCGGGAACTGCTTGTACCGGCAGGCCCAGCCGTCGAGGATCAGGTGCGTGTGGTACGGGTCGCTCTGCTGCCCCTCGATGTCCTGACGGGCCGCGACGTGGCGGACATGCTGGCGCGCGAGGCCGTCGAGCAGCGCGCGGTCCTCGGGCGCGAGCCGGACATGCTGCTCCATCTTCCGGACGAACGGGTTATCCACGCCCGCCTCCGGTCAAAGCGCGGCCGCGCCGGCGTGCTGCGAACCGAACCGCCTCACGCCGCGGCCCCCATGACCCGCAGGGGATGGACCATCGGGGCACGAACGGCCGGCACGGAAAGCCCGACCACGTTCCGCCTGCCGGGATGCGGCCACAAGGCCCCGGCCTTGCCACCGGCCCGCAGGACGGCATCACCAGCGGTATCGTTGAAGGAGCGAGCCACGGATATTTCTATCAGGCAAGGAGCAGCGATCTTTCGAACACCGAAGTTCGGATCTTCTTGACCGGCTTGTGCCTGGACCGAAAAAACGCGCGCCAACCTGTGTTAGTTCGCCTCGTCCGGCCGTGAGCCGGAGGCGGGACAAGTCTCGCACCCGCCCGAAATCGGGCCCGCGAGCCCTCGGTTGCTTGGCAGAGGCGCCGAAACCCTGCGGGCGCGCGGCAGAGCAGCCATGACAGCCTGATCCCGGGCGGTGACCGGCGGCCGGACCAGGATGGGAGACCTCAGGAGCCTGGTCCCCGTTCCGCCACCGGGGCGACGCCGCGCAGGCGCCCTATTCCGCGGCGGCGCCCACCGTGTCGGCCATGCGGGCCCGGCGGGTGCCGAGGGGCTGCGGCTCACCGACGGTGGTGTCCTCGGCGGTCTGGTGCTCCATCTCGGCATTCACCTGGGCGCCGACCAGCACGATCATGGTCGAGAGCCAGATCCAGGTCATGAAACCGATCGCCGCGCCGAGCGAGCCGTAGGTCTTGTTGTAGCTGCCGAAATGGGCGACGTACCAGGAGAACAGCAGCGAGGCGGCGATCCACAGCACGGCCGCCAGGGCGCCGCCCGGCGTGACCCAGCGCCAGCGGGGCGCGTCCCGGCTGGGCCCGTAGCGGTAGAGCAGGGCGAGCCCGAGCAGCACAGCCACCAGCAGGGCAGGCCAGCGCAGCAGCGTCAGCCACCACGCGTCCGTGCCGAGGCCGATATACGAGAGCACCACCGGCAGGACGACGACTGCCGACAGCGCCAGGATGAGGAACAGCAGCGCACCCGCGGTGAAGCCGAGGGAGACGAGGTTGAGCACCACGAAGTTGCGCTTCTCGCGCTCGTTGTAGACGAGGTTGAGCGCGTCGAAGACGTGCTTCACGCCACCATTGGCGCTCCAGACCGACAGGACGATGCCGACGAGCAGGCTGAAGCCGAGGGTGGTGTTGCCCTGCTCGTTCAGGCGCTTGACCTGATCGCCGACGATCTCCAGCGCCCCCTGCGGCAGGATGCCCTGGAGGCTGGCGAGCTGGTCGTTGATGGTCGAGGCGTCGGCCACGAGGCCGTAGCAGGAGACCAGGGCCGCCACCGCGGGGAAGATCGCCAGCAGCGTGAAGAAGGTCACCCCGGCCGCGATCAGCGACAGGCGGTTCTCGCCGATGTCGTGGTAGGTGCGCAGCGCGATGTCCTTCCAGCCCTTGGCGGGGATCTCGGTCGGCCCCGAGGCGGCGCGCCCGCGATCGGTCTGGGTCCGGGCGACCGCGTGGGCCTCGCCGCCCGCGTGCGAGGGCGAGGGCCGGCGTGCGCCGTCGCGTTCGGGCGCCCCGGCCCGCCGCTCGGCCGGCCGGGCGGCCCGGCGCGGCAAGGCGACGAGGCCGATCAGCGCGGTGGCGAGCGCCAGCGTCCAGACGGCGGAGGCCTGGTCCTGCGAAGCCCGTCCCTGCGGGCCGGCGGCCTCGGGGCGGATCGGGTCGGGGGTTGGCATCGGCGGACCTCGGCGGACAGGCGGACGGGCTCGGGGCGGCGTTCGGAGGTCCGCGGGCAGACATGTCCGGTTCGCCGCAGCTGCCAGGGGGAACGCCACTTCCCGCGCCGCGGTTCGCTGTGGAGTTGCAAGACGAGACGGAGACCCGGCATGGCGGGACGGGACGGCGGCACGGTGGTGATCACCGGGGCTTCGAGCGGCATCGGCCGGGCCGCCGCCGAGGCCTTCGCGGCGAGGGGCGCCCGGGTGGTCCTGGCGGCGCGCCGGGCGGAGGTGCTCGACGGGATCGTCCGGGACCTGCGCGCATCGGGGGCGCGGGCGCTGGCGGTCCCCACCGACGTCACGGATCCGGCGGCGGTCGACGCCCTGGCCCGCGCCGCGATCGACGCCTTCGGGGCCATCGACGTCTGGATCAACAACGCCGGGGTCGGCGTCTTCGGCCCCCTGCTCGACGCGCCGCTCGACCTGCACCGGCGGACGATCGCGGTGAACCTGCTGGGCGCGCTCCACGGCGCCTACGCGGTGCTGCCGCACTTCCTCGACCGCGGCCGGGGCACGCTGATCAACACGGTCTCCATGGGCGGCTGGGCGCCGACACCCTTCGCGGCCGCCTACACGGCGAGCAAGTTCGGCCTGCGCGGCTTCTCGGCGAGCCTGCGCCAGGAACTCGCCCGGCACCGGCACGTCCACGTCTGCGCGGTGTTCCCGGCGATCGTCGACACGCCGGGACTGGAGCACGGCGCCAACGTCACCGGCAAGCGGCTCAATCCCGGCCACCTGTACTACGCGCCCGAGGCCGTGGCCGAGACCTATCTCCGCCTCGTGCGGCACCCGCGGGACGAGGTCGCGGTGGGCTGGCCGGCCCGCCTCGCGCAGGTGGGCTACGCGCTGGCCCCGTACCCGACCGAGCATCTCATGGGCCTGGGATTCCGGCTCGCCCTCGACCGGGCCGATCCGGGCCCGCGCACCCACGGCGCCCTGCGCGATCCGGTCGCGCGGGGGACGGGGACGGACGGGGGCTGGCGCGCGCGCAAGGGCGTGCCGTCCGCCGGGACCCTGAGTGCGGGCCTCGCCGCCGCCGCGGCCGGCGCGGCCGTGCTCGCGGGGGTCGCGGCGGCGCGGCGATACGGCACCCGGGGCTGAGGCGCCTTCCGCGATAGGGCTAACCCATGTTGCGGCATGGGGGTTCGGGGCGGGCGACAACCGGTGCCATGGGGCCACCGGCCCGCCCGCCGACGACCGGACCTGCATGCCCGCCACAGAAGGCCCATCCCTCCTCGATCCCGCCGAGACCTTGGCCGATGACTTCGCCGAAGACCTCGCGGAGGAGTCCGGCGAGGACGGCCGGCACGGCCTGCCGGAGGCGGTGCGCGCCCATCTCGGGACGCTGCTCGGCCGTGCCTACGAGCAGATCGGCCCGGCGCCCGGGACCGCCGCGGAGCGCTTTGCCGAGCTGCTGGCCCGCCTCGACGTCGCCCTGGTGCAGGCCGAGGGCGAGCGGGACGCGACTTTCCGGGCGGGCCTGCTGGAGGTGGTGCCGGCCCTGCACCGGTTCGCCGTCTCGCTGACCCGCGACCCGGCGGCGGCCGACGACCTCGTGCAGGACACGCTACTGCGCGGCTGGCGCGGGCGGGGCGGCTTCACCCCCGGGACCAACCTGGAGGCGTGGCTGTTCACGATCCTGCGCAACGTGTTCTACAGCCAGCACCGCAAGCACGGCCGCGAGGTCGCCGACACCGACGGCAACCATGCCGAGCGGCTCACCAGCATCCCCGAGCAGGGCGGCCACCTCGACCTGCAGGACGTGCGCGCCGCCCTCGACCGGCTCGCCCCGGTGATGCGGGAGGCGCTCGTCCTCGTGGCGATCGAGAACCTGAGCTACGAGGAGGCCGCGGCTGTGATGAACTGCCGGATCGGCACCGTGAAGAGCCGCGTCTGGCGCGCCCGCGAGCAGCTCGCCCGCATGCTCGGCTACAGCGGATCCGAGATCGGCAACGACGGCGTCATGCTCTCGGTGACCGGGGCCACGGCCTGAGCAGGAGCGATTTTCCACGTCGGAGAGGCAAAATCGGCATTTCTATACCGGTATTCCGGGCCGAATTTGACTTAGGTGAAAGCGCCCAGGCTGCTCCCGGGCGACATACGGGCGGGTTGGGTCGATCCGTCGGCTCGGCTCGGCTCCCGTCGGTGTGACATCCCCCCGATCCACCGGCGGGAGCCCCTTCCGAGGCATAGACCGCGGGTTCAGCGCGAGGCGCCGCCCTTCCGGTCGGCGTCGAGCTGGCGCAGCAGTTCCGCCAGCCGCGGGTCCAGAGCCTCGTCGATCACCGGATCGTACAGCGCCCGCAAGGTCTGGCCGAGGCGCAGGCGCGTCGGCCCGTCGAGGACCGGGCCGCCCGCGACCGGCACCACCCGCAGGGGCGTCGGTGTGCCGCCGTGATTCGCTCGGGCTGCAGGTCTCGGGGCGGCGCGCTGGTGTTCGGGCTGAGGCATGCCCCTTACATCGGCCGGCGCCCGCGCGACGGCAACCGCCCGGACGCGCCGCACGTCACGCGTCGTCCTCGGGGGCGAACACCTCGCCCTCCTCGGCCAGCACGGTGTCGGCCTCGTCGCGGGCCAGTTGATCACCGGGCCCGTCGGCGGGATCGGACCGGCCCGCGGCCCGCGCCACGCCGCGCTCCCAGCCGGGCGACAGGACCTCGCCCCGGGCAGCGAGGATCTGGCCGGCCCGGCGGCAGACCCGGTCCCAGTCCGCCGGCTGCATCGTCGGGAAGGCGGTCCCGAGGCCGAGGTCGGTCCCGGCCTGCGCCGCGGCCTCGGCCCATCCGGGTTGTGGAGAGGAGGGGTCGGTCATGGTCGTGCGGCCTCCGGACATGTGGGCGGTGACATAGGGCGTGCAGCCCTTTCTGTAGCCCTTAGCGCAGCCCGTGCGCGGCGATCTCCTCCGGGACCAGGCCGGCCGCGTCCTGTCGCGCCAGGATGGCGTCGAGCGGGATCGGGCGGCCGCCCCAGGCATCGACGCCGACATCGCAGGAGCGGGTGGTGTCGGGGAGCCGGCCGTGGCTGTGCCCGTAGAGGTGGCGCGTCTCCCGCCACAGGCCCGGCCAGGCGCGATGCGCGTAGTGCGACAGGAACAGGCGGTGCGCCCGCCCCGCGGCATCCGCGACCGAGAGGCGGAGACTCTCCACCGGGGGCTCCGCCCAGGGCAGGTCCAGCACGCGGTTGGAGTCATGATTGCCCCGGACCAGATGCTTCGCGCCGTTCAGCCGGGCGAAGATGGCCGCGCAATGGGCGCGACTCGCATGCGCGGCGAAGTCGCCGAGGTGCCAGACGACGTCTTCCGGGCCGACCACGGCGTTCCAGCCGGCCACCAGCGCCTCGTCGTGGGCCGCGACGTCGCCGTACCGGTCCGCGCGGTGGCGCAGGATGTGCGGGTCGCCGAAATGCGTGTCCGCGGTGAAGAAGGTCGCCATGTCGCCGAGACTCGCCCCCGGGCTTGCATCCGCACGAGACCGCCGCGGCAGGCCGCGCGGTTCCGAACCGAGGTGGTCCCACCCGCGTCCCGAGCAAGGCCGCGCGGCATCCTGACCCCGGACCGCGCCCCGGGGCCCGCGCTATGATCCGTCGCCGACGGGGCTCTGCGGGTCGGGAGTCGCGTCGGGACCGCCCTCGGGGGAACGCCGCTCAACCTCCCGGATCCCAGGAACCCCGCCGGACGAATCCCACGTCGGACAGGCTTCACGGCGATGCTCGATCCCGCGATCTACGCGCATCTTCTGGACGCGGCCGGCGCGCACCCGGTCCTGCGGGCCGCCCTCGTCGAGGCCGGCCCGATCGTGATCGCGCCGCCGGCGAGCGGCCCCGTCGCCGACCGCCTGTTCGTGGAGGTGGTCAACCAGCAGTTGTCCACCCGGGCCGCCGCGGCGATCTGGACGCGGATCGAGGCCGCGGCCGCGACGGCCGCCACCACTCCCCGCGGCCTGTTCGAGACCGGCGACGCGGATCTGCTGCGGGCCTGCGGCATCTCGGGAAACAAGATCCGCGCTCTCCAGGCCATCGTTGCCGCGGAGGCGGCGGGCCTGCTCGGGCCTGACCTCGCCGGGCTGCCGCACCGGGAGCGCGCGGCGCGCCTGTGCGGCATCCGCGGCGTCGGTCCCTGGACCGCCGACATGGTCGGCATCTTCCATTTCCACGATCCGGACATCTGGCCGGAGGGGGACGTGGCGGCGGTGGGCTGCCTGCGCCGGCTCACCGGCCGGACGGACACGAACGCCGTGGCGGGCGCCTTCGCGCCGTACCGGTCGATCCTGGCGCGCTACCTCTGGCACATCAAGGACCGGCCCGCGGCGATGGCCGAGCCCGCGCCCCCGAGCCGGAGCCCGGACGGGGCGGCGGAAACCGGGTGACGGGCGGGCGGGGATCGGCTATCGGTCGGCGCCTCCCGGGCCCGTAGCTCAATGGTTAGAGCCGGCCGCTCATAACGGTCTGGTTGCAGGTTCGAGTCCTGCCGGGCCCACCACCCGATCCTGCCGGGACTCGGAACGTGGTCCAGCGCCGATCGCGGCGCCGTCTATCGGATCCGCAGGTACAATTCTAATCAACAGACGGCCACTCGCGTCACGATAAAGTGATGCTCTACAGACGATACCCCGGCTGGAACTCACAACAGAGGTAGTCAGTCAGGACTTGCTGGACGGAAGAGATAGATACGCAATATCCACTGACGGCAGACACGTTGTCGCGGCGCCGCGTTTCGCCTACCGTGCTTTGATCCTGACCTAAGGATCCGTCGATGCACGTCTTTTCGAGTCTTGACGATTATATGCTGCATCTCACGGGCGCCATTGCCGGCCGCCACGCGTTCTTCGACAAGTTCGTCGTCAAGTTCCTCGATCTCGAGAGCATCAGGCTCCTGCCTCTGATCATCGTTTTGATCTATCTCTGGTATCGCGGCGACGAGAAGGTTTCCGCCCGGACGACGGCGTTCGAAGCCGCGGGCGGCATGTTCCTGGCCGTCGTGGTTTCGCGTCTGGTCCAGAATTTCTCCCCGTTGCGGCTCCGCCCCCTGCACGGCGGCGATCCTGCCTTCGTGGCTCCGATCGGAACGAACATGGGGACGCTCGAACACTGGAGTTCCTTCCCGAGCGATCACGCCGCGCTCAGCTTTGCCCTGTCGACGGCGCTCTGGCTTCTCGCCTGGCCGCTCGGGGCGCTCGCCTACGCTTGGTCGGTGCTGGTCGTCTGCCTTCCGCGCATCTACGCGGGCTATCACTACGCGAGCGATGTTTTGGGCGGGGCCCTGATCGGCGTCGTCGTGGCCGTGTGCGTGCGGCGGCTGCTTCCCAGCAAGGCCGCCGCGGCCCGGGCGAGCAACGTGGCCGCCCATTATCCTGGACTCTTCAATGCGGGATTGTTCATCCTGGCCTATTTCTTCGCGACCATGTTCCATGATGTCCGGGCGGCAGCCCACGGCTTGTTCCAATAGGCCCGGGACGCCCTGTTTCCGGAGCGGGCATGCTGAGGCGGGATGTCGGCCCCGCACCCGCGACGCGACATGCCATAGCGACGAACTGGCCCTGCGGTGATGATCGGCAGTCGTCCGAACTCTCGTTCTCGTCGCCGGCAGATCAGCGGGACGCATCCAGATGCCCACGGCAGATCGCGGATGCGTGCGGCGTCGATCTGGTGCCGCCGGTGGTTCGCGTGCGTGCAGAACGCCAGCAGGTCATCTGCTCCCGTCCATCCCCCGATCTTCGGCGCTGCACTGATCGCGGTAGCCTCCGGACCGCGGTCCGGACGGAAAGCCTGTAACGTAGGTTGGAATTGATGGAGAACCGGCGCACCGACCGTGGGTTGGCCTGATGAGAGCACCGCACGGAGGGGTGGATTGCCCCGCTTCTTCTTCGACATCCACGACGGCCAGTTCCTGCCAGACACCGATGGGACCGAGTGCGCGGATCTGGATGCGGCGCGCCGGGGGCGATGATCAGCCTGCCGGAGATCGCGCGCTGGATCATCCCCCGCGACGGCGACAACCAGGCCTTCACCGTGCTGGTCCGCGACGAGGGTGGAACGGTCGTCTACACCGCGACCCTGACCTTCGCGGGCCTGAGGCTCGACGGCGCGGCCGTCGCCGAACCCAGTCCGGCCGGGTAGCGGCCGCGGAGACCGGCCGCCGCGCGCCTCGACTGCTTGCCTCGAACAGGAAGCCGCCGCCGGCGTTGCCTCGTTGTCGCCCCCGAGAGGCGGCACGAGGAGCACGCGAGGGCACGCAGATGAAGACGTGGATACCGATCTTGGCCGCCGGCCTCCTGGCAACGGGCTCCCTGGCAACTGACTCCGCGGCGCTGGCCGCCGAGGGAACCCGCCCGGCCGGCGGCGATGCCGCGCACGGCGCCCGCATGCAGGGGTCGCCGAACGCGGCCGGCTATACCGGGACGAGCGACACGACCGGCTCGACCAAGGCTGGGGCCCCGGGCCCGGAGATGCCGAACCAGGACGGCCGGATGAAGGGGCCGCCCAACGCGGCCGGGTTCCAGCAGGGCGGCGGCGCCAGCGGCGGAGCGTCCGGCGCCGCGGGCAGCCGCTGATCCCGACGCGAGGCCGGCGCCCGCTTGAACCTGCGCGCCGGCCTTGCCAGAGGCCGAGGCGCTTGAGCCGATAGGCCCATCCGGCAGCCGCGACGGCTGCGCCACGAGGACGATCCATGAAGCACGGCGCCCGCAACGACATCCCCGCCACGGTGACGGCGATCAAGCGTGGGGACGTGATGGCCCAGGTCGAGGTGGAACTCGTCGGCACCACCTATCGCATGGCGTCGGTGATGACGCTCGACTCGCTGGAAGCGCTGCGGCTCAAGGAGGGCGATACCGTCCACGTGCTCGCGAAGGCGGTGAACGTGCTGCTCGTGAAGCCGTAGCGGCGGCACGGGATTCGCACGGGCGGCTCCGCGGGGCCCGCCCTCCGCCTTGGCGGATCGGTCATCCAGCCGTCATCGGGCTGGCCTAGGGCGGCGCCTCCCGCCCGAGCCACCCGATGCACTGACTGGACAGCGCCCCCATGGATTGGTTTGACCCGCCCGAAGACGCCTCCCCGTCGGCGGCCGACGCGAGCCGGATGCGGCTCTACATCGCCGCGAGTCTGTTCGGCATCGGGGCCCTCGGCATGGTCGGGGGCTTCCTGCACATCCTCCCCGCCTGAGGGCGGCCCCGTCAGGCTGCACGATCCGCCACCGGCTCGGGGAATCCGGCGCTCCGGTGGCCGGCCGCCGGACTGGCCCGGCCGAAGCGCGCGTAGAGCGCCGGCAGCACCAGCAGAGTCAGCAGGGTCGCGCTGATCAGGCCGCCGATCACCACGGTGGCGAGCGGCCGCTGGACCTCCGCGCCCGTGCCGGTGGCGAGCGCCATCGGCACGAAGCCCAGGGAGGCGACCAGGGCGGTCATCGCCACGGGCCGCAGCCGGGTGAGGGCGCCCTCCCGGATCGCGTCCCGCAGCGGCCGGCCTTCGGCCACCAGCTGCTTGATGAAGGTCAGCATCACGAGGCCGTTGAGCACCGCCACGCCCGAGAGGGCGATGAAGCCGACCGCTGCCGGCACCGACAGCGGCATCCCGCGCAGCCACAGGGCCGCGATGCCGCCGGTGAGGGCTAGCGGGACCGCGCTGAACACGAGGAGTGCGTCCCGCGCGCCGCCCAGAGCCGAGGAGAGCAGCAGGAAGATCAGGACGAAGCAGATCGGCACCACCACCGCGAGGCGCGCCTGGGCCGAGGCGAGGTTCTCGAACTGCCCGCCCCAGGTCACGGAGGCGCCCGCCGGCAGGGTCACCTGATCGGCGACCTTCCTTTGAGCCTCCGCCACCAGCGAGCCGATGTCGCGGCCCCGGACGTTGGCGGTGACCACCACCCGGCGGCGGCCGTTCTCGCGGCTGATCTGGTTCGGCCCCTCGCTGATCGAGAACTGCGCCACCTGCCGGAGCAGCACGGAGGCTGCCCGGCCGTTCGGCCCCGGGGGGAGGGGGACGGGCAGGTTCTCCAGGGCTTCCCGGTCCTCGCGGACCTGATCGGTCAGGCGCACCACGATCGGCACGCGCCGGTCGCCCTCGAACACGAATCCGGCGTCCCGGCCGCCCATGGCGGCGCCGATCACGTCCTGGATGGCCCCGGTGCTCAGGCCCAGCCGCGCCGCCTCGGCCCGGTCGATCCGGATCTCGAAGACCGGCAGCCCGGCGATCTGCTCGACCTTCACGTCGTCGGCGCCGGGGATCCCGCGCAGGATCGCGGCGATCCGGTTGGCGGTCTCCAGCATCGGCTCGAAGGCCTCGCCGAACACCTTCACGGCGAGGTCGCCCCGCGTCCCGGCGAGCAGTTCGTTGAAGCGCAGCTGGATCGGCTGGGAGAACTCGTAGACGTTGCCGGCGAGTTCGCCCAAGGCCGCCTCGATCTGCTCCTGCAGCGCGGCCTTCGACAGGCTCGGGTCGGGCCACTCCGCCTGCGGCTTGAGCATCACGAACGTGTCGGAGGAGTTCGGCGGCATCGGGTCAGTGGCGACCTCGGCGGTGCCGGTCTTCGAGAACACGTAGGCGACCTGCGGGAATTTCGCGATGGCCCGCTCGACCTTGAGCTGCATCGCCTGCGACTGGGTGAGGGAGGTCGACGGGATCCGGGTGGCGTTGAGCGCGATGCTCTTCTCGTCGAGTTGCGGGATGAACTCGGTCCCGAGCCGCCCGGCGAGGACGCCGGCGCCCGCGAGGAGCAGCAGCGCCACCCCCACGAACGGCGCGGGCGCGCGGATCGCGGCGGCCAGCACCGGCCGGTAGAGCGCCTTCAGGCCCCGGATCAGGGGGTTCTCCGCCTCGGTGACCCGGCCGGTGAGGGCGACGGCGATCAGGGCCGGCACGAAGGTCAGCGACAGCACGAAGGCCGCCGCCAGGGCGAGGATGACGGTCAGCGCCATCGGCTGGAACATCTTGCCCTCGACCCCCGTGAAGGTCAGGAGCGGGACGTAGACCAGGATGATGATCGCCTGCCCGTAGAGGGACGGCTTGATCATCTCCTCGGCCGACGCCCGCACCGTCTCCAGGCGCTCCTCCAGGGTAAGCGCCCGCCCGGTCGCGTGCTGCCGCTCGGCGAGGTGGCGGAGCGCATTCTCGGTGATGATCACCGCACCGTCGACGATGAGGCCGAAATCGAGCGCCCCGAGGCTCATCAGGTTGGCCGAGATCTTCCCTTCGACCATGCCGGTCACGGTCATCAGCATGGCGACCGGGATCACCAGCGCGGCGATCAGCGCCGCCCGGATGTTGCCCAGCAGCAGGAACAGGACGACGATGACGAGGCCCGCGCCCTCCGCGAGGTTCCTGGCGACCGTGCGGATCGTGGCCTCGACGAGCTGCCGCCGGTCGAGCACCGTCTGGACCACGATGCCGGGGGGCAGCGCGCGCCGAATCTGGTCCAGCCGGGCGTCGACCGCGGCCGCCACCGTGCGGCTGTTCTCCCCGATCCGCATCAGGGCGGTGCCGATGACCGTCTCCTGCCCGTTCTCGCTGGCCGAGCCGGTGCGCAGGTCGCGCCCCACTCGCACCGTAGCGACGTCGCGGATCCGTACCGGCACGCCGCCGCGGCTCGCCACGACGACGTCGGCGATCGCCTCCGGGCTCTCCAGGCGGCCGGCGGCGCGCACCACGTAGCTCTCGCCGTTATCCTCCAGGTAGCGGGCGCCCTGGTTGGCGTTGTTGGCCTGGAGTGCCCGGGCGACGTCCGCGAAGGAGAGGTCCAGGGCGGTCAGCTTCGTCGGGTCGGGCTGGACGTGGTACTGCTTCTCGAAGCCGCCGATCCTGTCGACGCCCGCCACCCCCGGCACCGCCTTGATCTGCGGCCGGATGATCCAGTCCTGGACCGTGCGCAGGTAGGCGACCTGCTCCAGCTCCGACCCGAGATCCTGGCCCTCCGGGGTTCGGTAGCGCCCGTCCGGCTGCCAGCCCGGCTGTCCCGCCGGCACCGTCGTGCGCTCACGCGGGGGCGCGTACTGCACCGACCACATGGTGATCTCGCCGAGCCCCGTGGAGATCGGCCCCATTCGCGGCTCGACCCCGGGGGGCAGGTCCTCCCGCACCTGGGCGAGGCGCTCGGCGACCTGCTGGCGGGCGAAGTAGATGTCGAGGGTCTCGGCGAAGACCGCGGTGACTTGCGAGAAGCCGTTGCGCGAGAGCGAGCGCGTGTAGTCGAGGCCCTTGATGCCGGCGAGCGCGGTCTCGACCGGGTAGGTGACCTGCCGCTCGACGTCGACCGGCGAGAGCGACGGGGCCAGGGTGTTGATCTGCACCTGGTTGTTGGTGATGTCGGGCACCGCGTCGATGGGCAGCTTCGTGAGCGCGACGGCGCCGAAGCTGGATGCCAGCAGCACGAGGAGCAGCACCAGCCAGCGCTGGCGGACCGAGACGGCGAGGATACGGCTGATCATGGCGCGATCCTCAATGGTCGTGGTCGGCATCGGCCTTGCCGAGCTCGGCCTTCAGCACAAACGCGTTGGCGACCGCGATCTCGGCGCCCGCCGCGAGGCCCGCGGTGACTTCGTAGGCCTCGTCGTCGGACCGGCCGAGGGTGACCGGCCGCTTCTCGAAGCCGTCCGGATTGCGCACGAAGACGACGCTCCGGCCCGCGATCGTCTGGACGGCCGCCTTGGGGATCCGGACCGGGACCGCGTCCTGGGCGATCTCGACCTCGGCGGTGACGAAGGTGCCGGGCCGCCACGCGAGGTCCGGGTTCGGCAAGGCGACCACCACCCGGGCCGAGCGTGTGTCGGGGTTGAGGAAGGGGCTGACGAAGATCACGCGCCCGTCCGCCCGGCGCTCCGTCTCGCCCGTCCGGCCGGGCGTGACCGTGACGCGGGCGCCCTCCCGCACCTGGGCGAGGTCGAGGGTCGGCACCGACAGCTCGATCCAGACCGTGGAGAGGTCCGCCACCGTGTAGAGGTCCGCCGGGTCGCCCTCCTTGCCGACCGCGGTGCCGACATCGACCTTGCGCTCGACGATGCGGCCGGTGAGCGGCGCCCGCAGGGGGTAGCGGCGCAGGCTCGACTGGTTGGGCGTGGCCTCGTCGCGCTTCTGGGCGGCCGCCACCTCTGCCGCGTCGAGGCCGAGCGCCGACAGCTTCTGGCGGACGAGGTCGACGCGCAGCCGGTTCTCCAAATAGGCGGCGCGCGCGGTCTCGAAGGCGGCCTCCGAGGCGCTGCGCGAGGCCAGGAGCTTCTGCTGGCGCTCGAAATTGATCGTCTGCAGCTCGGCCTGAACCTGGGCGGTGAGGAATTCGCTCTTCGCGTCGGCGACCTCGCGGCTGTCGAGGACGGCGACGACCTCGTCCTTCTGGACGGCGTCGCCGAGGCGCTTGCGCATCTCGGCCACGGTGCCGACCACCCGGGCGGGGACCCGGGCGATCCGGTCGGTGTCGGGGGTGATGGTGCCGGGCACCAGGAGGTGGCGCGCCAGCGTGCCGCCCGCCACCGTCCGGGTGACGATGTCCTGGCCCTCCACCTGATCGGGCCGCATGCGGATCACGCCCGCGTCGCGGGCCTCCCCCGCGCCGTCCGGGTGGTCGTGATCATGGCCACGCTCTTGGTCGTGGCCGGCGCCCGCAGGCCGGTCCGGCCCGGCGGCGTGCTTGTGGTCTAGGCCATCGCGCGGGGCCGGGACGAGACCGGACGCCGCGAGCGCGTGCCGGAGGAGGTCGGGCAGGGCGGGGACTGCAGCGCCGAGGGTGATGCCGGCGGCCAGGAAGGCCACGGACAGGAGGGCCGCGGACAGGAGGATGCGCATGGGGAAGCTGCTCGGCCGGGACGGCGGGCTGCCGCGCGCGGCGGCCTCCGGGGTCCCGTTCAGGTGTCGTGTGCGGGTGGGCCCGGAGCCGATTCCGGCGACCGGGCGGAACGCGCGCCCTCAGGCGGCGTCAGCGCCCGTGCGCGGGGGCCGGGGCAGCCGGTCGGGCGCGACGGAGGGCCGGCCTTGCGCGAGGGCGGCGGGCAGCGGTCGGCCCGGAACGGACGGAGGCGCGACCTCGGCCGCCTCCAGGCGCGCGGCCTGATGGCAGCCGCAATGCAGGTGCTCGCCGAGGCCGGGATCGACGTCCCCGGGCGCGGCCGGCGCACCGAGGGTCGGTCCGTCGGTCCGGGCATGATGGCTGCCGGCGTGAAAGGTCAGATCCGCCGCGAGGCCGGCGCCGGGCGGCGCGACGGCCAGCGCCAGGACGAACGCCAGGACGAGCGCGAGCACGCGGGCGGCGATCGCCCACCAGCCCCGCGCACGCGCGGCGCGCCTATGCCGAACCCCGACTGTCATCAGGGGCCATATGGGCGATGCGGGGCCGTCGGCACAAGGGCCGCGGCCCGCATCCCTCAGGCTGCCAGCCTGAGAACCCAGTCGTAGAAGTCGGCCCAGGTCTCCGTCCGGGACGGCTGGCCGGGCACCGCCGGGGCCTCGGCCACGGCCTGCCCCCGAACGTCCCGGGGGGCGCAGCCGAACTCGGCGCGGAAGGCCTGGGCGAAATGGGCCGCGCTCTCGAAGCCCCAGCGGTATGCCACCTCCGACACCCGGGCGTGGCGTCCGTCGCCCGCGGCGAGTTCCCGATAGGCGCAGGCCAGCCGGCGCTGCCGGATGTAGCCCGACACGCCTCCGAGCGGGGCGAACAGGCGGTACAGAGCGCTGCGCGAGACGCCGAAGCGGCGCCCGAGCGCGTCGGCATTCAGCTCTGGGGAGGCCAGTTCGATCTCGATGACGCGGCGCAGGACGAGGAGGAGCGGCGCGCTGTCGGAACCCTCGCCGCGCGTCGCGTCGGGCCAGGCGCTCGTCGCGGCGGCGAGCAGCGCCGCCGTGGCCCGCGTCGCCGCCTCGGCCTCGCGCTCGGAGAACCCGTCGGCGTGCGTGCTGAGCGCGCGCAGGTGATCGGCGAGCATCCGGCCGAACGGCGTCTCACCCGGGATCACCGCCCCGTGCAGGGCGTCGAGGCGGCTCTGATCGGCTCCGAAGAGGGCCCGCGGCAACACCACCGTGAGGGCCTGGTAATCCGTGGTGCTGGCGGTCAGCGGGCGCGACAGGTCGAACAGGCAGATGTCGCCCGGCGCGCAGTCGCGCTCGTCGCCGCCGGTCCCGATCCGGGAGCGGCCGGAGAGGCGCACATGCGCGAGGATATGATCCACCCCCATACGGGCCACGAGGGCGCGTTCGCGGGCGAAGCGTAGGCCTGAGGCGCTCGCCCGGCAGAGGATCGCGTTACCGAGGTGCCGGACCTGCGACCGCCCGCGGAACTCGGCCACGTCCTCCTCGCGGATCGCGAAGGTCCAGAACGGCGCGACCGCGTCGCGCCACGCGGCAGCCTGTTGGGGACCTGGGCTCTCACTCCTGAGCTGCAGGACAGAGTTCGACCGCATCGCCCGTGTCGTGACCTTTGGCTTCGGAATGATCGTCTAGGTGGTCCCAGTACGACGATTCCGGCTTCCTTGGAAAGGGCGTGGGCCTTCACGGGTCCACGCGTAACCCGGACGGAAAATCCAAGATCCGAGGAGGCATCACCGGCGCGTTTAGTATCCTTCCTAAAGTCAATTCTTGAGGCTCATCCACAGACGGAGCCGATATGGAGCAGTGAGGCCGGTACCTTCGCGCGATACAAAACGTCCCGCGTGCCGGTTGGCCGCGGGACGTGGAAGGTGCACGGTCGTGAAGACCGGTGATGTCATGGCACAGGGTTAACGCCCGGTTACCGCCCGCTGGGCGCCGCGCCGCTGCCGGTGGCGCCGTTGCCGGTGCTGTTGTCGCCGGCCGGGGCGCCGGAGGTGGACGTGTTGCCGTTGGGCGTGCTCTGCGCGGCAGCCATGCCGGCGCTGCCGGCGACGAGGGCGAGGGCGAACAGGGCGGAATAGACGGTTCGGCTGGTCATGGGTCTGCTGATTCCGATCGGGTTCGGGACGTGCTGGACCATGGCGCCGGCCCTGAGGACTGTCTCGGGGCTGACTGAGAACTGCCTCGGGGGCAGACCCGGGGCAGACCATGCCGGCATGGGCTGGATAACCGCGCGCCTCGACGGCGTGTTCCGGCCCCCGCCCAATCGGCCGCAGCGGATGGGCAGGGCGCAATCCGCGCTTGCCGCGCTTGCCGCCCTCGTCCGCCAGCCCCTCCCGGCGCCCGTCGCGGACCCGCGGCGGCGCGCGGCCCGAACCGTCAGCCATGACCGGATCGACCGGGAACACCGAGTCCGCTCGCAAGCTTGTCCGAGCATCGGAGGCCTGGGGCGTCGCGTGAAGGTGTTCCGGATCATGCAAGCGGCGACGGGCATCGTCCTCTGGACCGGCTCGGCGCTGGACGCTCTCGCGGCGCTGGACAGTATGGCGCACGCGGCCGGCTACCACGGCCGCGCGCGCCTTCCGGATCGCCTGCGCGCCGGCGGCCTTCACGTCGCGGAAATCGATGTCGGAGGCGCGCAGGGTCTCGGGGGCTTTGCAGAAGCGTGGGCCGGCCTTGCGGGACCCGCAGCCAACCCAGGACCTGAGCCGATGAAGCGATGGCCTGCCAATGCGGATCGGCTCACGCCGGCCGGAGCCTCGGGAGCCCCGTCATGACCAAGCTGTTCATCGCGCAGCTGCGCCGGCCGGGCGGCCCGGAGCCGCTCGTCACGGTCAGGGCCGAAGCCGAGGGCGAGGCGCGCCTGTTTCTGACCGCCGCCTATCCGGAGGCCGAGATCGCCGGCCTCACCGAGCCCAGCGACTGGACGAGCGATGCCGATACCGGAAGCCGGGCCGGCGACATCCGCGAGCATCCCGGCGTGACTTGGCAGCCGCCGTCGAGCCTGGCCGGCTGAGGACAGCCCGTGTTCGGCTACCGGAATCGGCCGGTTCGGGACAATTGGAACGGTGGAATTTACGCGCCGTCAGCGCGCGGCGCCGAGGCTGCGGCATGACCTCCGGCGATCCGACTCCGCGGCTCTTCGCGGCCGCGGCCTCCCTGACCGGGACCGGGATCCTGATGTGCCGGGCCGAGCCGTCCTGGGACGGGATCCTGATCGGCCTGCTCTGCCTCGGGCTCTGGGCACTCGGGACCTTCGCGGCACGGCCGGACCGCGGCCCGCGGCCGGCACGATCGACCCGGCCGCGTGTGCTGGAGGCCGTCATCCTCGAGACGCCCCGGGCCATACCGGAGCTGTTGCCCGCGCCGCGGCCCGTATCCCGTGCCGCCGTCCCGGCGGGCGCATCCCACCTCCCGGAGGCGCCGACGCATCGGCAACGGGTCGTCGAGCGCTACACGCGCCAGCGCCGGTAGACCGCTCCTCCGGGCCGCGTCGCGAACTTCTGCCGCAGCATCGATGCGACGGGTGCCGGGTTTGCCCAGGGCCAACCCAGGAGACAGCATGGCGGACAAGGCTGACGTGACGACCTACACGGTGAAGCAGGCGCTGGCCGCGAAGGTCGCCGATCACATCGAGATCGCGGTCGAGGCCCAGGACGGCACGACGCTCAAGCTCAAGGCGACCGCCGACCAGCTGGACGCCCTGGTGGGCGATCTGGAGACCATTCTGGACGCCGACGACGCGGAGGGTGAGGCGGCCTGAGCCGCCCTCCAGAGCGGCGCCCGATCCGGTCTGATCGGGCGCCGCGCCACCGCGGCTCCGATCCGGGCTGGACCTCGGAAGTGATCGAGGTGCAACGGCACTGCCAGCCCCGTCTCGAACCGTTCATGGCGCGGCCAATTCTGATATCTTCTCGTTGGAGATCTCGATCTGAGGAGGCGCGGGTGTCCCGCTGCGTCTTCGCCATCCGGGATGGCGAATGGTCAGCTGAACCGGGCCCGGCGCACCGGGCCGTCGGGCGCGCCGCGGCGAGACCGGCCGGTCGCGGCCCGGCTGCCAGACCGGCTCCGTGACGGGACTGGCGATGGCCTCGACCGAACCGCTCGCCCCCTATCGGCTGCAATGCGTCATCCATCGCGAGAGCGCCAGCGGCATCATCATCCATGACGAGCAGATCCTCGGCGCCTCCGAGGCCGCGGCCGTCGCCGACGCGAAGGCCCGCTTCGCGCAGCTGCTCGCGGGCCGCTCGGGCTCCGCAGCCCTGCGGGACGTGGCGGGTCGTGTCGTCTGGTCCGCGCGGCAGGACGGGCCGCCCAGGGCGGAGGGGCCCGTTCCCGGGCCGCCCTGAGCCCGGACGCCGCAGCTCAGGCGCTCGCCGGATCGACCGTCAAGGTCCCGCCGGGTCGGGGCACGTCGCGGGTTCCCGCAGCGGGCGGCCGCGGCCAAGGTCGCACCGCCGGCCCGACGTACCGGTGCCCTCCGCCGCGTGCGGACTGGAGGACGGGGTTCGCGACGCCTGCGGCAGAGCCGGACAGCGCCTCGCAAACGCACCGGCATGGGACGCACGGCCGAAGGCGACCGGCCAGCGCCCGGGATCCAGGACGAGAACGGGACCTTGCGCCCACGCCCGGCATCCTCAGCCCAGGACGCGCCGACATTTCCGCGGCAACGACAGCCAAGCTTCGCCGTAGCGCCGGCTCGGGCTCAGCCTCGGGCTCAGTAGCCATCAGGTTTCTGCTCTCGGGTCGCAAATAACGATTGACCGCCGCCAACTTCTAAGTACTTTGCCTAAGCTGTCGTATTTACGGGCTAGATTGCGCCATCCGGTTGCAAATAGCATTATTTGGCTACAGCAGCCCGGTCCGGCGTAGTGGAGCGGTCGCGTCGGAGTCGTGGGCGACGATGTCTCATCCAGCATCCAGAATGACGCTTCTGATAGCGCTTCCTCTCGGCTGCGCCTGTGCTGTGACATGCCGTGCAGAACCACAGACTGTCCGGCTTCCGATGCTTGAGGTGCCCGACGATTCTGGTCCCTCGTCCCGGATCCTCCGGCAACAAGATCGGTCGGCGCTGCTCAGAAGCCCGATCGAGCTGTCGGATGCAGCCGACCGGAGCATCGCCGCGCGTGAACAGGCGGCTTGGCGGCGGCTGTCCGGCTCGCTCTGCTCGGGCTGCGGCGGCGCTGGGCGCGCCCGCAGGGTCGATTACGTCGATCCCATCGCTGTACTGAACGCGAAGCCCGCCGCCTGGAAGCCGACGGTCGTGGTGAGCCGCGCGGTGCAGCCCCCACATGCCCACCGGGTTCAGCTCGCACATCGTCATCGGCACAAGTCGAGACTCTACGCCTACTTCAGCAAGGTTCGCTACGCGCTCCTCAAATGGCGCCGGCACCACCGGCATCATCGGGTGCGCCTCGTCCAGCGCTGATCCGACGGCCCCAGGCGAAGTCTGCGGCCCGGTCCACGACCGGCGCCGGGCTCGGCCGTTCGCGTCCGCGCGCGCAACGTCGCGACCGGTGCGCAGACCATCAGGGCCGACGCGCCACAGGCCCTGCAGGGTGTCCGCGTGAACGCATCGGTTGAGGCGCTCCTCCCGTCATCACGGGCGGAGCGACCCAGGGCAGCGTGGCCCTATCGGGCGTGGCGCCACGGGATCGCTTCGCTCCGCTCGCGGAGACAGCCGCGCCGAAGGCATCGACCGGACCCAAGTCTCACACGAAGTGCGGCGGCAGGACCATGAACTGCGCGTGCACGATCAGGCTGAACCCCATAGCTGCCGTCACGACGGCGTCCACGAGGCGGCTAGTCATCGTCGCTGGCCTTGTCATCGCGCGCAGACCCCGTTCGGCCTCCGACGATCGGAGGCCTCGAACGGTCTTATGGCCAAGCTCGATGTCCGGCGTATTGCTTCGCGTGTTGCATCGGCGAACGCCGCGCTCCGCATCGGAGGCGGCCCGCTCCGCGGCGGGTCAGGCTCGGCGGCCCGCGCCGCCCTGCCGTGCCGGTTCCGGACCGGGCCCGCCCGTCACGGCTCCGGATCGACCGCCGGTGACACGCGGGGTGCCGCGACCGTCCTGCCGGCGCACAATCGGCTCCGCGCTGCCGAGCGATGCCGAACGGGCCGCTCTGATCGGCCGGTCGTCGCGCGGGCACCGACCCGACACGACTTCTTCCAGACTTTCGATGTCGGCCACCGACATCGACAGCCAAGATTCGCCGGGGAAGGCATCCTCCGGCTCCGCACGGGCACGCTCGAGCCAAGCAGCCCGGTCGCTTCTGATCTCGTCGATGAAAGACATCGGCCGCTCCCCGCGTTGGCGGGAGGTCAACGCCGCCATCCGGCGCAGGTTCAGCGGCGCGCCGCCTTCGCGGCCGTCTGCCCGGGACGCGGTTTGCAGACGCGCCCACGCCCCGGCACCCGTCGGGCCGGTCCGGGCCGCCGCGCTCTGCGCACGCCGCGCAAAAGCCGCCACCGACCCTGCGACGAGAACCTGTGATGCACCAAGGACCCGAGGGATGAAGCGGCGGCCTGCCGACACGGGTCTGCTCAGATGAAATCGGACTCGTCGAGGTCCAGGATGCCGTCCGGCGCGCCCGAGCGCTCGTACTTCTCGATGGCCGCGTCCTCGATGGCGCGGCGGTGGCTCCGGAAGATGTCGAGCGGGTCGAACGGGCGGTCGCCCGCGTGAAACAGGTCTCTCAGCACGTCGATCGGCACACGGCAGGGGACGACGCGACCGTCCAACATCCCGAATCGCACGTGGGCAAGGGTCTCCTGATCGATGACCGGCTGTCCCGCCTCATAGCCTGCCAGCGGCATGTCGCGCCTCCGCGGTTCATCCACCCGCATCGCGCCCCTCCGTCCGCCGGTCAACCGCCGCCGGCATGTCCGTATCCAATCCGACAGTCGTCCGGGCGACAAACCCGCGGCAGGGCTGCGCGATCGGGTCGGTCGCCCCAGCCCGAGCGGAGCACCACAGACGGGATCACTGAAGGGAGTGAACCTCCGGCACCATCAGGCGCCCCGCATCGAGCAGCGCGCGGACCTTGCGGGTCGCGTGCAGGAGAATGTCCGGTCGCGCGACCTCGTAGGTGTTCTCGGCCGCGAAGCTGATCAGCGCCTCCTCGATCTGACCTTCGATCTCGTCCATCAGGGCGAGCCCTGCCGCTCCCTCGCGCCGCAGGTGCGCCCCCGCGAGCGCCAGATAGGCGGCACTGGCCAGCAGGAAGGCGATGCCGTTCGCCTCCTGCGCGATGTCTGCAGGCTTTTCCATGCCGTCTGTACGGTCGCCCTGTGCCTTGTCCATCAACAACCCGCGTTCTGCAGAAGATCGACAGCTCGCTATGACTGCATCCAGGCGACGTAAAAACCCGAGAGGAGTGCGTACGACGATGATTTATCAATCAAGTGGGTCGGCGACGTGAACCATTTGCGGACATTTTTACTACCGCTAGTTGTATAAGATGGGATGGCGCGAGCCGCAGACTTCGACGTGTCCAGCATTCGGCTCGCGGCCAGCACGAATGCGCGTCGCTGCCGCAGGCAAGGTCGCACAGACTGCGCAAGGTCGCGCCGCCTGCAAACCCCGGCTGGCCCTCGGTCCCGGGCCGCAGCGCGCGGCCCCGGCGCCTCAATGATGCGGTTCCATGTCGATGACCGGACCGCCCATGTCGAAGAACTCGTCCTCGCGCGGAAGGGCTTGCTCCAGATCCTCGTCCTCCCGCCGACCGAACGGAAGGAGCGACGACAGGGCCCCGAGGCAGAGGGCTCCGGCGATGAGGGCAACGAAGATCGCGAGACTCATGACGGAACACTCGAGCGCAGCGTACGGCGGCATCAGGCACCGTTAAGATTAAGGGCCGGTTCCCAATCCGTGCAATCGCAATCCGTGGGCCGGGTCAGCGCCCGGCCGGCACCTTGTCCTGCTGGTGTTCGACCTCGTCGCGCACGCCGCGCCCCGCCATCAGGATCTCGGCCATGAACGCGGCGATCGCCGCGACGGTGCAGATCAGCGCCGCCCCGAAGCACGCGAACAGGATCGACGCCGTGGCGGCGTCGCGCAGCGCCCCGACGAACAGGGTCAGCACGGCCAGCCCGATCAGCCCGCCCGCCAGCGAGGCCAGAACGACCGCCATGTCGAGGACGAAGGAGCGTCGCCGCAGGTAGCTCAGCCGACGGGACAGGCGGACGGCCTCGGCATCCGCCGCCCTCGCCTGCGCCATCCGGGCGGCCTCCGCCGAGAGGGCGTCGACCTTGTCGGAGATCCGGCCGAGGCGGGTGGAGAACACGTTCAGCAGCGTGGCCAGGGCCGAGAGCAGGAAGGCGGGCGCGAGCGCCACCTGGATGATGTGCGCGATGCTGTCTGGCTCGGTGGAACTGAGGGAGAATCCGAACATCGCCGCGCTACCGCGCCGCGCGGGTTGCCACGGGACGCCGTCCGCGCAGCCTGGCCGGCGGCGGCAGCGCCTCGAGGAACGCGCCGGTGGGGGCGGGGGCGTCGGTCACCGGAGCCTCCACACCCGCGGCTGGGTGGCGACGATGGCGAGCACGTAGCAGGCGACGCCGAGCGGCGTCCCGTAGGCCAGGACGGCGACACCGATCCCGATCCACGTCGCGAGCAGGGCCAGCATCGACAGCAGCGCGATCGGGTTCATGCGGGTCTCCCGGTCTCCGGGCCGGCGGCCCGGACCCGCGTCATACGGGCGGGCCGGACTGCGTGACGAAGGCCGACGGCACATAGCGCCGGATGCAGGCCAGGGAAGCCGCGACCCGCGCCCGGCTCAGGAACGGGCCGAACACCACCGGCGCGGCGCCGGGCGGCGTGGCCCCGAAGGCGTCGCGCGCGTCGATCCGGGCCGTCAGGCCGCAATCCCGGCCGGCGCGGGCGATCGCGGCCAGCGCTTCGGTCGCCGCCTCGGGTCCGATGTAGCGCGACAGCAGCGTGCTGCGCACCGCGCCGGCATAGATCCACCAGCCGACCGTGTCCTCCTCCACCGCCCGGGCCGTGCGGGCCGTGACCAGGAGGGACGGCATGACCGTGAGGACCAGGACGAGGCGAGAGCCACGCCCACGGGCGACGGGCGTGCCCCGCGGCCCGGCTCCGGAAGCCCCCGCGCCCGACACCCGCGCCCTCGTGCCTGTCGCCCCCTGACCGCTGCCGTCCATCTTCGCCCCGTCGACAGGTCTTCCCAGGATCTCCAACGCCCGTCCGGCCCCGTCAGCCCGCCGCCGCGGGCTGCAACGCGCCCGGCTGCGGCTCCGGGCTCGGCGCGCCCGAGCCGGTCATCCGGCGGTCGACGGCGGCCAGCGTCTCGAGGAGGCGCTTCCGGAGCCGGGCGGCGCCGTCCGCCTCCAGGGCATCGACGTCGATGTAGAAGTCGATGCCCCGCGCGTGCTCGGAGAAGACCGTCTCCGGCGCCTCCGCGGCGAGGTCGCCCTCGATGGCGTAGGGGACGACCTCGCGGCTGATGCCCTTCATGCGGATCGGCTCCTGCGGGCCCGCCCGGACGATGTCGCTGACCAGCGCGTAGGTTTCGTAGCTCAGGGTGATCCCGCCGGGCGCGGCCACCGATTGCAGGCGGGCGGCGAGGTTCGCCTCCGCGCCGATGATCGTGTAGTCCATCCGATCGTCGCTGCCGAAATTGCCGACGTTGCAGTAGCCGGTGTTGATCCCGATCCGGGCCTGGAACGGGCGCTCGATGCCGGCCCGGCGCCAGCGGGCGTTCAGCTGGCCGAGGCGCTTCTGCATCTCGATGGCCATCCGCACGCAGGCCTGCGCGTCCTCGCGCACGCCCCGTGTCTCGGGATCGCCGAAGAACACCAGCATCGCGTCGCCGATGTATTTGTCGACCGTGCCGCCGTGCTTGAGGGCGATGGCGGTCATCTCGGTCAGGTACTCGTTGAGCAGCGCGGTCAGCTCCTCGGGCTGCAGGCGCTCGGTGGTGGCGGTGAAATCCTTGATGTCGGAGAAGAAGATCGTCAGCTTCTTGCGCTCGGTGGCCACCGACACGTCCCGCTCGCCGCTGAAGATGCTCTTGTAGACCTGGGGCGAGATGTACTTGGCGATCTGCACCGAGATCGCGGCCAGGAAGCCGTTCGACTCCGTCAGCTCGCGGTTCATCCGGTCGATCAGCCGGGACTGGCGCGCCTGCAGGAGCAGGAAGGTGGTGCCGGCGAGCGCCGCCAGGATGAAGTAGCCGAGCAGGTACTTGAAGGCGAGGACGTTGGCGGCGATCGGCTGGCGCAGGACGATCTCCTGGATGCCGCGCACGTCGCCGACCTTCCAGTCGGTCTTGGGGCTCAAGGGATGCGCGTTGTGGCAGCGCACGCAGGCGGATTCCATCCGGATGGGCGCAGCGATGCGGACCTGCCGGTCGAAGATCGAGCCGGTGGTCTCGCTGACGAAGTTGGTCTGGGGGTGGGCGCGCAGGTCGGCCAGGGCGGCGGCCTCGAAGGCGTCGAGCTCGTGGGGCTTGCGGTCCTTGAACGGCAGGTCGGACACGAAGCGGTACTTCACCGCCCCATCTCCGCCGCTGATCCGGTCGCCGAGTTCCAGGGAGAGCGTTGCGGGGATCGGGATCGCGTTCGGCACGCCCTTGTAATCGTGGGTCGTCACCACGCGGCCGGTGGCGCCGTTGACCGCCTGGACCACGTCGCTGGCGTAGAAGCTGCGCATCTGGTCGATGATCCGGCCGGTCTCCACCGCCTGCGTCGCCAGCATGCGCTCGGACAGGCCGCGGAGGTCGAGCCAGACCGCGATCGGCAATCCGGCCAGGCCGAACAGGATCGCGGCGACGAGGAGAGGGCCCATGATCCGCTGATGCCGCGCGGTCCGCTCGCTGACGCTCGACATCCGCCCCTTCTCCACAGGCCGAACGGCGTGGCCGTGCGCGTGGCCGCGTCGGCGGCAGACCGCTCCGGGCCGGACGTCCGGCTGCCCGATTCGCCGCCCGCCCCGGAGATTACAATGCTCGGGACCCGACCTCCAAGAGCATGGACGCCCCGAGACGGCGCCCCGTGGGTCATGCCTGCGGCGAGCACTGGATAGGCGCCGGGCTGAACCGGATCGGCCCCAGGAAGAACCTTGCGTCTAGTCTGTCGCGCCGGAACGGCGCCCTCTGAAAGCTCGGGCGCCAGGCAGCGAGCCGAACCCGCCGCACCACCGCGTTAATCTTAACGCCATTCTACCGCTGCGCGCAGGCTTGCAGGCCGCCGAGCGTTAGGATTTAACAAACGGTGAAGCTTCCCGGTTGGTCCTGGGATCGTTCACGAACGAACTTCAGCCCCGTCAGCCTCCGAGCGACGGGGCTTTTTGTTTCCGGAAGCGGCCCGTTACATATCCTGATGCAGATCAACTTCGATCCTGCGCGGGATGTGCTGCAGCGCACCTCCATGTAGCCCTCCCAGGGGCCTCGTTCGGGCTGTTGCATCCGTGCACTATCGCCCGAGGACATCCTGCAGTTCCTGTCGCACCGCACACATCCCGTCCAACGGGAGACAGAGGACCAGA
>NZ_JBKFBO010000003.1:0-1078 GCF_053346215.1 Methylobacterium sp. A49B
TCGACGTGTCGTGGTCCCGATGGGCGGCGGCCAGAACCACACGGGTCCGGCTGACGCGACTGAGGATGTCAGCGTCTACCGTAATCCGGACCCGCCTGCCCCACCCATCGCGCCAACGGCCGGCTTCCGCGTCCCACCAGCGACCGTCGCCGAGGTGGTAGACCATCCGCCCGTGCGGCCGCCCGCAGCCCTCGCAGCAGCTCCTGGCCCGGCCGAACCGGATCACGGCAGAGAGCTGCGGCCAGTCGATCGGGTAGAAGAAGCGATGCTCGGGCCGGATCGGCATGTCAGGGCGCAGCGGCCTGTGAGGCGCCTTTCTTTGTAGAGCCTCGGCTCGTGTGGTTTGTGCCTTCTGCGCAACACCTCCCGGGCAACTCAGCGACAGGCTGCAACCAATGCGCCGCTTAGATGTTGTGCCGCTCAGCCACGTACATCGCGATGTATTTCAGCGCTCAGATCCAGGTTCATAGATGGTTTACTATACCGTCTTGCCTCGTCATCGATCGGTGTGTCCGTAAAACTACAGCTATTTCATCCACAGACCGGTAGCCCTACCGTCAGATCGAGATTTTGGAACAACCCAGATGACCAAGCTTCTGGCCTCGCTGGCCGCCTTCACCGCCCTGACCGCCGCCGCCTCGGCCGCCGACCTGCCGCGCCGTGCCGCCCCGCCGCCGGTGTTCACCCCCGTGCCGGTGTTCACCTGGACCGGTGCCTACTTCGGTATCAACGCCGGCTACGCCTTCGACGCCAGCAGCAATAGCAACAACAACTCGACCTTCGGCGTGCCGGCTCCTTACGCCGTTCCCGGTACAGCCGCGACTTTCCGCAACCGCAGCCAGGACGGCTTCTCCGGCGGTGGCCAGGTCGGCTACAACTACCAGTTCACGCCAGGCTCGGGCGTGGTCATCGGGTTCGAGGCTGACGCCCAGTACCTCGACTTCGGCCGCAACCGGAACAACGCCTTCATCACCGGCGGTGGCCTCCGCCCCGGCTACTACGTCACCGACCCGCGCGGCCTCTCCAGCCTCGACTTCTTCGGCACCGTGCGCGGCCGCCTCGGCTACGCCTTCGACCG
>NZ_JBKFBO010000004.1:0-3108 GCF_053346215.1 Methylobacterium sp. A49B
CCGCCGCGCCGGTCTCGACCGTCAGCGTACCGGCGACGAGGCCGGCGATCGCGCCGTGCACGCGGGCGATCAGCGCCGGCAGCTCGGCGGGCGGAACGGAGTTGTTCGACACGTAGGCGGCGACAAGCTCGGCGGTGAGCGCGGTCAGGGCTCCGGCCTTCTCGTCGGATGCTTCGATCATAAGATGTCCTTTAGAACATGGTGCGGCTGGCTATAATCTGGGCTGCGGAAAGATTTAAAGGAAGTAGATTCGACTCATTATGGTTAATCTATCGTAAAGATCCGGCGATGCGTGGACGTGAAGCCGGCTCCGCATCGCGGGAGGCCGAGGCGTTTCTTCAGGCGGGGACCGCCCGGTGAGGCCGGATCGTCGGCCGCAGGCCTGTGACGGAACGCGACGCGCGCCTTCTCCCGGGCAGGCCAGGGGAGAGGCCCCTTCTCAAGCGGGCGGGTGCGCGCGCTGAGACCACGAACCTGTGTCGTCCCTGGCCATCGCGGGGCGGTGCAGGCGGCACCGTTTCGCTCGACCCTTCACGAACCCCCACCCCTGGCCCGTCCCCACGCCCTTGAGCGATCCCGGGCGAGGCCGGGAACGCCAGGGGCGGGGACAAGGGTGCTCGTGTTCGGACAATGGCGTCAGACCGAGGCGGGTGGCTCCGCAAGCCCTGGGCGCGGGCGCCCAGGGTATCGGACCCTCGCCCGCCGACCCGGACCGGCGGGATGGCCGCGCCGTATCCGCGTGGCGGGCCGTCGCATCCGGCCGCGTCAGCCGGCCCCGTACCCGCCCTTGCGGTTGTCCGGCTGGCGCGGCGTCGGCCTGTCATCGTAGCCGCCGCTCTCGGGGGCCGCATCGGAAGCGGGATCTGCGGGGCCCGGCGCGTGCGGGCCGCTTCCGCCGATCGCGGGATCGACCGCCTTCGTCTCACGGGCCGGCCGACCCGGCGGAACCGAGCGGAAGGCTTCCCGCGCGGCCTCGACATCCTGTCCCATGCACCCCTCCTGTCCAGCCTTTCCGCAGGCTGTGACAGGCCAAAACCGCAGTCCAGGGCAAGTTCCCGAGCCCGCGCGCGAGGCCGGCGGTCCGTCACGCACCTGTGCCGGGCGCCTCCCGCTTCCCGCCGTCCCCGGCGGATGCCGGTTCCGCCAGATCAGTGGGATCCGTGATCGCGCGCAATGGCGCGCCCGAGGCTCATCAGCAGCATGTCGGTGGCGATCCGGACCTCCGCGGCCGCGTCGTCGCCCAGCGTCCGCTTGAGGGCGATGGCCAAGTCGGTGGCCCGCTCCAGGGGGTTGCCCACCGCAGCCTCGCCGCTGAAGACGTAGCGATCCTCGCCCTCGCGCATCTCGGTGATGTCGATGATGATGCCGCGGGCCCGCACCGGGTGGCCGATCGCGTTCTGGAAGGTCCGCCCGCGGCTGAGCAGCCAGCGGACCGTCCCGTCCGCGGCCACGACGCGGTACTCGGCCAGCACCAGCCCCCCCGCCCTCACGGTCCGCTGGACGTGATCCAGCAGCCAGTCGTGGTCGTCCGGGTGCACGGCCGCCAAGGTCTCGGGACCGCTGATCTCGGTCTCGGCGCGCGAGGGGTCGCCGGTCAGGAGCCGCGCCGCGCCGGTATCGTACACCATGGTGCTGCGCACGATGTCCCAGTCCCAGGTCCCGACCACGCAGGAGGCGTCCAGGGCGGCGCGCAGCCTGTCGAGCGGTTCGCTGAAGCCGTCGATCGCGTTGACCGGCGCCTTCGAACGCTGTCCCATCGCCCAAAACCTCCCTGACCGTTCAGACTAATCTGGCGCAAGATCGTGCCAATTCACCCCGGCCCGCAGCAATATCACGGCTCCGCGATGAATCGACCTGTCGCCCGGCTCATCCGCGCGCAGGGCCGCGCGGGCGGCGGACCGGCCGCTGGCTACTTCCGCTGGCCGGTGGGATTGGGCGTAGCGGAGGTGTCCGGCGATACGGGCGGGTTGACCGGGGTTACCGTCGACCACGTGGCGGCGATCAGCACGATGGCGGCCAGCATGGCCGCGAAGATGCCGATGAGGGTCAGGCGCTTCATGGGCTGAACAGAGGTGTCCGGACGGAGAGATCGATGCCCGGGAACCCTCGGGACACCCGGAACGATCCCGCCGCCTGCCCGACGTCCCGTCGCGTCCCCTACGGCTTGGGAGGCGCCGCCGGGCGGGGAGCGGAAGGCTCGGTCCGCACCCGCGCCAGGGCGGCGGCGGCGCCCTGGGCCAGCGCTTCGAGCCGGCAGACGGTCGCGTCGTCGGGGATGACCGACGCGCACCAATAGGCACCGAGCGCGGCCGTCGGTTCGGGCGAACCGATCGGCACCATGGCAAGGCTGCGCATCGAGGTGAGGCGGTAGAGCTCGGCCGGGACGCGGACATCGCATTCGATGTCCGGCACGATCGCGGTCGCGTCGTTGAGCATGGCCCAACCCGAGACGCAGGCCGTCAGCGGAAATTTTCGACCGCACCAGAGCGGCTCGATGGCGTCCTCGGCCACGTAGAACGATGTGTCGCCCTCCCGCAGAACCACGGCGATGCCGTCGGACCCCGCGATGGCCCGCGCGGTCCGCTTGAGGATGGTCACGACCTCGCTGAGCGAGCCGGCGGCTGCCAGGGCTGCCGTGGCCTGCGCCAGACCCCGGTCGGGTAGGAAAAGCGTCTCAGCCATGACGATGGCGTAGCGGAAAGAGGCTGCCGGGTCCACGCGGCAGTCTACGATGGCGCCCGCGGCCTTCGGAGTCGCCCCGCGAGGCGGACCTGCCGGCGAGCGCGCTTCGGATCAGTGCGACGACAACCTGCGATAGGATTTCGGCGCCGTCTGATACGATCGAGGCGAGCACCCGCGACGGCGCCGGAGATCTCTCCCCGGATACCGGCGGTATTCTGCGGCCAAACCGCTGTTCCGCAGCAGAACTCCTCAAATAGTTCCCTCCGATCGATCACGACGCCGCGATGATGTGCTCTAACGCACCTTTCGGCCGAACCGTTCCGGACGGGCTCGGGCGCTGTTGCATCCGTGCACTATCGCCCGAGGACATCCTGCAGTTCCTGTCGCACCGCACACATCCCGTCCAACGGGAGACAGAGGACCAGA
>NZ_JBKFBO010000005.1:0-276 GCF_053346215.1 Methylobacterium sp. A49B
GGACGCCACAGGATCGCTCCCGAAGCGCCGCGGGCAGGTGCGGTCAGGAAGCACAAAATAGGAACATTGTCAAGGTTCGTGCCGTCGGGCGCCCGGTCGACGCGTGCTCGACCGTCATCGCGCGCAGCGAAGCGACCCAGGGCAGCGCGACGTCGGCCGGCGTGACGCCGCTGGCTTGCTCCGCTGCGCTCGCAAGGACGACGGTGCCGAGCATATCAGCCGTAGCCCTTGGCACATCGGCCGAGCCTGCCGTCATTCCGAGGCGCCGCAGGCGAG
>NZ_JBKFBO010000006.1:0-513 GCF_053346215.1 Methylobacterium sp. A49B
GGGTGTGCCGGTAGAACGTCGCCACATCGCGGTAGGATCGAGGCGACCCGAGCAATTGCGCTGAGTTGGTGAACCGTTCGTTTACTCTGGTGCCGCGGCGGTCAGGACGCGGTCGGTGTCGCTCTACGCGCTAGGGCCACCGAACAGGTCACCGAGCGCCACTCACCGGAACAACTTGCGCCGGCGTGGCTGAAAATTCGCCCGGATAGTGGTGCAGGCCGAGCCATGCGGTGACGGTTTGCGGCTGTGCAATCTGCCGAACGCGATCCGCTGTCGCATCGGGCGCGTATTTTAACCTAAGTGATTACGGGAGTGTCCGTTCTCTCACAGAGCGACACGACCGGACATGAGCCGGGAGGCCCCGTCGGCTGTGTTCAGGTCCCCCTCAGTTCACGGCTGACGGGGCCGCACTATAGCCGCTTCAGGCGTAGGGCCCACCGAACAGGTCGCCCAGCGCCTTCCGCCTGAACAGTGTGCGCCAGCGCCGCCTCCGATGCTCCGGGCGGTCGTGGA
>NZ_JBKFBO010000007.1:0-312 GCF_053346215.1 Methylobacterium sp. A49B
GTTCTGGAACTCGACGTCGGCCTGGGCATTCAGCACGATCTTGGTGCCGGTGCTGTCGGTGGAGAAGATCGCGCCGGCGCCGAACGAGCCATTGGAGGAGGTGCTGGCGGAGCTGACCGCGGCGTTCAGGGCCGCGACGGTGGCCGAGATGCTCGATGTGGCACTGATGTTGGCCGACACCGAGGTGCCGTTGATGGTCAGCAGCACGGAGGCGCTTGAGTTGCTGGCGCTGTAGGCGTTGGCGGCGGTGCCGGTGGTGGAGAGCTGGGTCGAGAGCGCCTGGTTGGCGATCGACTTGGCCTGATCGACGAG
>NZ_JBKFBO010000008.1:0-284199 GCF_053346215.1 Methylobacterium sp. A49B
GGTGGCGCGACGCGCGGGCCTGGCGGCGCCGAGGGCGGTGCGCGCGGAGCCGAGCCGGGCGGACCTGCCGGTCGCGGCGCCGAGGGACCCGGCCGGCCCGGCGGAGCCGCCGAGCGCAACGGTCCCTCCGAGCGCGCTGGTCCGGGCGCCAACCCCGGCGCCGGCGACCGCGGCGATCGTGGTGATCGCGGCAACCGCGAGGAACGCGGAGACCGTGGCGGGCGCGAGCCCGGCGCTGCGGGCGAGCGCGGCGGCCGGGACGGTGCCGGACCGAACCAGGGCGGCCGCGGCGCGGCCGGTGAGCGGGGTGGTCGTGGGGGCGTCCGCGAGGGCGGTTCCGCTCGCGGCGCGGTCGGCCGTCTCGACACGCGGCAGCGCACCGAGTTCCGCAGCTCGATCACCCGCCTGGGCGTTTCGCCCCTCCGGGACGTGGCGTTCGGGCTGGCGGTTGGGACGGCGATCCCGCGCTCGGTCACGCTGCACCGGCTGCCGCCGGCGATCGTCACCCTGGTGCCGGAATACGAGGGCTACGAGTTCATCCTGGTGCGCGACGATATCGTGATCATCGATCCCGATACGTATGAGATCGTGGACGTGATCCCGGCCTGACGCATACGATCCCCGGGGCCGGGCGGGCGATGCGCCCGTTCGGCTCCTGCTACCGTCCGCCATCCAATAATTTCGACACCACCCGCGCCGTATAGTCGACCATCGGCACGATCCGGGCGTAGTTCAGTCGCGTCGGGCCGATCACCCCGACCACGCCCACGATCTTCTGCGATCCGTCGCGGAACGGCGCCGCGATCAGCGACGACCCGGACAGCGAGAACAGCTTGTTCTCCGAACCGATGAAGATCCGCACGCCCTCGCCACCCTCGGCACGGGCCAGGAGGTCGATGACGTCCTTCTGGGTCTCGAGGTCGTTGAACAGCAGCCGGATGCGCTCGAGATCCTCGACCGCGCGCAGGTCGTCGAGCAGGTTCGCCTGTCCGCGCACGATCAGCTGGCGCGCCTCTGACGGGCCGACCGGCGTGGCGAGCCCGGCATCCACGAGGCGCTCGGTGATGGCGTCGAGCTCACGTTTCATGGCCTTGCGTCCGGCCTCGATCTCGGCGCGCAGCGATCCCAGGGTGCGGCCCTGCAGCCGGGCATTGAGGAAGTTGGTCGCCTCCTGAAGCGCGCCTGCCGGCAGGCCCGGGGGCAGGTCCACGAGGCGGTTCTCCACGGAGCCGTCGTCCGAGACCAGGATCACCAGGGCGCGGGCGGGATCGAGGCGGACGAACTCGATGTGCTTGAGGTTCACGTTCGCCTTGGTGGTCAGGACCACGCCGGCGCCGCGCGACACCCCCGACAGCATCGTCGATGCCTCGGCGAGCGCCGAGTCAAAGGTGTGGCCGGACGCGGCCGCCCGCATCTGCGCCTCGATCCGGGCCTGCTCGTCCTGGCTGACGTCGCCCAGTTCGAGCATGGCGTCCACGAAGAACCGCAGACCCAGCTCTGTCGGCAGGCGGCCGGCCGACGTGTGGGGCGCGAAGATCAGACCGGAATGCTCCAGATCCGCCATCACATTGCGGATCGAGGCCGGTGACAGAGTCATCGGAAGGATTCGCGCCAGATTGCGCGATCCCACTGGCTCCCCCGTCGTCAGATAACTCTCGACGATCTGGCGAAAGATCTCGCGGGCACGCTCGTTGAGCGCGGCAAGCGCCTGCATGGACTGGCCGTTCGTCACTCTGAAGGTCGGATCTGTCACGCGGTCATCCTGTGGTCCGATCATGTCCGGACGGCCGGCAAGGATCAATCCGCCGGGATCGATCAGCCGGGCGCTGCTTGCCCGCGGTGACGGCTCGGCCTATGAGCCCGGCCCTCGATCTCCTCGACAGAAAGGGCCTGCAATGCGGCCTTCCAAGCGTGCCGCCGACGAGTTGCGGTCCGTCAGCCTGGAGCGCGCGGTCTCGCGCTACGCCGAGGGCTCCTGCCTGGTCAGCTTCGGCAACACCCGGGTGCTCTGCACCGCCTCCCTGGAAGAGCGGGGCCCGCCGTGGCTCCGCGGTTCCGGCAAGGGATGGGTCACGGCCGAGTACGCCATGCTGCCGCGTGCGACGCACGAACGCACCCGCCGCGAGGTCGGTTCCGGCAAGCCCTCGGGGCGGACCCAGGAGATCCAGCGGCTGATCGGCCGCTCGCTCCGCGCGGTCACCAACCTGCCGGCGATCGGCGAGCGCCAGATCACGATAGATTGCGACGTGATCCAGGCCGACGGCGGCACCCGCACAGCCGCCATCACCGGCGCCTGGGTGGCGCTCCACGATTGCTTCACCTGGATGCGGGCCCGCTCGATCATCTCGGTCGATCCGCTGCGCGACCACGTCGCGGCCGTGTCGTGCGGACTGTACAAGGGCACGCCCGTCCTCGACCTCGACTACGCCGAGGATTCCGCGGCCGAGACCGACGCCAATTTCGTGCTGACAGGCCGGGGCGGCATCGTCGAGGTGCAGGGCACCGCCGAGATGGAGCCGTTCTCGGAGGACCAGCTCCTCGAGTTGCTGCGGCTCGCCCGCGCCGGGACCGACCGGCTGGTCGCCCTCCAGAAGGAGGCGATCGCGTGAGCCCCGCGCCCCGCCATGGCCGGAGGCTGACCGGCAAGGTGGTGATCGCCACCCACAACGCCGGCAAGCTCACCGAGATGCGCGAGCTTCTGGCGCCGTTCGGCGTCGAAGCGGTGTCGGCCGGAGAGCTGGGGCTGCCGGAGCCGGACGAGACCGGCACGATGTTCGCCGAGAACGCGTTCATCAAGGCCAAGGCCGCCGCGGACGCGACCGGGCTCCCGGCCTTCGCCGACGATTCCGGCCTCTGCGTGGACGCGCTCGACGGCGCGCCCGGCATCTTCTCGGCGCGCTGGGCCGGGCCGACCAAGGACTTCGCCGGTGCCATGGCGCGGATCTTCGCGGAGTTGGATCAGCGCGGGGCGCAGTCCCGCCGCGCCCATTTCGTGTCGGCGCTGGTGCTCGCCTGGCCCGACGGACACACCGAACTTTTCGAAGGTCGGGTGTTCGGCGACCTCGTGGCGGCGAAAGGCACGGCCGGATTCGGCTACGACCCGATCTTCCGTCCCGAGGGACACGATCGCACGTTCGGGGAGATGAGCGCCGACGAGAAGCACGGCGTCGACTGGCAGAAGGGCGAGGGGCTGTCGCACCGGGCGCGGGCCTTCGTGGAGCTGAGCCGGGCCTGCCTCGCCCCAGCCTCCTGATTGCCAAACCGGCCGCCTGCCCTCACATCCAGGTCCATCATGACCTTGACCGGCCCGGACCATCTTACCCGCGATGCGGGTTTCGGGATCTACCTGCACTGGCCCTTCTGCGCCGCGAAGTGCCCGTACTGCGACTTCAACAGCCATGTCCGGCACGGCGGCGTCGACGAGTCGCGGTTCCTCGACGCCTTCCGGGCCGAGATCGCCAACGCCGCGGGCCGGACGCCCGGCCGGGCCGTCACCAGCGTCTTCCTCGGTGGCGGCACGCCCTCGCTGATGCAGCCCGCGACCGTCGCGGGCCTCCTCGATGCGGTGGCCGCGCACTGGACCGTGGCGTCGGACGCCGAGATCACCCTGGAGGCCAACCCGTCGAGCGTCGAGGCCGGGCGCTTCCGCGGCTACCGGGCCGCGGGAATCAACCGCGTCTCCCTCGGCGTCCAGGCGCTGGACGATACGGCCCTGAAGGCACTCGGCCGCCTTCACGACGTGGCGCAGGCGCTCGACGCCATCCGCGTCGCGCAGGCCGTCTTCGACCGCACGTCGTTCGACCTGATCTACGCCCGCTCCGATCAGACCCCCGAGCTGTGGCGCGCCGAACTCCGCGAAGCGCTGGACCGGGCCGCCGAGCATCTCTCTCTCTACCAGCTCACGATCGAGCCCGGCACGCCGTTCCACGGCCTCGCCGCCGCCGGCAAGCTGGTGATCCCCGACGACGACACCGGGCGGGCCCTCTACGACGTGACGCAGGAACTGTGCGCAGGGGCCGGGCTGCCCGCCTACGAGATCTCCAACCACGCCCGGCCCGGCGCGGAATCGCGCCACAACCTGCTGTACTGGCGCTACGGCGAGTATGCCGGGATCGGTCCGGGCGCCCATGGGCGACTCGTCACGGCCCATGGGCGGGTCGGCACCATCACGGAGCGATCGCCGGAGGCGTGGCTCGCCCGGGTCGAGCGCGACGGCCACGGCATCGTCGAGACCGAGATGCTTTCGGCCGCCGATCAGGCCGATGAGTTTCTGGTCATGGGACTGCGCCTCGCCGAAGGCATCGATCCGGCACGGTACGCGGCCCTGAAGGGCAGGCCGCTGAACGGCAACCGCGTCGGCATGCTGGTGGGCGATGGTCTGCTGGAGCGGCGGCCGGGCGGCCGCATCGCCGCGACCGCACGGGGCGCGCCGGTCCTCAACGCCCTGGTCGCCGAATTGGCAGCCTGATCAGATCGCCGGCTTGGCCAGCAGCCGCGGTGCCGGGCTCACGGTCGTCGTGGCGTTGTTGCGGATCTCGTAGACCGCCAAGCTCCGCTCGCTCTGCCCGTCCGGCCGGAACCGGAAGGTGCCGTCCACTCCGGCGAAGCCCGCTCCGCTCGTCAGAGTGGGTTCGGCGAAGCGCTGCGATCCGTATTGCCGCGACAGTGCCGCGGTCAGCATCACGGCGTCGTAGGCGAGGGAGGCGACGCGCGGCGGAACGGTGCCGAACTTGGCTTGGTAGCGTCCGCTGAAATTGGAGAACCCGCTCCGGTCCGCGGCCGCGAAGCGGCCGCCCTGAAGGGCCGGCAGGGTGAACAGGGCCGGCTCGTTCCAGAGAGCCGTGCCGATCGGGCGGACGCGGGCCGGCGAGAAGCCGGCCTTGGTCAGGGCCGCCGCGACGCCCGGCAGGCCCTCGGGGGTCTCCGGGATGAACAGGGCGTCGGCCGTCGCGCCGGGACCGGTGATGACGCGCGCCAGCCGCTCCACGGCGGGGCCGGGCGCACCCGCGGGGTATCGCTCGATGGCCGCGACCCGGGCGCCCTGGCGCGCCACGACCTCGCGGAATTCGGCCTCGACAGCGTTGCCATAGGCGGTCTCGGGGATCAACGCCGCGAAGGAACGCTTGCCTCCCGCCACGGAGTCCTCCACCGCCCGGTCCACCTCCGGCTGGGGCAGGAAGCTCAGGAGGTAGACGCCCCGGGCCGCCACGGTGGCGTCCGTGGAGAATCCGATCACCGGCTTGCCCGCGGCGCGCGCCACTGCGGCCGCGGCCTGTACGCTCCCCGCGAACAGAGGACCGAGGACGATCTCGGCGCCCTGCCGGAGGGCGTCCTGCGTCGCGTCCCGCGCTCCGTCGGGATTGCCCCGGTCATCCTCCACGAGGATCGTCAGGTCCGGCTGTTGTCCTTCGTCGAAGGCGAGCTGGGCGGCGTTGCGCATGGCCGCGCCCACCGCGGCGCCTTGTCCGCTGAGCGGCAGCACCAGGGCGACCTTCACGGCGCCTGAGCCGATGCGTTGCCCGCCCACCGCAGCGAGTGTCGGCGGGGCGTCTGCGGCGGGCGCCTGCGGCACCGCCGCGGGCGGTGACAGCTCGGCCTGAGCCGAGGGCCGGCGCCGCCCGCCGTCGGTGGCGAGGCAACCGCCGAGGAGCGGCAGCGCGGCGCAGAGCGCGGCGATCAGGGCGGCGGCGCGCGGAAGACCCTCCCGCACCCCTATCGGACGCGCCATCGCGCGGACTCCCTCAAGCAGGCGGGGATAGCCTGACGATCGGCTTTGGAAATGTAAACGCGCCGCAGCGGACTTGCCCCCTGGAGGTGGCCGCTGCCGCGACGAGAGCCGGCAGGTGTGGCAACATGGTCAACGATGACCCGCCGATTCGACGCCCCGGGGACTGCTCCTCACATGAGAGTCCCGTCCCACAAACCCGGAGCGGATCGGCCGCGGACCCCGACCTTCACGGCTTTCGGGCTGGCGAGCGAGGCCGAAACCCTGGCGCCCGGCCTTCACATCGTGGCGACGCCCATCGGCAACCTCCGCGACATAACGATCCGCGCCCTGGCGACGCTCGCGGCGGCGGACGCGGTCCTCGCCGAGGACACGCGGGTCACCCGGACGCTGCTCGCTCATTACGGCATCACAACCCCGCTCCTCGCCTACCATGAGCATTCCAACGAGGCGGTGCGCGAACGCATGGTCGCCCGCCTGCGCGCCGGCGAGGCCCTGGCCCTGGTGTCGGATGCGGGTACGCCGCTGGTCTCCGACCCCGGTTACAAGCTCGTCCAAGCCGCCATCGAGGCCGGGATCGGGATCACGCCCGTCCCGGGTCCTTCGGCGGTGATGACCGCCCTGGTTGCCGCCGGCCTGCCGACGGACCGCTTCTTCTTCGAGGGCTTCCTTCCTCAGAAGGCCGGCGCCCGGCGCAACCGGCTGGAGGCGCTCGTCCCGGTCCCCGGGACTCTGGTCCTGTTCGAATCGCCGCACCGCCTCCCCGAAATGCTGGCGGACGCCGCCGCGATGCTGGGTCCCGACCGGCCCGCCGCGGTGACCCGCGAACTCACCAAGCTCTATGAGACCGTCCGACGCGACACATTGGGCTCCCTCAGCGCGCGCTTCGCCGAGGATGGGCCGCCGAAGGGCGAGATCGTCGTCATCATCGGCGCCGCCACGGCGCCCGAGCGCACGGCCGACAGCGATGCCGCCCTCGACGCGCTGCTGCGTGCGGCGCTCGAGCGGCACTCGATCAAGGATGCCGCGAGCCTCGTCGCCGACGATACCGGGCAGCCGCGTCGTCTCGTCTACGCGCGGGCGCTGGTTTTGGCGCGGGGCGAACCTTGAACGGCGCGCTCCCCGACCGGGCGCAGCGGCACCGCGCCGCCTATCGGCGCGGCCATCGGGCCGAGTGGCTGGCGCTGGCGGTCCTGATGCTCAAGGGCTACTGGCCGGTCGGCCGGCGCGTGAGCGTCGCGGGGGGCGAGATCGACCTGATCGTCCAGCGCTGGAACACCGTCGCGTTCGTCGAGGTGAAGGCCCGGTCCCGGCGCGAGGACGCCCGCGAGGCGATCGATGCGGCCAAGCGCCGCCGCTTTTCCCGCGCGGTCCGGGCCTGGATCGGCCGCAATACCTGGAGCGCCGGCATGACCTTCCGGGCGGATGCGGTGTTCGTCGGCGCGCGGGAATGGCCGGCCCACGTGGCCGACGCCTTCACGATCGAAGGCTTGTAGGCGCCGCCGTCAGTCCCGGACGGCGCGGATCGCGCCGATCAGCGTCCGCTTCAGGTCCGCTTGGCTGAACGGCTTCTGCACTACGGGCCTGTCCCGGAAGGGCTCGCGGATACCCGCCCCGCCGTAACCCGTGGAGAACACCAGCGGCAGATCGCGCTTCGCGATGGCCTCGGCCACCGGGTAGATCGGCTCGCCCGCGACGTTCACGTCCAGGATCGCAACCTCGAAGGTCTCCTGCGACGCCATCTCGAGGGCCGACGACAGGCGCGCGGCCGGGCCGACGACCGAACAACCGAAATCGAGGAGCATGTCCTCGAGCAGCATCGAGATGGCAGCCTCGTCCTCGACGACGAGCACGCGGACGCCGTTGAGGACGTCATCGTTGGGGTCAGCAGTCACGCCGGGCCGTCTTCCCTTCGAACGCCCCCGCCACCGGGGATCTTGCCGTGCAGTAGGTCTCATCTCGCGAACCACGCGAGCAACGGTCCGTAATACGGCGCAGCTTCGGCGGGCAGGCCACAAGATGGCCTTTGGCGTCGCCCGTAATGCGCAACGTGTCAAGCGTTCCCGGGTCGTTCCGGCGCCAATAGCGCCTAGTATGTTAACCGGTGATACATTTTTGACCAGGGGCGACGCCGGATCGGTGCGGCGACCTAGTCATCCTTGAAGCTGACCTTGGCGCCCCGGGTCACATGGGCCGCGAGATCGCGCGCATTCCAGTTGGTCAGTCGGATGCAGCCGTGCGACTCGGTCTTTCCGACCTTCTCGGGCTCCGGCGTGCCGTGGATCCCGTAGCTCGGGATGGCAAGATCGATCCAGACAAGACCGACAGGGTTGTTGGGGCCAGCCTGGATGGTGAACTTGTGCTTCGCCTTCACACCTTTGAACGCATATTTCGGATTGTAGGTGTAGTCCGGATCGAACGCCACGCCCTTCACCTTGGTGTCTCCGCTCGGGGCCGGCTTCTCCGTGCTGCCGATCGAGGCGGGGTAGTAGGCGACCAGCTTTCCATCCTCACCGAAGGCGCGTACGTCGCGGCTGCTCTTGTCGACTTCTATACGGTCGACCTTCGGATCCTTCGGCAGATCCTTTCCCTTGGGCTTGTCGAGGGTCATCGGATCGACGGCTGCAATCGCGATGGTGGTCCCGGCCTTGTCGAGCGGCTTGCCCGGATTGAGTGCGCTGACGAGATCCCGGCTCATGTGAAAGCGTTCGGCCAGCATCTCCCGCGGATTGGTGTAGCCGAGATCCTTCAGGTCGGCCTGCTCCTCCATCTTCGGCGGAATCTTGTCGACGTAGGGGCCCGACGCGTCCGCCTCGGTCAGCGTGTAATCCGTAACCGCCGGCTTGTCGCTCGTGCCCTGAAGCTTGTCCCAGACCTCCGGCGTCAGGTCCTGGGTGGCGGGCAGGCCCTGCGCCACCGCGAAGGCCGAGAGGGCATGCTGGTAATTCTCGCCCTTCCGGCCGTCGATGGCGCCCGGGTAGAAATGGGCTCGGTCGAGGAGAACCTGCGCCTTGACGATCAGCGGATCGGGCTTGTCGTCGGCCGCCCGCGACTTGCGCCTCTGCCCGGCGGACTTCTTCGCCTCGGGCTTTGACCCCCCCGCCGCGCCGCCCTGCGGCGACAGGGTCGCCGCGTTCACCGCGTCCGCCGTCAGCGCGGGCGTCGTGTCCCCCCTGCCGGTCTCCTTCCTGGCGGATTCCCTCGGTCTGGCCTCCGCACCCTGCACGATGAGGCAACTCGCCAGGAGGGCCGCCCAGACCGGCCGCCGAGGGGTCGGGAACATCGACGTCGCAATCTCCGGGAACAGACGCGTTCCGGTGCCACAAGCGCCGAGCCGGCGGGAACGTTCCATGAGCCCTATTCGCAGAGGCGGTGGCCCGCGTTGCGCTCGCGCTCATCGAGATGGAAGTGGTTCGAATGGGCCGCGTTCGACCCCGGCCCCAGGACCGTTCGGAAGAACTCGCAGGCCTTGCCGCGCACGGCCACCAGGAACCGCGCCTCCTCGGATCCCTCAGGCATCGCCTTGACCGGAATGCTCGGGCGCCCCGCAAAACTGAAGCCCATCACGTCGGCGGCATTGGCGAAGGCGTGCTCGCTGAGCTTTGCATCGAAATCGTGGTTCTGCCCCCGGCACACGTAGGATCCACCGAGTTCGAGCGTGGCGAGTGGGTGCTTGAGGGTCCGCTCGGCCTCGACCTGGACTTCCGTGACCCAGCGCGCCAGCGCCTCGGCCGACCGGCAGGTCAGTGTCGCGCCCTGCGGAAGCGTCACGCCGTCGGCGAACTTGGTGACCTTCAGCGGAAGCGGCGCCGTGCACTGGCCCTCGGCGATCGGCGGCAGCGGCTCGAACTCCACTCCGAGGCGCTTGAGACGCGTCCGACAGGCGGTGTCGTCCGGGGGCGAGACCTTCAGGGCGAGCGCCGCCTCGCCGGAGAGTTCCGGCGGCCGGCCGGGCGGCGTGGGCGGCGGCGACGGCATCTCGGGTTTGCCGGCCTCCGTGCCCGCCTCGACCGCGGGTTTGCCGCTTTCCTTGGGCGAGACCGTCGTGGGTGGTGTCAGTTCCGCCGGTCGGGCCGGCGGCGCCGGAAGGGCAGTCTCCGGGGCAGCCGGCGGCTTCAGTGCGTCCGGCCGCTCGGGCGGCTTCGGTGGGGGGACCGGCACGGTGGCAGCCGGGGCCTCGGCGGTCCGGCCCGACGCGGCCGGAAAGATGGCCAGACCGAGGACGAGGAGACCGCGCGCGAGCGGTGGCGCGGTGCGACGGATCGGCGGCAGACGTCCTGGCATGAGGCCTCGAAGCTTAGGCGTTGGCCGATGGTAACGGGCGAGACGTCGTTCGGATCGCCTGCGCGGTTGACGGATGCGGCGATCAGGTCACTGTCTTCCGCAGGACGCCCGTCGACCCCATGTCGCCGGACCGCACGGCGACGGCAATGGTCGCCGTAGGGATGACTTCGAGGACCGTATGCTGGACTCCGCTGATGCCGGGCTGCCGAGCCTGCCGCAGGACAATCCCTTCCAGGAGGCGCACTGGACGACGCCGTTCGGCCTGCCACCCTTCGAACGGATCCATCCGGACCATTACCGGCCGGCCTTCGAGGCGGCGCTGGCGGCCCACGATGCCGAGATCCGGGCCATCGCGGCCGACACGGCTCCGGCGACCTTCGCCAATACGGTGGCGGCGATGGAACGGGCCGGCCTCGCCCTCGATCGGGTCGCCGGCGTCTTCTACAATTTGACCGGCAGCCATACGAATCCGGATCTGCAGGCGATCGAGCGGGAGATCGGTCCGAAGCTCGCCCGGCACGGCAGCGCCATCTACCTTAACCCGCAGCTCTGGGCCCGCATTTCGGCCGTCGGTGCCGAGGGGCTCGACCCGGAGGAGCGCCGCGTCCTCGACCGCTACCGCGTCCGCTTCCGGCGCTCGGGCGCGGAGCTCGGTCCAGACGACAAGGCGCGCATCGCCGAGATCGCCGCGCGCATGTCGGAGCTCGGGACGCGGTTCAGCCAGAATCTGCTGGCCGACGAGAGCAGCTTCACGCTGGCCCTAAAATCGGAGGACGACCTCGCCGGCCTGCCGCCGTTCCTGCGCGCTGCGGCCGCCAGCGCGGCGAAGGAGCGCGGGCACGACGGCCACGTCATCACCCTGTCGCGCTCCCTCATTGAGCCATTCCTGGTCTTCTCCACCCGCCGTGATCTGCGCGAGCGCGCCTACGCCGCCTGGACTCGGCGCGGGGAGAACGGCGGCGAGACCGATAACCGGGCGGTGAGCGCCGAGATCGTCAGTCTCCGGGCCGAGCGGGCGCGGCTCCTCGGCTTCGAGAGCTTCGCGCATTTCGCCCTCGACGACACGATGGCGGCGAGTCCCGAGGCCGCCACGGGCCTGCTGCGCGACGTCTGGACGCCGGCCCGGGCCCGGGCCGCCGAGGAGCGCGACCGCCTCCAGGGGGCGGTCCAGGATGAGGGCCACAACTTCACCCTCCAGGCCCACGATTGGCGCCATTACGCCGAGAAGGTGCGCCGCGCCGAGCACGATCTCGATGAGAGCGAGATCAAGGCCTACCTGCCCCTCGACCGCATGATCCAGGCGGCCTTCGACACGGCCGCGCGGTTGTTCGGCCTGACCTTCGAGGAGCTGTCCGACGTTCCCCGCTACCACGCCGACGTGCGGGTCTGGCGAGTGGGCAATCCGGACGGCTCCGAGGTCGGGCTGTTCCTCGGCGATTATTTCGCCCGCGCCTCGAAGCGGTCGGGTGCCTGGATGAGCGCGTTCCGCTCCCAGGAGCGCCTGAACGGGCCGATCACCCCGATCATCGTCAACGTGATGAATTTCGCCACGGCACCCGCCGGCGAGAGCACGCTGCTGTCGTTCGACGATGCCCGGACCCTGTTCCACGAGTTCGGCCACGCCCTGCACGGCCTCCTGTCCGATGTGACCTACCCGATCCTGTCCGGCACGGCCGTCTCGCGCGACTTCGTCGAACTCCCGTCGCAGCTCTACGAGCACTGGCTTGAGCAGCCGGAGGTGCTCCGGACGCACGCGCGCCACCACCAGACCGGGGAGCCGATGCCCGACGCGCTCCTGCGGAAGCTGCTGGCGGCGCGCACCTTCAACCAGGGTTTCGCCACGGTGGAGTACACCGCCTCGGCCATCGTCGACATGACGCTGCACCTCTCCGCCGAGGGCGAGGCCGGCCTCGACGTGCCCGCCTTCGAAGCGGAGGCCCTGCGGCGGATCAGCATGCCGGCCGAGATCACCATGCGGCACCGGACGCCGCACTTCGCCCACATCTTCTCGGGCGACGGCTACGCGGCCGGCTACTACAGCTATCTCTGGTCGGAGGTGCTCGACGCGGACGCGTTCGATGCCTTCCGCGAGGCAGGCGATATCTTCGACCCGGAGACGGCCAAGCGCCTGCGCACCTTCGTGTACGGCGCCGGGAATCTGCGCGACGCCCGCGAGGCCTACACGGCTTTCCGCGGCCGGATGCCCAGTATCGCGCCGCTCCTCAAGAAGCGGGGGCTGGCGGCCTGATCCGCGCGCCCGCGGTAAGCGTTTCGTAAACAAACGTCCTTAACGAACGCTTGCAGCGACATCCTGCGAGCGGAGTTCGGGGCGATGACGAAGAGCGAAGCCAAGCAGGCGGTATCCCCGGTCGACCTGCTTAAGGCTGCGGTGGGCGGAACGACGGATCCGAAGCCCGAGACGAAGGTCGAGGTCAAGGAAGTCTCGGCCCCCAAGCGCTTCGCGCTGCCGCCGCTGCCGCCGATCGACCTGCACCGCCTCGCCGTACCGGGCGCGGCGCTGGCCGTGGGTGCCCTCCTGGGCGGCGGCGTCATAGCGATGACTCGGTCGGCGCCGTCCAACGATGCCGTGATGGCACTCAGCACCACGCTCGATGCGGGCCGGACCGAGACGGCCCGGCTCGGCAGCGACATCGCGCAGCTTCATCAAGTGCTCGCCGATCTGAGGGCATCCACCGACACGGCGCGCAAGGAGGCCGGGAGCCGTAGCAGCACCCTCGGCGACCGCCTCGCGCAGCTCGACAAGACCTTGAATGCCAAGACAGCGGCCCTGAGCGAGCGCTTCGAGCAGGTGGAGCGCGAGCAGAACGCGCGGATTGCCGCCCTCGCGACTCAGCTCGAGCGGCGCGCCACGGCCGCCGTGATGCCCGCTGCACGCACGGAGCCAACCCAGACCGGCAGCCTCGCCGAGGCACCGCGGAGCGTTGAGACGAAGAGTGTCGAAGCCAAAGTTCCGGAGCCAAGAAGCTCGGAGCCCAGAAGCTCGGAGCCCAGGGCCCCCGAGACGAATCTGGCCGATGCCAAGGCGATAGACCTGAAGCCGAAGGCCGCCACGCCGGAGAAGCCGCCGGTCATCGACGGATGGGCCCTGCGAGACATCTTCGAGGGCGCGGCGATCCTTGAGAACCGGCGTCACCGGCTTGTGGAGGTGGGCCCAGGCGACATCGTGCCGGGCGTTGGCCGGGTCGAGGCCGTCGAGCGCCGGGGTCGGGACTGGGTGGTGGTGACGCGCCAGGGCCTCGTCACGCCGCAGGCTTGGTGACTGCCCTCAGCGACTCGTGCAGGCTGTCGGAACGAGCACGTCGTTGGTGAGGGGGAAGCGCGGCTCGATCGTCATCGGGTCCGCCAGGGCGGCCGCGCGTTCCGCGCGGCGCCGCCCGTGTCGCAAAGCCCGGGTCTGAGCGGCACGCGTCGGGTGAAGTATCGACGCGAGGAGCGCCTGGCCCTCGAACTCGCTATCCAGGTTTTTCGATTCGAAGACGGGCATGGCCGGCCTGCTTGCTTGCGGTCGAAACTGCCGCCCGAAGCAGCGTTTCGTACCACACCCGGAATAACGGGCATCGCGTGGACAGGTTCCGCCAAGCTTTCGCTGCGCAACCTCTTTTTTACGATTGTCCAGACGACGCCCGAATGCGGTGCGCCGGCGCACACCGCCGGGATCCTCAGACGAACTGGTTGAGGCCGGGGATCGAGCCGATGATCGGGCCCATCGCGTCCTCGCCGACTTTCTCGCGGCCGAAGGCGAAAAGCTCCTGACCCAGGGGCTGCATCTCGCCCATGGGCACGCCGGCCGACATGAGCTTCTGGCCGAGCGCCATCACGCCGCCGCCACCCATCATGCCGCCGAGCATGCCCATCAGGCCGCCCCCACCGGCGTCACCGGCATTCGCTTCGGCGATCAGCGTCTCGGAGCCCGGCAGAGCCGCCAGCAACTGACCGACCTCCGTCGCAGGCCCTTCCTTCTGCAGGAAGGCGAGGATGTGCCCGATGGCGGTCTGTGCGGTCGCGGCGTCGAGCCCGGTGCGGGCGGTGACGCGGGCGAGCAATTCTTCCATGGTGATGATCTCTTCGGAATGCTTCCAGACGTCCTTCGACTCTGAGGCGCCGGAAATCAAGCCGGTGGCCCGCTCGCTGGAAAAGTCCGGGCGCCCCGTCCATAACAGTACCCAGATGCGCCGGGGGGCAACGACGATGGGCGACGGTACGATCCTGGTCGGCAAGAGCGTCCAGGCCTCGGGGCCGGGCAAGCCGGAGGTGCTGGCCCTGCGGCTCGCCAACCGGCACGGGCTCGTCGCCGGCGCGACGGGCACCGGCAAGACCGTAACCCTCCAGGTGCTGGCCGAGGGTTTCTCCAATGCCGGGGTGCCGGTCTTCGCGGCCGACATCAAGGGCGACCTGTCGGGCATCGCCGCTGCCGGGGAAGCCAAGCCTGCCTTCGTGAAGCGCGCCGAGGAACTCGGCCTCACCTACGAGCCCGACCGTTTCCCTACGGTGTTCTGGGACCTGTTCGGCGAGCAGGGCCATCCGATCCGCTGCACCGTCACCGAGATGGGTCCCCTGCTGCTCGGCCGCCTGCTGGAGCTCAACGACACGCAGGAGGGCGTGCTCAACATCGCGTTCCGGGTCGCGGACGAGAACCAGTGGCCGGTGATCGACCTGAAGGACCTGCGCGCCCTGCTGGCCTTCTGCTCCGAGAACCTGAAGGACATTTCGGGCCGGTACGGCAACGTCTCGTCGGCGTCGGTGGGCGCGATCCAGCGGCAACTGCTGGTCCTCGAGAACCAGGGCGCCGACAAATTCTTCGGCGAGCCCGCGCTCGACCTCACGGACTTCATGCGCACGGACCGCGACGGGCGCGGCTTCGTCAACATCCTCGCGGCCGACAAGCTGATGCAGCGGCCGAAGCTCTACGCCTCGTTCCTGCTCTGGATGCTCTCCGAGCTGTTCGAGCAGTTGCCGGAGGTCGGCGACCTCGACAAACCGAAGCTCGTATTCTTCTTCGACGAGGCGCATCTGCTCTTCAACGACGCGCCGAAATCGCTGCTCGACGCGGTCGAGCAGGTCGTGCGCCTGATCCGCTCGAAGGGGGTCGGCGTCTACTTCGTGACGCAGAATCCCCTCGACGTGCCCGAGACCGTGCTGGGCCAGCTCGGAAACCGCGTCCAGCACGCGTTGCGGGCCTTCACGCCACGGGACCAGCGGGCCGTCCGGGCGGCAGCCGAGACCTTCCGGCAGAACCCGGCCTTCGACGTGGCGACGGCCATCACCGAACTCGGCGTCGGCGAGGCGCTGATGAGTTTCCTGGAGCCGAAGGGCACACCGTCCCTGGTGGAGCGGGCGCTGGTCGCGCCGCCGCAGGGGCGCGTCGGGCCCCTGACCCAGCAGGAGCGGGCGGCGCTGATCGCGCAGAGCCCGCTGCGGGGCAAGTACGACGCCAGCGTCGACAACGAGAGCGCCTACGAGATGCTCGCCAAGCGCAAGAACCTCGACGCGGCGCCCGAGGAGGGCGCCTCCGAGGGCGGGCTCGGGGGGATGCTGGGCGGCGTCTTCGGCAGCGTCTTCGGGACACCTGCCAAGGGCAAGGCCGGCCGCCGGCCGCCGCAGAGCCTCGCCGAGCAGGTGATCGGCAACGCCGCGCGGTCGATGGCCCGCAGCGTCGGGCGGGAGGTGGGCAACGCCATCCTGCGCAACGTGCTCGGCGGGCTGACCAAGCGCTGAGCCGGCAGGTTCGGCCGACAGTCCGGGATCGTGACTTCCGGGCGGCGGGTTCCACTTGTCGGCAGGAAGCCGAACGCGGAGCCCGACCATGCGCATCACCAACGTGGCCGACGTCGTCGCCGAGACCCTGCAGGAGGCCGGCGTTTCCCGCGTCTACGGCGTCGTCGGCGACAGCCTGAACGGCATAACCGAGGCGCTGCGGGCCCGCGGACGCATCGACTGGATCCACACCCGCCACGAGGAATCCGCGGCCTTCGCGGCGGCAGGGGAGGCGCAGGTCACCGGTCGCCTCGCCGTCTGCGCGGGATCGTGCGGGCCGGGCAACCTGCACCTGATCAACGGCCTCTACGACGCCCATCGCAGCCGGAGCCCGGTCCTGGCGATCGCGGCCCATATCCCCTCGGCGGAGATCGGCTCCGGCTATTTCCAGGAGACGAATCCCATCGCGCTGTTCCGCGACTGCAGCCATTACTGCGAGATGGTTTCCGATCCGGCGCAGATGCCGTTCGTCCTCGAGAACGCGATCCGCGCCGCAGTGGGGGAGGGGGGCGTCGCGGTCATCGTCATTCCGGGCGACGTCGCCCTGCGCGACGCGCCCAAGCGGCCCCTGGCGCCCCGCGCGGGCCTCGTCCCTGCCAAGCCGGTGGTGCGCCCGGCGGACGCGGAGCTCGACGCCCTCGCCGCCATGCTCAACGCCGGCAAGCGGGTGACGCTGCTCTGCGGGCGCGGCTGCGCGGGCGCCCATAGCGAGCTTCTCCAGCTCGCCGACGCGCTGAAGAGCCCGATCGTCCACGCGCTGGGCGGCAAGGAGTTCGTCGAGTTCGACAACCCCTACGACGTCGGCATGACGGGTCTGATCGGCTTCTCGTCGGGCTACGCGGCCATGATGGCCTGCGACACGCTCCTGATGCTCGGCACCGGCTTCCCCTACAAGCAGTTCTACCCGCAGGATGCCAAGGTGGCGCAGGTCGATCTGCGCCCGTCCGAACTCGGGCGCCGCTGCCGGATCGAGCTCGGTCTCGTGGGCGATGTCGGCGCGACGCTCCGGACGCTGCTGCCGCGGCTCAAGGCCAAGACCGACCGGTCGTTCCTCGACGCCAGCCTCAAGCATTACGCCAAGGCGCGCGCGGACCTCGACGAACTCGCCACCGGCAAGCCCAGCGGTCCCCTGCACCCGCAATACCTCGCCCGCACGATCAGCGAGGCGGCGGCGGACGACGCCGTCTTCACCGCCGATGTCGGCACGCCGACCATCTGGGCGGCGCGCTACCTCGCCATGAACGGGCGGCGCAGGCTCCTCGGCTCCTGGGTGCACGGCTCCATGGCCAACGCCCTGTCGCAGGGCATCGGCGCGCAGGCCTGCCAGCGGGACCGGCAGGTGATCGCCCTCTGCGGCGACGGTGGCTTCGCCATGCTGATGGGCGACTTCCTCACCCTGCGGCAGCACCGCCTGCCGCTGAAGGTCGTCGTGTTCAACAACGGCACCCTCGGCTTCGTCGAATTGGAGATGAAGGCCGCGGGCTACCTCGAGACCGGGGTCGCCCTCGACAACCCGGACTTTGCCGCGATGTCGCGGGCGGCCGGCATCTTCGCCATCCGGGTCGAGGATCCGGCGGAGTTGCCGAACGCGATGCGCGAATTCCTGGCTTTCGACGGTCCGTCACTCCTCGATGTGCGCACCGCGCGGAACGAGCTTTCGATGCCGCCGAAGATCGACGGGCAGCAGGTGAAGGGCTTCAGCCTCTATGTCCTGCGCGCCGTCATGGACGGACGCGGTGACGCGGTCCTCGACCTCGCCAAGACCAACCTCATCCGGTAGACCCTCTGGATCAGTCTCGAACCGTTCCAGACCAGTGGAATGGCGATCCAGGGAGGTGCCGGACCATGCGGGTCGGCCTGTTCGTGCCGTGCTACGTCGACGCCTTCGAACCGGAGGTCGGGATTGCCACGCTGGAGCTGCTGGAGCGGCTCGGTTGCACGGTCGAATACCCGTTCGACCAGACCTGCTGCGGACAGCCCATGACCAACACCGGCTGCCATGCCGAGGCGGCCGCCACCGAAGCGCTGTTCGTGAAGAACTTCTCCGGCTTCGACTACGTCGTGGCGCCTTCCGGATCCTGTGTCCATCAGGTCCGCGAGCACCTGACGGCGATCCCGCAGACCGACGAAGTCCGCCACGTTCGTGCCAGCACCTATGAGCTGGTGGAGTTCCTGCACGACGTCCTCGAGGTGGAGTCGCTCCCCTGGGCGCGCTTTCCCCACAAGGTCGCCTACCACACCAACTGCAACGCCCTGCGCGGCATCCATCACGCGCGTCCGTCCGAACTGGTGAAGCCCTATTATTCGAAGCCCCTGGACCTTCTGCGCCTCGTCGACGGTGTCGAACTGGTCGACCTCGCCCGGCCCGACGAATGCTGCGGCTTCGGCGGCACCTTCTCGGTGTTCGAGCCCGCGGTCTCGGCCAAGATGGGCTACGACAAGGTCGCCGATCAGAACCGGGCCGGCGCCCAGTACGTCGTGTCGGCGGATTCCTCGTGCCTGATGCACCAGAAGGGCTGCGCCGAGCGCCTGGGTCTGCCGCTCAAGTACATTCACATCGCGCAGGTGCTGAACGGAGCCGCCGCATGAGCGCCGAGGATCTCAACCCGCGCGAGCGCGAGGGCGTCATCCATCCAGAGGTGCGCGCCCGCCACGACGAGAGCGAGCGCTCCCAGGACGGAGCCCGGCTCCAGCACGCCGAGGCCGCCTCGAAGCCGATCCGCGCCCCTAAGGTCCGCGAGCCGCAGCCCCGCGGCGCCAAGATCCGCGGCGATCGCCCGATCAACCAGGCCGAGGCCGCCGAGCGCTTCCTCGCCGCGCCCCTGCACCAGGCCGCCCACGACGAGCGCCTGTGGGATCTGCGCAAGAAGCGCGACGCCTCCGCGCACGGCATCCCCGAGTGGGAGGAGCTGCGCGAGCTCGCCTCGCAGATCAAGACCCACACGCTCAGCCACCTCGACCGCTACCTCGAGCAGTTCGAGGCGGCCGCGAAGGCCAACGGCGTCCACGTCCACTGGGCGAAGGACGGCGCCGATCACAACCGGATCGTCCTGGAGATCCTGCGCAGCCACGGCGCCCGGACGCTGGTCAAGTCGAAGTCGATGCTCACCGAGGAGTGCGGCTTCCGCCACCACATGGCGGCCAACGGGATCGAGGTGATCGAGACGGATCTCGGCGAGCGGATCCAGCAGCTCGACAACGAGGAGCCCAGCCACGTCGTGGCTCCGGCGGTCCACAAGACCCGGATGGACGTGGCAGAGGTCTTCGCCAAGACGCTGGGCACCGACCCCGACAACGACGACGCCCACTATCTCGCCGAGAGTCAGCGGGAGACGACCCGGCCCTACATCCTGAAGGCCGATGCCGGCATGACCGGGTGCAACTTCGCCATCGCGGAGACCGGCTCGGTGGTCACCTGCACGAACGAGGGCAATGCCGACCTGTCCGGCAACGTGCCGCCGCTGCAGATCCACTCGATCGGCATCGAGAAGATCATCCCGAAGGTCGAGCACCTCGGTGTCTTCATCCGCCTGCTGTCGCGCTCGGCGCTCGGCTCGCCCATCACCCAGTACACCTCGCATTTCCGCGCGCCGCGGGCGGGCACCGAGATGCACATGGTGCTGGTCGATAACGGCCGCTCCGAGAGGCTCGGCATGGAGGAATTCTGGACTTCCTTGAAATGCATCCGCTGCGGCGCCTGCATGAACACCTGCCCGGTCTACCGCCGCTCGGGCGGTCTGTCGTACGGGGCGACGTATTCGGGGCCGATCGGCCTGATCATCGATCCGACCTTCAACAAGCGGAAGTACTCGACGCTGCCGTTCTCCTCGACGATGAACGGGTCCTGCACCAACGTCTGCCCGGTGAAGATCAACATCCACGAGCAGATCTTCGCGTGGCGCAAGGTCTTGGTCGAGGAGCACCAGATCCCGGCGCTCAAGCAAGGCATGATGAAGGCTGCAGGCGCGGTGCTGTCGCGCCCGGCGGCCTACCGGGCGGCGATCGGCGCGGCGGATTCCGCCCTCAAGGTGCTGCCGCGCTTCGCCGTCTACAACCCGCTCAACACCTGGGGGAAGAAGCGCGAGATGCCCGACGCCCCGCGCCAGACCTTCCACGCGTGGTACAAGCAGAACCGCATGAAGGACACGGGTCGATGAGCGCCCGCGACGCCATCCTGGCCGACATCCGCAGGAACCGGCCGGCGGGCGATTTCCCGCTGCCCGAGGTTCCGATCTTCGCGCCGCTGATCGGTGACGATCGCGTGGCGGAGTTCGGTGAGCGGCTGAAGCGCATGGGCGGCCGGATGGCCGAGCCCGGCGCCGACGACGTCTTCGCGGCCGTGCGCGAGCGGCTCGACGCCGCCAAGGTCGTCGCCTCGGCGGTGCCGGAACTCGCCGGAAACCGCGACCTGCGCGGCATTCGTGCCCCGCAGGAGGTCGAGGACGTCGACATCGCGGTGGTCCGCGCGGTCTTCGGAATCGCCGAAACCGGCTCGGTCCTGTTCACCCAGGACCAGCTCATCGTGAACGCGGTGGCCTACCTCGCCCAGCACCTCGTCGTGCTGCTCGATCCCGCCGACATCCTGCCGAACGTCCAGGCGGCCTATCGCCGACCCGAATTCGGCAATTCGGCCTACGCGGTGCTGCACACCGGCCCCTCCGCGACCGCCGACATCGAGGGCGTGCTAATCCACGGCGCGCAGGGCGTGCGGTCGCTGACGGTTCTGTTGCTGCCGAGAGGCGCCTGAGAACACGTCTGATCCGGTGTCCCACCCCACGCCCTCATCCTGGGGTGCCGGAGCGCAGCGCAGGCGTCGATGGAGCTTTCCAGCCCGCCATGCGATCCCTGGAGGCTCCTTCGAGGCCCGCTGACGCAGGCACCTCAGGATGAGAGCGCGGCCTGGATTTCGAATCGCGCGCGGATCGGCTCCGAAAGAGGATCCGCGCGCCGGAACTTCGCTTCAGGCGCGTCCCTTGCTTGGACGATGGAGAGGCCGTCGTCCGGCAAGGAGATCCGATGCGCTACACGCTTGGTTGCAGCCTGTCCTACAACATCCTCTCGGACACCACCTTCATCTTCAACCTGGAGGTGGCCAAGCTGAAGAGCGTCGAGATCCTGAGCGAGAGCTTGGTCCTGACGCCGAATCTGAAGCGCGATCTCTACGTCACGCCCGACCTGCAGAACCGCTATCTCGGCGTCAACGTGCCGACCGGCCAGTTCGCGCTGGAGTACAATGCCGAGGTCGACCTCACGGTGCACCGGGCTGATCCGGCGACCATCAACGAGACGCCGATCGGGCAATTGCCGCTCGATATCCTGCCGTTCCTGCTGCCGAGCCGCTTCGTCTCCTCCGACCGGCTGACCCCGTTCGCGCAGGCCGAGTTCGGCGCCCTGCCGAAGGGGCATGCCCGGGTCAACCAGATCTGCAACTGGATCCACGACCACATCACCTATCAGCCCGGCACCAGCGACGGTGAGACCACCGCGGACGAATCGCTGCTGAAGCGGGCCGGCGTCTGCCGGGACTTCGCGCATATCGGCACGGCCTTCTGCCGGGCACTGGGCATCCCGGCGCGCTTCGTGAGCTGCTACGCCCACGGCCTCGTCCCCAGCGACTTCCACGCGGTGTTCGAGGCCTATCTCGACGGCCGCTGGTGGCTGTTCGACGCCACCCGCCAGGCCGATCTCGACGGTCTGGTCCGCATCGGCGTCGGGCGGGATGCCGCCGAGATCGCCTTCTCCACGCCCTTCGGCAACATGCAGCCGGTCAACCAGCAGGTCCGCATCCAGCGCACGGACGGGCAGGGCAGCCCGATGCCCCGGACGGTGGATGCGATTTCGACCGAGATCCCGGCGCCCCATGCCGGCGCGGCCTGAGCGGACATCGGCCCCGGATCGCCCTATCCTGTGATCCGGTGATCCTGCCCGGGAGCGAACCGCATGGCCTATCGTCACGTCGTCGGCCCCCGCACCCACGCCTTCGCGGACCTCGCGGCGCTCATGGCCAAGGCGACCCCGGTCCGATCCGGTGATCGCCTCGCCGGGATCGCGGCCGAGTCCGCGGAGGAGAACGCCGCTGCACGCTGGTGCCTCGCGGAGGTTCCGGTCGCCGACATCCTGGCGCGGCCGCTGATCCCCTACGAGAGCGACGACGTCACCCGGCTCATTCTGGACGGGCACGACGCCACGTCGTTCCAGGAGATCGCACACCTCACCGTGGGTGACTTCCGGGAATTCCTGCTCACCGCTTCGACGGAGACGCTGACCCGGATCGCCCCGGGGATCACCCCCGAGATCGCCGCCGCGGTCTCCAAGATCATGCGCAATCAGGATCTGATCTCGGTGGCGCGGAAATGCCGGGTGGTGACCCGCTTCCGCAACACGATCGGCCTGCCCGGCACCCTGGCGGTACGCCTGCAGCCGAACCATCCGACCGACGATCCGAAGGGGATCACGGCCGCGGTCCTCGATGGTCTGGCGCTCGGCTGCGGCGATGCCGTGATCGGCATCAACCCGGCCTCCGATTCCGTGCAGGCGATCGGCGATCTGCTCCAGCTTCTGGATACGCTGATCCGCCGGCACGCGATCCCGACCCAATCCTGCGTGTTGACGCACGTCACCACGACGCTCGCCGCCATGGAGCAGGGCCTGCCGGTCGACCTCGTCTTCCAGTCGATCGCCGGAACCGAGAAGGCCAACGCCAGCTTCGGCGTCACGCTGCCCATCCTGAAGGAGGCGCACGAGGCCGCGCTCGCGCTCAGACGGGGGGCGCTCGGCGACAACTGCATGTACTTCGAGACCGGCCAGGGCTCGGCGCTCTCGGCGGACGCCCATCACGGCATCGACCAGCAGACGCTGGAGGCGCGGGCCTACGCGGTGGCACGGGCGTTCCGGCCGCTTCTGGTCAACACCGTCGTGGGCTTCATCGGCCCGGAATACCTCTACGACGGCAAGGAGATCATTCGGGCGGGCCTGGAGGATCACTTCTGCGGCAAGCTCATGGGCGTGCCCCTCGGCGTCGACGTCTGCTACACGAACCACGCCGAGGCCGATCAGGACGACATGGACACGCTGCTGACGCTCCTCGGGGCGGCCGGCTGCACCTACATCATGGGCGTGCCGGGGGCCGACGACGTGATGCTGAACTACCAATCCACATCGTTCCACGACTCCCTCTACCTGCGCGAGGTGCTCGGCCTGAAGCGCGCGCCCGAATTCGAGGCTTGGCTGCACGCGCTCGGCCTCACGGACGGGACCGGTGCCTTGGTCCCGGGTGCCGAAGCGCCGCTCCTGACATCCGCGCCGGACCTCGCGGCATGAGCGACCCGGCCGCGATCTGGAGTCGGCTCGCCGGCCTGACGCCCGCCCGGATCGGCCTCGGCCGCGCCGGCAGCGGCCTGCCGACTCGGGAGGTGCTGCGCTTCGGACTCGACCACGCGCAGGCCCGCGACGCGGTCCATGCGCCTCTCGACGAGCCGGCGCTCACCCGCGCCCTCACGGATCTCGGTCTCGCTCCGCTGACGGTCGGTTCGCAGGCGCCCGATCGGGCGACCTATCTGCGCCGGCCTGATCTCGGCCGCAGGCTCGCCACCGAGGATCGCGCCGTGCTCGAGGCCCGGGCTGCCAAGGCCGACCTCGCCATCGTGGTCGCGGACGGCCTCTCGGCTCGGGCGGTGCATGAGAACGCCGCGCAGCTGGTTTCGGCGTTCAAGCCGCTCGTCGACAAGGCCGGATGGACGCTGGCACCGGTCGTCATCGCCCGGCAGGCGCGGGTCGCTCTCGGCGACGAGATCGGCCACGCCCTTGGCGCCCGCGCAGTCGCCGTGCTGATCGGCGAGCGCCCGGGCCTCTCGTCCCCCGACAGCCTCGGCATCTATCTCACCTTCGGTCCCCGGGCGGGCCGCTCGGATGCCGAGCGCAACTGCATCTCGAACGTGCGGCCAGCCGGGCTGACGCACGATCGCGCGGCGTTCAAGCTTCACTGGCTGCTCGATCGCGCGCTGGCTGTCTGCCTCACCGGGGTGACGCTCAAGGACGAGAGCGACCGCGCCCTGATTGACGCGACCGCCGCCTCGGTTCTGCCCGGTCCGGCGCACCCATCGGCATAGATGTCGTCGCGAACTCCGTGCCGGTCCGACGGCGCGGTGGAAGCTTCGGCACAAATCAGGTCCGGCCGCCCGGACGCCTCAAGTAGTCGCGTCCCAGCATCGCCGGGGAGCGACTGCGTCGCGTCCGCCGCGCTTTGCGGCTGGGAAGCGCGCGGCATCGTCAGAGAAGTCTTGGTATCTCGACGCCATCGGCGATCGCGGCGGAATTATCCTTAACCTTCTCCAACGCGGCGAAAACACCGTAAGCGTGGCTGTGGCGAGGTCGCAACACCGTAAAACGATCCCGGCTCCGCCCTCAGACCTGCCCGTAAACGCCGCGATCCCGCCATAGTCGGGGCCCACCTCAACAACCGCGGTAAACGACAATTTCGACAACGATTTACCGATCGGAAACGGGGACTTCCCGAGACGCGGACGGCTTTTCCGGCACATCGCGAACGGCGGTGTGCCGCGGTCTCTCGCACCCTCGGGATTGGCTGCGCGAAGGCTTTGTCTGAGGTCATGGTGACGCGTTTGAACGACAAGTCGAAGCTGCCGAGCCGCCACGTCACGGAGGGGCCGGACCGCGCCCCGCACCGTTCCTATCTCTACGCCATGGGTCTGACCCGCGAGCAGATCCACCAGCCGCTGGTCGGCGTCGCCTCCTGCTGGAACGAGGCTGCGCCCTGCAACATCTCGCTGATGCGCCAAGCGCAGGCGGTGAAGAAGGGCGTCGCTGCGGCCAACGGCACGCCGCGCGAGTTCTGCACCATCACGGTCACCGACGGCATTGCCATGGGCCATGGCGGGATGCGCGCCTCCCTGCCGTCCCGGGAGGTCATCGCCGACTCGGTCGAGCTGACCATGCGCGGGCACGCCTACGACGCCCTCGTCGGCCTCGCCGGCTGCGACAAGTCGCTGCCCGGCATGATGATGGCGATGGTGCGCCTCAACGTCCCGTCGATCTTCATCTACGGCGGCTCGATCCTGCCCGGCTCGTTCCGCGGCAAGCCGGTGACCGTGCAGGACCTGTTCGAGGCGGTCGGCAAGGTCGCGGTCGGCGACATGAGCCTGGAGGATCTCGACGAGCTGGAGCAGGTCGCCTGCCCCTCGGCCGGCGCCTGCGGCGCGCAGTTCACCGCCAACACCATGGCGACCGTGTCCGAGGCGATCGGCCTGGCGCTGCCCTACTCGGCCGGCGCCCCGGCCCCCTACGAGATCCGCGACAAGTTCTGCGCCACCGCCGGCGAGAAGGTGATGGAGCTGCTCGCCAAGCAGATCCGCCCGCGCGACATCGTCACCCGCAAGGCCCTGGAGAACGCCGCCACGGTGGTCGCCGCCTCGGGCGGCTCGACCAACGCGGCCCTGCACCTGCCGGCCATCGCCCACGAGTGCGGAATCGAGTTCACGCTGTTCGACGTGGCTGAGATCTTCCGGCGCACCCCTTACATCGCCGATCTGAAGCCCGGCGGGCGGTACGTCGCCAAGGACATGTTCGAGGTTGGCGGCATCCCGCTGCTGATGAAGACGCTCCTCGACCACGGCTTCATGCACGGCGACTGCCTGACGGTCACCGGCCGCACCATCGCGGAGAACATGGACCGGGTGACCTGGAACCCGGACCAGGACGTCGTCTACCCGGCCAACAAGCCGATCACCCCGACCGGCGGCGTCGTCGGCCTGAAGGGCAACCTCGCCCCCGAGGGCGCGATCGTGAAGGTCGCCGGCATCCCGGCCGAGAAGCAGGTCTTCACCGGCCCGGCCCGCGTGTTCGACGGCGAGGAAGCCTGCTTCGAGGCCGTGCAGACACGCGCCTACAAGGAAGGCGACGTGCTCGTCATCCGCTACGAGGGGCCCCGCGGCGGCCCCGGCATGCGCGAGATGCTGTCCACCACCGCGGCCCTCTACGGGCAGGGGATGGGCGACAAGGTCGCCCTCATCACCGACGGGCGTTTCTCCGGCGCCACGCGCGGCTTCTGCGTCGGCCATGTCGGGCCCGAGGCGGCCGTGGGCGGACCGATCGGCCTGATCCGCGACGGCGACGTGATCACCCTCGACGCCATCCAGGGCACGCTCAGCGTCGCCCTGTCGGACGACGAGCTCGCCGAACGGCGCAAGGCCTGGACGCCGCGGACCAACACGGCGACCTCGGGCTATCTCTGGAAATACGCCCAGGGCGTCGGGCCCGCCCTGTACGGCGCCGTCACCCATCCGGGAGGTGCCAAGGAGACGCAGACCTATGCGGACGTCTAGGACTGACCTCAGCCGGCGCAGGGCGCCGGCCGGGGCCGATCCCGGTCGGTTCCGGTCTGCCAGGATGATCGCCGTCGCCGCCTGGGCATTCGCTGCGATCGCGCTGCCGGCCGGTGCGCCCCACGCCCTCGACGCAAACGTGCGCACGCCCGTCCAGGTGCCCGTCGCGGACAAGAGCTACCGCTCGGCCAAGGACGCGCTCCGGGCCGGGATGCGCGAGTACAATGCCGGCGACAAGCAGGGCGCCGCCCGGGCGCTCGAATACGCGGCCGGGCAGGGTCACGCCCTGGCGTTGTGGAAGCTCGGCCGCATGTATGCCGACGGCGACGGCGTGCCGCATGACGACCTGAAGGCGTTCGAATTCTTCTCCCGGATCGCCGATGCCAGCACTGACGACGGGCCCGATCCGCAGAACTCCGCCGTGCTTGGCAGCGCGTTCACGGCGCTGGGCACCTACTTCCTCGAGGGGATCAAAGGCAGCTACGTGCGCCCGAACCCCGAGCGCGCCTACGACATGTTCAACTACGCGGCGTCCTACTACGGCGACCCCAACGCGCAGTACAACCTCGCCCGGCTCTATCTCGACGGCACCGGAGTCGAGGCCGATCCGCGGCAGGCCGCGCGCTGGTTCAACCTCGCCGCCGAGAAGGGCCATCACCCCGCGCAGGCGCTGCTGGGCGACATGCTGGTCAACGGTCTCGGCGGCATTCCCGTGCAGCGCGTGAAGGGTCTGATGTGGCTGTCCCTCGCCCGCGAGGGCGCGGAAGGCCGCAAGGACGATTGGATCGTGGCCCTCTACGAGAAGAACTGGGCGGCCGCCAACGAGGACGACCGCGCCGAGGCCCAGACGCAGCTCCAGACGGTGGGCTCGATCAAGCGGCGGCGCTGACCGCCGCTCAAGCCTTCGCCGCCGCGATCGCTGCGACGAAGGACGGCCGCTCCAGGGTCGCCGAGACCCATGCGGCGAGCTTCGGCCAGCGCGCGTCGTCGACCGTGACCTTCGCCAGGCGGAGGTTGTGGAACGGTGCCGCCACGGCGATGTCGGCGATGCTGAACGTGCCGGCGACGAGGCAGGGCCCCTCGATCTGCGACTCCAGGTAATCGAACAGCGGCGGCAGCGCCGTGTCGACGGTCCGCTGCGCCAGCGCCTCGTCGCCCTCCGTCTTGAACAGGCGAGGCTTGAGGAAGCGCTCGACGAACGGGATCAGCACCTGCCGGGTCAGCTCGCATTCCCCGAACTTCTCGAACCAGCGGGCGCGGGCGAGGCTCTGCGCGTCCGTCGGGATGAGCGCCGGTTGCGGATGCCGGCATTCGACATAATCGATGATCGCGCTCGAATCGGCCAAGCGGAAGCCGTCTTCCTCGAGGGCCGGGATCTTGCCGAGGGGGCTCGCCGCCCTGAAGCCCGGATCGCTTGAGTGGAAGCCGACCGGCCGATGCTCGAACGGGATGCCCTTCTCGATCAATGCAACGAGAACTTTGCGCACGTAAGGCGAAACGCTGCTGCCGTAGACGATCATCGTGTGGGCCCCCCTGGATCCGGCGTCTCAGCCCGCCGATAGCTCAACCGTGACTGGAACATGATCGGACGGCTTGTCGAGGCCGCGCAGGTGCTTCTGCACGGAGGCCGCGACCAGACGATCCGCCGCCTGGGGCGACAGGAGAAGGTGGTCGATGCGGATGCCGGCATTCCGCTGCCAGCAACCGGCCTGATAGTCCCAGAACGTGTAGAGCCCATCCCGCGGATCGCAGGCGCGCAGGCCGTCGGTGTAACCTTCGGCCAGCAGGGCCCGGAACGCCGCGCGGCTCTGCGGCAGGAACAGGGCGTCCGAGCGCCACGCCTCGGGGTCGGCCGCGTCCGCCGGCTCGGGGATGACGTTGTAGTCGCCGGCCAGCACCACCGCGGTCTCGTCGTCCAGCAGCCCGCGCGCATGCAGCCGCAGCCGCTCCAGAAAAGCCAGCTTGTAGGGGTACTTCGGGCTGGCCACCGGATTGCCGTTCGGCAGATAGATCGACGCCACTCGCACCGGCTGCGTCTCGGGTCCGGAGACGAGAGCCTCGATGTAGCGGGCCTGCTCGTCCTCGGAATCGCCCGGCAGGCCGCGCCGGACCTCGGCCACGGCCAACGGCTTGCGCACCAGCAGCGCCACGCCGTTATAGGCCTTCTGTCCCAGCGTCTCCACCGCGTAGCCCGCCGCCTCGACCTCGGCGCGCGGGAAGGCCTCATCCTGGCATTTCAGTTCCTGCAGGCAGACGACGTCGGGCCGCGCCTCGTCCAGGAAGCCGAGCAGATGCGGAAGCCGCTGCTTGATCGAATTAACGTTCCAGGTGGTGATCCGCATCGCCTCGCTTCCGCTCGCCGCAGGGTCGTCATCCGCGCTTCGCGCCGCGCTGACAAGGCCATCCCGGCGCCATCCCGGCGCAAGGTCACGGATCTAGGGAGACCGGATGGATTGGTACGAGCCGATCAGGGCCTATTGCGAACGGGGCAGCGCCGGATTCTGGGCCGAGCCCGCGAACGCGTTGTCTAACGGGGCTTTCCTGCTGGCCGCCGCGGCGGCGGCGTGGCGCGCGTTCAAGGCCGAACCGCCGGACCGGATCTGCCTCGGCCTCGCCGGGCTGATCGCGGTGGTCGGTGTCGGCTCGTTCCTGTTCCATACGCTGGCGGTTTACTGGTCGATGCTCGCCGACGTGATCCCGATCGCGCTGTTCATCTACGCCTACTTGGCGCTCGCCCTGCGCCGCTTCCTGAGGTTGGCCCCGCTACGGGTCGCCGCCGCAATCGCCGGATTTGCCCTGTTCGGCTTCGCGCTGGCACCGACACTCGACGGGCTGACCGGAACCGACGTCTCCCGTCTGACCAACGGCTCGATCGACTACCTCCCGGCGCTGCTGGCCCTGTTCGGCACGGCCTGGGCCGCGACAGGCCGGCCGGAGGAGCGCCTGTTGCGCACCGGCCGTCGGCTTGGCGGCATTGGTGTGCTCTTCCTGATCTCGCTCGCCGCCCGCACCGCCGATCAGGCCGCCTGCGTCGTGGTCGCTACGGGCACGCATCCCCTCTGGCACGTCCTGAATGCCCTCGTACTCTACGCCCTCGTGGCGACGGCGATCCGGCATCGGGAGATTGCCGGATGAGCGGGCCATCGGCGGCGGGCGGTTTCCTTGCGGGCGGCCCGGATTTCTTGCAGAAGTGCGCCGCATCGGGCGCCCGTCCCATCGCGGTCGCCCGGGCATGGAAGGGGTCATGACAGTGAGCTTTCGCCTCGGGATCGCCGGGCTCGGCACCGTCGGTGCGTCGGTGGTCCGGATGGTCGAGCGCCGCCGCGCGGCCCTCGCTGCGGCCGGCCTCGACATCCGCGTCGCCGCGGTCTCCTCGCGCGACCGCAGCCGCGACCGGGGCCTCGACCTCTCGGGCGTCGCGTGGTTCGACGATCCGGTGGCCCTGGCGCGCTCGGGCGACGTCGACTGCGTCGTCGAGCTGATCGGCGGGGCCGAGGGCGCCGCGAAGGCCGTGGTCGAGGCGGCCCTCGATGCCGGCAAGCCGGTGGTCACGGCCAACAAGGCGCTCCTCGCGCGCCACGGTGCGGCGCTGGCGGCCCGTGCCGAGGAGAAGGGCATCGCACTCGCCTTCGAGGCGGCGGTGGCCGGCGGGATCCCGGTGATCAAGACCTTGCGCGAAGGGCTCCCCGGCAACACGATTTCGCGCGTCTACGGGATCCTCAACGGCACCTGCAATTACATCCTCAGCCGCATGGAGCGCGAAGGCCTGACGTTCGAGGCCTGCCTCAAGGACGCGCAGGCGCTGGGCTACGCCGAGGCGGATCCGACCTTCGACGTCGAGGGATTCGATACGGCCCACAAGCTTGCGCTTCTCACGAGCCTCGCCTTCGGCACCGCGGTCGACGCCGAGGGGGTCTCGGTGGAGGGCATCTCCCGGGTGCAGCCCCTCGACCTGCGCATGGCGGACGAACTCGGCTACCGGATCAAGCTGCTGGGCGTCGCGCAGGCCGCCGAGGCCGGGATCGAGCAGCGGGTCCACCCGACCATGGTGCCGAAATCCTCGGCCATCGCCCAGGTGATGGGCGTGACCAACGCCGTGACCATCGACGCCGACGCCGTCGGCGAGCTGACCCTGATCGGGCCCGGTGCCGGCGGTGAAGCGACGGCCTCGGCTGTGGTGGCCGACATTGCCGACGTCGCACGCGGCATCGTGCGGGCGACCTTCGGCATACCGGCCGCCGCAATGCGCGCCAGCGAGCGCGTCGAGATGCAACGTCATGAGGGCGGCTACTACATCCGCCTCACGGTTCATGACCGTCCCGGGGTCGCGGCGGGCGTCGCGCAGCGCATGGCCGAGCGCGAGATCTCGCTGGAGAGTATCCTGCAGCGCCGCACGGAGGGGGCTGAGACCGATCCCCGCGGCCGCTCCGGCCGACCGGTGCCCCTCGTGCTGATCACCTATGCGGCGACGGAGGGCAGCATCCGTGCGGCCCTGGACGCCATCGGTGCCGACGGCCTGCTCGCCGAGCCCCCGCAGGTCATCCGGATCGAGCGGGAGTAACGATCGGGGATTCGCCCACCTGTGGGCGCCGTCCCGGACTTAATGCATGATATTGGGCCCCGGTAAGCGGGGCTTAGGCTGAACGTCCGCCGCTCGACGGCGTTCAAAACGGGACCCGACTTCAAGATCGGGCCCGGACAAAGGCAGGAAACGATGGCTGACGCCCCCAGGTCCGCGCAACGCGGCGTTCCACGCACGCTTGCCCTCGAACTCGCGCGCGTGACGGAGCGCGCCGCGATCGCGGCCGCCCGACTGCGCGGCAAGGGCGACGAGAAGGCCGCCGACCAAGCCGCGGTCGACGCGATGCGCGACGAACTCAACACTCTCCCAATCCAGGGAACCGTGGTGATCGGGGAGGGCGAGCGCGACCAGGCGCCGATGCTGTTCATCGGGGAGAAGCTCGGACGCGGCGATGGGCCCGAGGTCGACATCGCGGTCGATCCGCTGGAAGGCACGACGCTCTGCGCGAAGGACATGCCCGGGGCCATCGCGGTGATGGCGATGGCCGAGCGCGGCTCGCTGCTCGCCGCGCCGGACGTGTACATGCAGAAGATCGCCGTCGGCCCGGGCTATCGGCCGGGTATCGTCGACCTCGACGCCACCCCCACGGAGAACATCGCGGCGCTGGCCCACGCGAAGGGCGTCGATCCGCAGCAGATCACCGCGCTGATCCTCGACCGGCCCCGGCACGCGGCGCTGGTCGCGGAGGTCCGGGCCGCCGGCGCCGCCGTGCGCCTGATCTCGGACGGCGATATCGCCGGCATCATCTTCACCGCCAGTCCCGAGGAGACCGGGATCGACCTGTATCTCGGTACCGGCGCGGCGCCCGAGGGCGTCCTCGCGGCCGCCGCCATGCGGTGCATCGGCGGCCAGATGCAGGGCCGGCTGATCCTCGACACGCCGGACCGGCGCCGTCGGGCCAGCGAGATGGGGATCGCGGATCTCGACCGGAAATACGACCTCACCGACCTTGCCAGCGGCGACGTCATCGTTGCCGCGACCGGCGTAACGGACGGCGCGCTCCTGCGCGGCGTGCGGTTCAAGACAGACCGGATCCAGACGGAGACGCTGGTCTATCGCTCCGAGGCGGGCACCGTCCGCCGTATTCTCGGCGAGCACCGGCGCGGGCTGAGTTAGACGCAGCCCGCGCCGGTTCGCCTGGGCTCAGTTCAGGACGACCACCTTGGTGCCGACGTTGACGCGGCTGAACAGGTCGATCGCGTCCTGATTGATCATCCGGATGCAGCCCGAGGACACGCTCTTCCCGATGGAGAACGGCTCCAGCGTGCCGTGGATGCGGAACAGCGTGTCCTTGTTGCCCTGCCAGAGGTACATGGCCCGGGCGCCGAGCGGATTGCGCAGGCCGCCCGCCACGCCGAGCCCGCTCTGCAGCTTGTCGACCTCGCTCGCGAGCTTCGGGCTGCGGGCGATCATCTCCTTGGGCGGATACCAATCCGGCCATGCCTGCTTGGAGTTGACCGTGGCGGTGCCGGACCAGGAGAAGCCCTGCTTGCCCACGCCCACTCCGTAGCGCCGTGCCCGGCCGTTCTGTTCCACCAGCGTCAGCTGGTGCGCCCGGGGATCGACGATGATCGTCCCGGGCTCGTAGGGCCCGTGATAGGCGATCTCCTGCCGCAGGAACGCGGGGTTCATCTTCTTGTAATTGAAGGCCTGGATCGGGAAGACGTCGTCGGCGACCGGTCCGTAGGCCTTCGCGTAGTCGATCGGCTCGTTGTCGGGCGCACGGAGCACGGCCTTGGCCTTCGCGGCCTCGATCGGCGACAGGCCTTCGGCGGCCGGTGCGGTGCCCGGGCGGGCCGGCACGGCCGGCGGCGCGTCGAAGTCGGCCGCGGCCGGCGGAGGAGCGGCCGGCGCCCGCGGGCCGGGGCGGACGAAGTCGGTGCGACCCGTATAAGGCAGGTAGCGGTCGCCCCGCCGCACGTAATACGCGCCGTTCTGGTCCTGGTAGAGCTGCCCGTCGTCGCCGAAGCCGTCGATCCCGGACTCCGCGACCGGGCCCCGGCCCTGGGCTTCAGCAGTCGAAGCCAGCGCGAGAAGTGTGAAGCCGGCCAGCAGAAGGCCGCGGATTGGGGCGGACATGGTACGAATTTCCCTGGATGGCGTCACCGGGCTGTGCGACGGTGCGCGATCGAGCCGGCCGGCACGAAGTCGTTGGGCAGCTCAATCCGCGGCTTAGCAAATATCGCGCATCGCCGCCAAGTTGCCGCAAGCGTTGTCGGGCCGTCTCGAGGGTCTGGCGACCACTTTCTCCCAACGGGTGTTGCGGCTGTGCCTCAACGGTGCGCCGCCCCGGCCGGCGGGCCGACGCCCGTTTGCTCGGCACGACCTGCCTTGAACCGAGGCACTCGAAGGACGTGATCCGGGCCGGCTCCGGCAAGAGGCCATACCGCCATCGCTCAATCGCGCGAGGTCCGAAGCTTGGCACGCTCGCTGCATTGCCGCACTGGCCGCGCCTGCTGCGGCGGCGGAGCAACGGCGCTCCAAACAGCGGACGGTGTGAGTCCGGATCCCCGGCATGAGCGACCGCGTGACGGTTCGCCCTTTCAAGACGAGCACCTCTATGGCCAGCTTCAAGACCGTGATGAAGTCGGGTCACCCCCCGACGCTGTTCGCCGCCTTCCTGTATTTCGATTTCTGCTTCGCGATCTGGGTCCTGAACGGCGCCATGGGCCCGTTCATCACCGAGACTTACAAGCTGACCCCGGCTCAGACCGGTTTCATGATCTCCCTGCCGATCCTGGCGGGCGCGCTCATGCGCTTCCCGCTCGGGGTTCTGGCCCAATATATCGGCCGCAAGAACGCCGCGATCACCGAGATGACCGTGATCATGCTGGCGATGGCCTACGGATACCTGTTCGTCTCCTCGTACAACGACGTGCTCGCCATGGGAGTCCTGCTTGGCATCGCGGGCGCCTCGTTCGGCGTGGCGCTGTCGCTGGGCTCGGGCTGGTTCCCGCCGGAGCACAAGGGCCTGGCCATGGGGATCGCGGGTGCCGGCAATTCCGGAACCGTGCTGGCGGTTTTGTTCGCGCCGCCGCTGGCGCAGGCCTACGGCTGGCAGGCCACCTACGCCTTCGCCGGCGTGGTCATGCTGCTGCCGCTCGCGGTCATGATCGTGCTGGCCAAGGAGCCGCCGGATTGCGAGCACCAGTCCTTCAAGGAGCATGTCTCCTGCCTGTTCACGAAGGACGGCTGGGCCTTCTCGCTGATCTACGTGATCACCTTCGGCGGCTTCGTCGGCCTGTCGAACTTCCTGCCCACCTTCTTCTATGAGCAGTTCGCCGTCACGAAGGTCGAGGCCGGGCGTCTGACCATGCTGGCGGCCTTCATGGGCTCGGGCATCCGGATCGTCGGCGGGTACTTCGCCGACCGGATGGGCGGGATCGCGGTCCTCTCCGTCGTGTTGCTCGCGGCGATCGCCACGTTCCTGTCGCTGACCGCGACCCCGTCGCTCGCCCTCACCACGATCCTGTTCATGCTGTGCTTCGCGGCGCTCGGCGCCGGCAACGGCGCGCTGTTCCAGCTCGTGCCCCTGCGCTGGCCCACCAACACCGCGGTGGCCGGCTCGATGATCGGCGAAGTCGGCGCCCTCGGCGGCGCGATCCTGCCGAACGTGATGGGCCTGTCCAAGCAGTATACCGGCTCGTTCTCGATGGGCTTCATCGGCTACGCCGCCTTCACCGCCCTGGTGCTCGGTTGCCTCGCCCTATGGCAGCGCAAATGGGTCGGGAGCTGGGTCGGGCCGCGCGGCAAAGCTCTCGGGACCGCCGCGGAGGCGGAACAGGGTCAGCTCCGGCCCGCCACCGCCTGACCACATCCTCCAGGCCGCAGCAGCGCGGCATTGGACGCGGGGACCCCGGCGGTCCCCGCTCTCGCTTGCAGGCAATCCGCACGTTTCACCTGAAGGATGCAGTTCAGCGGTTGCCTTCCGGCTCCGGAACCGTTTGAATAATGCATTACGAGAGAGCGCCCGACCCTGCGGTCGAGGCGCCCGACGACCGCGCGCGGCGGCGTCCACAGGTGGAGGAACGGTCGATGTCGAAGCGCATCAGCGCCACGAATGGCGTGCTCGGCCTGCTCTGCGTGATGTATTTCATCACCTATCTGGACCGGGTGAACATCGCCACGGCCGGCGCAGAGATCATGCGCGACTTTGGCATGTCCAAGACCGATTTCGGCCTGATCCTGTCGGCTTTCGCCTATCCCTACGCGATCTTCCAGGTGATCGGCGGCTCGGTGGGCGACAAGTTCGGCGCACGGCGCACGCTGCTCGCCTGCGGCGTGATCTGGGCCGCGGCCACGATCCTCACCGGCATGGTCGGTGGGCTGGTGAGCTTGTTTCTGGCGCGGGTGCTCCTCGGCTTCGGCGAGGGCGCGACCTTCCCGACCGCGACGCGTGCCATGCAGAATTGGACCGCGCCCGGCCGGCGCGGCTTCGCGCAGGGCATCACCCACGCCTTCGCCCGCCTCGGCAACGCCGTGGCCCCGCCGATCGTCGCGTTCCTGATCTACCATTTCGGGTGGCGGACCAGCTTCGTGATCCTCGGTGCCGTGAGCTTCATCTGGGTCGCGATCTGGTGGCTCTACTTCCGCGACGATCCTTCCGAGCACCCGGCGATCACCCGCGCGGAGCTGGAGACGCTGCCCCCACCCCGCAAGGTCGGCGCGAAGCAGAGCGTGCCGTGGGGCGCCCTGACCCGGCGGATGCTTCCTGTCACCGTCACGTATTTCTGCTACGGCTGGACGCTGTGGCTGTTTCTCGGCTGGCTTCCGAGCTTCTTCAAGGAGAATTACGGCCTCGACCTGAAGAACTCGGCGCTGTTCGCCTCCGGCGTGTTCTTCGCTGGCGTGGTCGGCGACACGGTCGGCGGGATGCTGAGCGACTCCATCCTGCATCGGACCGGCAAGGTGAAGCTCGCGCGTCTCTCGGTCATCGTGGTCGGGTTCCTCGGCGCGGCCGCGAGCCTCGCCGGCGTGTTCATGACGCGCGATCTGACGCTGGTGGCGCTCCTCCTGTCGTCCGGCTTCTTCTTCGCCGAGCTCGTGATCGGGCCGATCTGGTCGGTGCCGATGGACATCGCGCCGAAATATGCCGGGACGGCGAGCGGCCTGATGAACACCGGCTCGGCCATCGCGGCGATTGTCTCGCCGATCGTCTTCGGCGTCATCGTGGACATGACGGGAAGCTGGACCCTGCCGTTCGTCGGCTCGATCGGCCTCTGCTTGCTCGGCGCCGGCCTCGCCTTCACGATGCATCCCGAGCGGGAGTTCGTGGAGCCCGCGACGGGACCCGTCGCCCCGGCCGCGACCGTGACGGCAGGAGAGTAGCGGAGGATGGCAGCATCCAGTGGACGGTCCGGTCCCCTCGCCGGAATGCGGGTGATCGAACTCGCGCACATCATGGCCGGCCCAGTCTGCGGGCTGATGCTCGCCGACATGGGCGCGGAGGTAATCAAGGTCGAGAAGATGGACGGCGACGACACCCGCCGCACGGTGCCGCCGGCTCTCGAGGGCGAGAGCGCCGCCTACATGATGATGAACCGCGGCAAGCGCGGCATCAGCCTCGACCTGAAGGATCCGGACGGGGTGGGCGTCCTGCGCCGCCTGCTCAAGGGCGCCGACGCGCTGATCGAGAACTACCGCGGCGGCACGATGGAGCGCCTGGGGATCGGATACGAGACCCTGCGGCAGGAATTTCCGGCGCTTGTCTACTGCTCGCTCTCGGGCTTCGGTCGCACCGGGCCCTACGCCGACCGCGCCGGGTTCGACCTCGTGGCGCAGGGCATGAGCGGGCTCATGTCGGTGACGGGCGAGGGGGCCGGCCGTCCGCCGATGAAATGTGGGCCGCCGGTGACCGACATCACCGCCGGCATCCTAGCCGCCATGGGCGTGCTGGCGGCCTATTCCAACCGCCTCCGGACCGGAAAGGGGCAGGCGGTCGACACGTCCCTGTTCGAGGCGGGGATCACCCACACCTACTGGCAGTCGGCCATCGCCATGGCGACCGGCACCGCCCCCGGCCCGATGGGCTCGGCCCATCCGCTGAACGCACCCTACGAGGCATTCGAGACCGCCGATGGCTGGATCACCATCGGGGCCGCCAACCAGACCAACTGGCTGCGGCTTCTGAAGGCGATCGGGGCGGACGCGCTCGCCGAGGATGAGCGCTTCGCCCATAATCGGGACCGGATGGCGAACCGGCACGAGCTCGCCGCGACCCTGGCGCCGGTGTTCCGGGAGCACGGCTCGGCGGAATGGCTCGCGCGCCTGGAGGCGGGGGGCGTCCCGGCCGGCCCGGTGCTGGACGTGAACGCCATGCATCGGGACCCGCAGACGCTGGCCCGGGAGATGGTTGTGGAGGTCAATCACCCGCGCGTCGGGCCGATGAAGACCCTCGGCCTGCCGGTGAAGTTCTCCGACACGCCCGGGCGCGTGCACGGGCCGGCCCCGTTGCTCGGCGAGCATTCCCGGGCGATCCTGGCGGAGGCTGGCTATTCGGCCGCCGAGATCGACGGCCTGATCGCGCGGGGAGTGGTCCGCGAGACCGCGGCCTGACCCCGCCGAACGGAGACCGTGCCATGAAAGCCGCGCCCGCGACCGACGAGCTGCTGTTCACCACGGACGAGGGCGGCATCGCCCGCATCGTCCTCAACCGGCCGCAGGCCCGCAACGCGATGACCTTCGCGATGTACCAGGGCCTCATCACCTGCTGCGACGCGATCACCGACGACCCGAATGTCAAGGCGCTGATCATCACCGGGGCCGGCGACAAGGCCTTCGCGGCCGGCACCGACATCGGCCAGTTCCGCAGCTTCAGCACCGCCGAGGACGCGCTGGGCTACGAGCGGTTCATGGATCGCGTGCTCGGCACTCTGGAGCGGCTGCGCGTGCCGACCATCGCGGCGATCGCCGGCGCCTGCACGGGCGGCGGCGCGGCGATCGCGGCGGCCTGCGACCTGCGCATCGCCACCCGTGATGCGCGCTTCGGCTTCCCGATCGCGCGGACGCTGGGCAACTGTCTGAGCCAGGGCAACCTCAAACGGCTCTCCGGTCTCATCGGCGCGGCGCGGGTCAAGGACATCATCTTCACGGCACGCCTCGTCGGCGCCGAGGAGGCGCTGGCCATCGGGCTCGTGGGCGAGGTCGTCGATGACCGCGACGCGCTCACCGAGCGGGTCGATACCCTGGCGCAGCTGCTGGCCGGACACGCACCGCTCACCATGCAGGCGACCAAGGAAGGGCTGCGGCGCCTCGCCGAGGAGGAGGCGCCCGCCGATGGCGCGCCGCATCCGGGTGATGACCTGATCCTCATGTGCTACATGAGCCAGGATTTCCGCGAGGGCATGGAGGCCTTCCTGGGCAAGCGGCCTCCGAACTGGACCGGCCGCTAGGCGCCGCCTTCAGCCGGTTTCCTGGCAGACATCGACCCAGGTGGCGGCGGTGAGCGCGGCCATCCGCTCCGGCGCGATCCGGACCGCGCTGTGCGTGCTGCCGGCGGCCGGCACGACCTCGTCGAACGCCTTGAGCGAGACGTCGCAATAGACTGGCAGCGGCGCGACGAGCCCGAACGGGCACACGCCGCCGACGGGGTGGCCGGTGATGGCCTCGACCTCTGCCAGATCGAGCATCCGCACCTTGCCGCCGAGGACTGCCTTGGCTTTCTTGTTGTCGAGCTGCGCGTCACCGCGGGTCACCACCAGGACGACCTGATCGCCGACCCTTAGCGAGAGGGTCTTGGCGATCTGCGCCGGGGCGACGCCGTGGGCTGCGGCGGCCTCCGCCACGGTTGCGGTGCGGGTTTCGAGTTCAAGGACCGCGATATCGGGCGCCTTCTCGGCGAAGAATGCCCGGACTGAGGCGAGACACATGGCGGATCCTGGGACGCCGAACGGTGTGGGCGTTCACCTAAGCTGGGGCCGTTCGAGTCGCGACCGAAGTCTGGCTTCGCTTCGCGCATGGCGGGGCAGCGGAGTTGCACGCCCTCTTGCTAAGCGGAGTGCAACCCGCGCCGCCTCTCTCCCTCTCCCGCGAAGGGGGGGAGGGGGTGCGCGGCGGCCTCCGCCTTCAGACGGCCACCGCGCAAAATGCCTACCGCGTCGACGTCAGCAGCAGATCCGGCAGCCACATGGCGATCCCCGGCACGAGACAGAGGATCAGAATCGCCACCGCCATCAGCAGCACGAACGGCAGCGTGCCCCAGATGATGTCGGACAGCGGGATGTCCGGCGCGATGTTCTTGATGACGAAGATGTTGAGGCCCACCGGCGGGTGGATCAGCCCCATCTCCATCGTGATGGTCATCACCACGCCGAACCACACGAGATCGAAGCCCGCGGCCTTGAGCGGCGGCAGGATGATCGGCGCCGTCATCAGGATGATCGACACCGGCGGCAGGAAGAAGCCCAGCACGATCACCAGCGACAGGATCGTGACCAGCAGCACCCACGGCGAGAGCTGCATCGCCACGATCGCCTGCGCGGCCGATTGCGAGATGTGCAGGTAGCTCATCACGTAGGCGTAGAGCAGCGACATGCCGATGATCAGCATCAGCATCGTCGATTCCCGCAGCGTGGCGGTCAGGATCGGGCTGACGTCTCGGAACCGCCAGACGCCGTAGATCGCGGCGATCAGCGCCAGCGCCATGAGGCCGCCGAGGCCCGCCGTCTCGGACGGCGTGGCGTAGCCGCCGTACAGCGCCACCATCACGCCGGTCAGCAGGACCACGAAGGGCAGCACCCTCGGCAGCGTCGAGAAGCGCTGCGCCATGCTGTACTGCTCGTCCGCCAGGATCGGCGAGGCCGGGCCGCCGCGCTCCAGGGCCGCCTTCGCGGTCGCGTATTCCGAGCGGAAGCGGATCATCGACCACGCTGCGAACAGCCCGACCAGCAGCAGCCCCGGGCCGATCCCCGCGAGGAACAGCCGGCCCAGCGACTGCTCGGCCGCAACCGCGTAGAGGATCATGGTGATCGAGGGCGGCAGCAGGATACCCAAAGTGCCGCCGGCCGCGATGATCCCGGCCGCGAAGCCCGGCGAGTAGCCGCGCTTGCGCATCTCGGGGATGCCGGCCGAGCCGATGGCCGAGCAGGTCGCAGGGCTCGATCCCGCCATGGCGGCGAACAGCGCGCAGGCGAAGACGTTGGCGATGCCGAGGCCACCGGGGATGCGGTGCATCCAGGCATGCATGGCCGAGTAGAGATCCTGGCCCGCCCGGGACCGCCCGATCGCCGCGCCCTTCAGGATGAAGAGCGGGATCGACAGCAGTGTGATCGAGGCCATCTCTTCGTAGACGTTCTGCGCCACCGTATCGAGGGAGGCGCCCGGCATGAACGCCACCATGAAGGCCAAGGCCACGAAGCCCAGCGCGAACGCGATGGGGATGCCCGACAGCATCGCGCCGAGCGTGGCGCCCGCGTACAGGAAGCCGATCGCGGCCGTGCTCATCGTTTACCCTTCGCGGTGACCGTTTGGCCCATCGGATCCGGACCTTCCGGAGCCAGGGTCTGGTTCAGATCGGCGCCGAGCCCGATCTTCGGCTTGGCCCAACCGGCCGCGCGGGGACCGTAGGCCAGCGCCTCCGCGATCTGGAGGGCGAATTGCAGGCAGAGCAGGCTCATGCCGACCGACATGAGCGTGTAGGGGATCCACAGCGGCGGTCCCCAGGTCGATTGCGACACTTGGCCGTCGACCCAGGCCTCATGGTCGAGTGACCAGCTCTTCCAGGCGAAGAACAAGCAGAAGGCGAGGCTGACGCAATCGGCCAGCAGCAGCCGCACCCGGTTGGCGGCCGGGGGCAGCAAACCCGTCAACGCCTCGATCGCCACGTGGCCGCGCTTGGCCTGGACGCCGGCCGCGGACAGGAAGGTCGCGCCGATGATCAGGAACACCGCCATCTCGTCCTGCCACTCGGTCGGCTCCTTCAGCAGGTAGCGGACGACCACGCTGTGGGTCAGGACGAGGCAAGCCGCCACGAGGCACAGGCCGCCGAGCCCCAGGATCACCCGGTTCAGGAGCCGCATCGTCCGGTCCAGGACGCCAAGCAGCCCCGGCAGCCGGGGCTCGTCCGCGGCCCGGGCGTCCGGAGCCGCGGTCGCCGCGTCGAAGCCGTGGCTCACGCGACCTGCTCCGCGAGCTTGAGCAGCTCCGCGCAGTTCGCGTTCTTGCCGGCGTAGTCCTTCCAGGCGGTGCTCCGCGCGAGGTCGCGCCACTGACCGAGCGACTTCTCGTCGAGTTGCGAGACCTTGGCGCCCGCCTTGGTGAAAATCTCCTCGACGCGCGTGTCGTCCTCCTTGGCGCCGGCCTGCCCGAAGGCTTCGAGCTCGGTGCCGACCGCCATGATCAGGTCCTGCTGATCTTTCGGCAGGCCGGAGAACACGGTCTTGGACATCATGATCGGCTCGAGCATGAACCAGTAGGACCGCTCCCGGCCGGAGGTGAGCGCCTTGGCCAACTCTTCCAGGCGGAAGGAGATCAGGCTGGTGGACGAGGTGATGACCGCGTCGCAGGCGCCCGTCTGCATCGCCGCGTAGGATTCGTTCGACGGGATCGAGAGGGTGGCGGCGCCCGCCTCCTTCATCATCATGTCCATCTCGCGGGAGCCGCCGCGGACCTTCATGCCCTTGGCGTCGGCCGGAGCGACGAGCGGACGCTCGCGGCTGGCGACGCCGCCGGCCTGCCAGACCCAGGAGACAAGGATGATGCCCTTGGAATCGAGGATCTCGGCGAGCTTGCGGCCCACCGGGGCGCCCTTCCACGCCACGGCCTGGGCGTAGGAAGTCACTAGGGCCGGCATCAGGCCGATGTTGAGCTCAGGCACCTCGCCGCCCGCATACGGGCTCGGGTAGAGCGACATGTCCAGCGCGCCCTTGCGCATGGCGCCGAACTGCGCGTTCGTCTTCATCAGCGAGGAGCCGGGATAGACCTGGACCTCAAGCGCGCCCTTCGAGCGCTCGCTCACGGCCTTGGCGAACTTCCGGCACATGCGGTCCCGGAAATCGCCTTCGTCGATCGTCCCGCCGGGGAACTGGTGGGACAGCTTCAGCGTCGTGGCCGCACGCGCCGATCCGAGGCCGAATTTCAGGACCATCGGTGCCGCGAGGGCGGTCCCAACGAACGCGCGACGAGTTGGCGTCATGATACTCTCCCGCGCCGCAAACAAAGCGGCCGAATATTGTGCGATGCAATATTGCGCCGCTTCGTTGTATGCATGAAAGAGCGTCTTGTATATTTTGTCAACGCGCCTGCATAATGTCGCCGCGTGTCAGCCGTCTGACAGCGGGGCGGCGCGAGGAGGTGCGCAGCCCCGGACCCTGGGAAAGGTCATCGCAGAATGAGCCACGCCCAGCGTTTGAGACAACGGATCGAAGACGAGATCGTCTCCGGCGAGCTTGCGCTCGGTTCGCGCCTCGACGAGAACCAGCTCGCGGCGCGGTTCGGGGTTTCCCGTACTCCGATCCGGGAAGCGCTGCTGCAACTGGCCGTTACCGGCCTCGTGCAGACCAAGCCCCGGCGGGGTGCGATCGTCAGCGCGCCCGAGCCTCATCTTCTGCTCGCCATGTTCGAGACCATGGCGGAGATCGAGGCGGCCTGCGGCCGGCTCGCGGCGCGACGCTTCGGGACCGACGACGCCGCGGCACTGCGTTCGGCCCTCGATGGCTGCCGGAGCGCCCTCGCGACGTCCGACACCGAGGCCTACTACGCCGAGAACTACGTGTTCCACCGGGTGGTGTACCGGGCGAGCCACAACGCGTTCCTGGCGGAACAGGCCCTCTCGCTGCATCGCCGGCTGGCGCCCTACCGCCGCCTGCAGCTGCGCGTCCGGCAGCGCCTCCCCCAGTCGCTGGCCGAGCACGAGGCGATCGTCGACGCCATCCTCGCCGGGGACGAGACCCGGGCCGCCGACGCGCTGCGCAGCCACGTGGTCGTGCAGGGCGACCGCTTCACCGACCTCGTGGCCGGCCTGCGCGCACCGAGCGCGGCCTGAGCGTCACGCCGTCCGATCCGGGCAGGCTTGGGAGATCCTGCAGTCTGGCAGACGGGAAGCGCGAGCCGCGTCTCAGGCGTTCTCCGCGTCTCCGTAATTCGCCGCGATCACCGATTTCTTCCCGCGGATGTGCTCGCGCATCAGCACGGCCAGGGCCGCGCCGTCGCGGGCGCGCAGCAGTTCGATCATCCGCTCGTGCTCGGCGACCGCGCGGGCCCATTGTTCCGGCGTCTGGTGGGCGGAGTAGCGCGAGCGTTGGATGCGGCCCGACAGGCTCTCGTAGATGTTCGCCAGGATCGTGTTGCGGCTCGCCGCCATGATGCCTTCGTGGATCCGGCGGTTGTGGCTGAAGTAGCCGGCCTCGTCGCCCGCCTTCCACGCGCGCACCATCGCCTCGTGATCGACGAGGAGTGCGTCGATCTCGGCGTCGCTGATGGTCCGGCAGGCGAGATCTCCGGCGGTTGCCTCGAGACCGGCAATCACCTCCATCATCTCCTCAAGCTCGGTGTCCGAGATGCTGGCGACGCGCGCGCCCCGGTTCGGGAGCAGTTCGAGCAGGCCCTCCGTGGCGAGGATCTTGATCGCCTCGCGCAGCGGCGTACGCGAGATGCCGAACCGCTCCGTCAGCTCACTCTCGTTGATCCGGGCCTTCGGTTCCATCTCGCCGGACCGGATCAGGTCACGCATCCGCTCCGCCACCTCGTCGTGCAGGTAGCGGCGGCTGATACCGATCCCGGGCTCGATCTTGTTCATGGTCCCCCGACACACGGCAGGTCGAAATGACCTGTGTCCCTTGTGTAGGTGTCCGGCAATTCAGTGTCGAGGCACGAGAGCTTGATCCAGAACGCGAGCCACATGTTCTGCGCGGAGGCCGAGCCCGTCATGAATCTGATGACGGCAGCTTGTCCCGTCGGCCACCACGAGATCGTCCGGGCCAGCGGCCCGAAGCGCCGGGAACAGAGACAGCTCCGCCATGGCGAAGGAGGTGTCGATCGATTCCGGCCGATACCCGAAGGCGCCCGCCATCCCGCAGCAACTCGATTCGATCACGCGGAGGTCGAGGCCCGGGACCGCCCGCAGCACGGTCTCCACCGATCCCATCAGGCCGAAGGATTTCTGGTGGCAATGGCCGTGCAGGTGGGCGACGCGTCCTTCCTGGTGTGCCAGGGGAAGCTCGATGCGCCCTGCGGAGAGATCGTTGGCCAAGAGTTCCTCGAACAGGACCGATTGCCGGGCGAGCAGGGCGGCGTCCTCACCCGGGAGCAGGGCGACGAACTCGTCGCGGAAGGTGAGCAGGCAGGACGGCTCCAGGCCGACCACCCGCGCCCCGGCGCGGACGAACGGCAGCAGCGTGTCGAGGGTGCGCTGCGCCTCCCGGCGCGCCCGGTCGGTCTGCCCGGAGGCGAGCCATGTCCGGCCGCAGCAGAGCGGCCGGCGGCCGCGGGGCGGATCGACCCGGTGCAGGCGGTAGCCGGCGGCCCGTAACACGCGCTCGGCCGCCTCCAAGTTCTCGCGCTCGAAGGCGCGGTTGAAGGTGTCGCCGAACAGGATGACGTCGCGAAAATCCCCCGCGACGTCGCCGGGATGGGCGGCCTCGCCCTGCTCCCGCCAAGGGCGCCCCCAGCGCGGCAGGGAGCGCCGCGCGGAGAGCCCGGCCATCCGCTCCGACAGGGCGGCGAGGGCAGGATACCGGTCGCGCAGGTTGAGGAGCGGCGCGAGCTTCGCGGCTGCGCCGGCATAGAGCGGCATCAGCGCGATCAGCCGCTCCCGCAGCGGCAGGCCGTGCCGGGCGTGATAATGGTGCAGAAACTCGATCTTCATCTTGGCCATGTCGACGCCCGTCGGGCACTCGCGGCGGCAGGCCTTGCAGGACACGCAGAGGTCGAGGGTCCGCTTCATCTCCGGGCTGGTGAAGGCGTCGGCACCGAGCTGACCCGAGATGGCGAGCCGCAGGGAGTTGGCCCGGCCTCGGGTGAGGTGCTGCTCCTCGCGGGTGGCGCGATAGGACGGGCACATCGCCCCGCCCGCGAGCTTCCGGCAGGTGCCGTTGTTGTTGCACATCTCCACGGCCGCGCCGAAGCCACCCCAATCCGACCAGTCGAGGGCGGTTTTCAGCGGCTGCGACGCGGCGTAGTCCGGCTTGAACCGGAACAGCTCGCGGTCGTCCATCCGGAGCGGGCGGACGATCTTGTTGGGATTGAGCCGGTTCTCGGGATCGAACTCGTCCTTCACCGTCTCGAAGGCGCGGGTCAGGATCGGGCCGAACAGAGGTTCGATGTATTCCGAGCGGGAGATCCCGTCGCCGTGCTCGCCGGAATAGGAGCCCTCGTAGCGGCGGACCAGCTCGGAGGTCTCCTCCGCGATCGCGCGCATGCGGCGGACGTCGTCGCCCACCTTCATGTTCAGGATCGGCCGGACATGGAGGCAGCCGACCGACGCGTGGGCGTACCACGTGCCGCGGGTGCCGTGCTTGGTGAAGACCTCGGTGACCGCGTCGGTGTAGTCGGCGAGGTGCTCCAGCGGCACCGCGCAATCCTCGATGAACGAGACGGGTTTCGCGTCGCCCTTCATCGACATCATGATGTTGAGGCAGGCCTCGCGCACCTCCCAGACCGACTTCTGCCGGGGTGGCTCCACCACCTCGACGACGGCATTCGGGTAGCCGTGGTCGGCCATGCAGGCGTCGAGGCGCTTCAGGTCGCGCTTCAGGGCTTCGAGGTCGTCGCCGGCGAATTCGGTCAGCAGCAAGCAGTTCGGCTTGCCGCGGGTGATGTCCGCCAGGGTCGTGCGGAACAGCGGGATATCGGCCCCGAGAACCAGCACGTTGTTGTCCACCAGTTCGACCGCCACCGGGTCCAGCGCGACGATGTGCTGCGTCGTCTCCATGGCGGCCCGGAAGGACGGGAAATGGCAGACGCCCATCACCCGGTGCTTCGGCAGCCGCGACAGCTTCAGGGTGACCGAGGTCGTTGCGGCGAGCGTCCCCTCGGAACCGACCAGCAGATGGGCGAGGTTCGGCCGATCCTCGATCAGGGCGTCGAGATTGTAGCCGCCCACCCGCCGCTGCACCTTCGGATAGCGCGCCGCGATCTCGTCGCGATGGGTGTGGGCGAGGGCGCGCATGCGCTCCGCCAGGGCCTCGGCGCGGCTGTAGCCCGTGACGCCTGACGCGTCCCTGCCGACGAAGCCGAACGCGAAGGCCTCGCCGTCGGGCAGGAGCGCCTCCATCGCCACGACGTTGTCGCTCATCTTGCCGTAGCGCAGGGAGCGGGCGCCGCAGGAATTGTTGCCCGCCATGCCGCCGATGGTGCAGCGCGTCGCCGTCGAGGGCTCGACGGGGAAGAACCAGCCGTCCGCCTTCACCCGGGCGTTCAGCCGCTCCAGCACCATGCCGGGCTCGACCGTGATCGTGCCGGCCTCCGGGTCGTAGGCGAGCACACCGTTGAAGTGGCGCGAGCAGTCGACCACGAGGCCGGAGCCGATCGGCTGGCCGTTCTGCGAGGTGCCGCCGCCGCGCAGGATCACCGGCGCGCCGTGCTCGGCGGCGATCCGGAGGGTCGCGGCGATGTCGGCGGCCGAGCGCGGCAGAACCACGCCGGCCGGCATGATCTGGTAGATCGACGCATCGGTGCTGTAGCGTCCACGCGTGAAAGCGTCGAAGCGCGCTTCTCCCTGGAGCTGCTCCGCCAGCCGGCGCGCCAAGCCGGCGTCAAGACGCGCCGCTGCGCGCGGCGCCGGTGCGATCTGCGCCCTCGTTCCGTTCACGTCCGCATCCTCCCCCGGTGATCCGAGACCACCGGATGGGGATTGTATTCAAAATTCATTGAAACGGAAATCGCCCTCGGCGATCTGTGCGCTTGAGGCGCGGGACCGAGCGCGCTCAGTGGTTGTCCCGCGGCACGCCCGAGGTTTGCGCGACCTTCTGGAACTTGACCGCGCCCTTGAGCACCATCCCCTGATCAAGCTGATCCACCTGATCGCGGTAGATCTCCTGCCAGGGCGTCTGTGTGGCCGGGTAGGGGAAGCCGCCCCGACCGGCCAGATCCTCCCGCCGCCGCTCCAGCTCCTCGGGCGGCAGCAGGATGTCGGCGCTGCGCCGATTCAGGTCGATGCGGATCCGGTCGCCGGTCTGCAGCAGCGCCAAGCCGCCGCCCGCCGCCGCCTCCGGCGAGGCGTTGAGGATGGCGGGCGTGCCGGAGGTGCCGGATTGCCGGCCGTCGCCGACGCAGGGCAGCGAGGTCACGCCGCGCCGGATCAGCGCGCCGGGCGGCTGCATGTTCACCACCTCGGCGGCGCCCGGATAGCCGATCGGCCCGGCGCCCCGCATGATCAGGATGGTGGTCTCGTCGATGTCGAGGGCCGGATCGTCGATGCGGGTGTGGTAGTCTTCCGGCCCGTCGAACACGACCACGCGACCCTCGAACGCCATCGGGTCGGCGGGATTGCGCAGGTAGCGGGCGGCGAACTCCTCGGAGATCACGCAGGTCTTCATGATCGCCGAGTCGAACAGGCTGCCCTTGAGGTTGAGGAAGCCTGCGCGCTCCAGCAGCGGCTCCGCGTAGGCGCGGATCACGTCGCGGTTCCAGCTGTGCCGGCCGCTGTAGTTCTCGCCCACCGTGCGTCCGTTGCAGGTCAGCGCGCCGGTATGGACCTTTCCGGCCTCGATCAGCTCGGCGAACACGGCTGGGAGGCCGCCCGCGCGGAAATACTCCTCCCCGAGCCAGCGGCCGGCGGGCTGCATGTCGACGAGCAGCGGAATCTCGAACCCGACCTGCTCCCAGTCGTCGCAGTTGAGCGGCACACCGATATGCTTGGCGATGGCGTTGATGTGGATCGGCGCGTTGGTCGAGCCGCCGATGGCGGCGTTGGCCACGATGGCGTTCTCGAAGGCTTCGCGGGTGAGGATGTCGGACGGCTTCAGATCCTCCCAGACCATCTCGACGATCCGCTGGCCGGTGGCGTAGGCCGCCTGCCCGCGCTCGCGGTAAGGCGCGGGGATCGCGGCCGAGCCCGGCAGCGCGAGGCCCAGCGCCTCGGCCAGCGCGTTCATCGTGGAGGCCGTGCCCATCGTGTTGCAATGGCCGGTGGAGGGGGCCGACGAGCCGACGATGTCCATGAACTGCTGGAAGTCGATGTCGCCGGCGGCGTGGCGCTCGCGGGCCTTCCAGACGATCGTGCCCGAGCCGGTCAGCTCCTTGTGGAAGTAGCCGTTGAGCATCGGACCGACATTGAGCGAGATCGCCGGGATGTTCACGGTCGCGGCCGCCATCAGGCAGGCCGGCATGGTCTTGTCGCAACCGGTCAGGAGCACGACGCCGTCGAGCGGGTAGCCGTACAGCACCTCCACCAGCGACAGGTAGGCGAGGTTGCGGTCGAGCGACGCGGTCGGGCGCTTGCCGGTCTCCTGGATCGGATGGCACGGGAATTCGAAGGCGACGCCGCCGGCCGCCGTGATCCCCTCCCGGACCCGCTTGGCGAGCTCGATGTGGTGGCGGTTGCAGGGCGAGAGGTCGGAGCCGGTCTGCGCGATGCCGATCAGCGGCTTACCCGAGCGCAGCTCCTCCGGCGTCAGCCCGTAGTTGAGGTAGCGCTCCAGGTAGAGCGCGGTCATGCCCGGATTGTGCGGGTTGTCGAACCACGCCTTTGAGCGCAGGTCGGCAGGCGAGACGCGGCGTTTGTCGCTCATGGTCGCTTCCTCACATCCTCGGGCCGTTGCTCTGGCCCTCGAGGCCCGCGCGCCAGCCGGTCACGCTGGGCGCAGCACCTTCTTGCTCTGCCTGATACCTACCCTGCCGCGATCTGCTCCGCAGCATAATCCACGCGCGGTTGCGTTCAGGACAGCATCCGGGTGTCACCGTCGATGGAGATGGCCTGCCCCGAGATGGTCCGGCCCCGGGGCGAGCAGAGCAGCAGGATCTGGTCGGCGAGCTGCCGGGCGGTCACGTATTCCTTGACCGACACGAACGAGAAGGCGCGCGCCTCCATCTCGGCGAAGCTGGTGCCCTGCTGCTGCGCCTTGGATTCGAGCACCCGCCGCTGGCGGTCGCCGGCGACGAGCCCTGGCAGGATGGCGTTCACCCGGATGCCGGCCCCGCCGAGCTCGATCGCCAGGGATTTGGTGAAGCCGATCACCCCCCATTTGGCCGCCGCGTAGGGGCTGCGCAGGGCGAAGCCGAACTTGCCGGCGGCCGACGACAGGTTGACGATCGAGGCGTTCGCGCTCTGGCGCAGGTGCGGCACGGCCAGCCGCGCGCAGTTGAACTGGCTCGTCAGGCAGACGGTCAGGCATCGATCCCACTCTTCGGGGGCGATCTCCTCGACCCGGCCGGTCGGCCCGGCGATGCCGGCGTTGTTGACCAGCACGTCGAGGCCGCCGAGGGCGTCGACCGCCTGAGTCATCATCGCCGTCACCGCGTCGCGATTGGCCACGTCAGTCCGGCTGCGCCCCACGGCGGCCGGCAGAGCGTTGAGCGCCTCCGCGTCGATGTCGCAGGCGAAGACCTGCGCGCCTTCCTCAAGGAACGCGTCGACGATGCTGCGCCCGATGCCCGCGGCCCCTGCCGTCACCAGCACCCGCAGGCCGGCAATCCCGAGATCCATGCTCACTCCTCCCCGTTTGTGTCGTGCAGGTCGCCGCGGGACACGATGAAGTCCGCAGCCTCGCGGATGTCGGCTGCGATGGCGGCCGCGGCCGCCGGACTGTCGCGGGCCTCGATGGCCGCCAGGGCCTCGGCGTGCCGACGCAGGGCGAAGCCCTGGCGTAGCCGCTTCGGGCAGGCGCGCAGGTCCAAGTTGATCACCGGGCCCGCCTTCAGCCACAGCCGGGCGATGATCTCCAGGAGGGGGGCGAGCCCGCAGGCGCCGTAGATCGCGAAGTGCAGATCGCGGTTGAGCTGAACTGCGCGGGCCAGGTCGGGCTGGACGGTCCCGGCCTCGGTCCGGAAAGCCGCTTCGGCCCTCCGGATCGCCCCCAGATCGTCGGCGGTCCTGCGTTCCGCTGCGCGGGCAGCGGCGATACCCTCGACCGCGATGCGAGTCTCGGCGAGCGCCCGGAAGGCCGCGGCGGACATGATCGGCACGCGGATGATCCGCGCCGGGGCGACTTCCAGCACGCCCTCGGCCACGAGCCGGCTCACGGCCTCGCGGACCGGCATGACGGATACGCCGAACGCCGCCGCGCTCCGCCGCAGCGACAGCCGGTCGCCCGGCGCCAGCCGCCCGGAGGCAAGAAGATCCGCGAGCGCCGCGTAGGCGGTGCCCGACAGGGTGTGCCTCTCCAGCTGCGGAAGGTCGGCGAGGGCCGGCACGACGGTCATGCGCCAGACTAGACGCAACCGGGTCCCAGACGCTAGTGATCTGTGATCACAGCTGGCGAGACCGGCCGCCGATGCGAGGCGGACCGGCCGGCGGAATCGTGGGAGGGCGATCTTGACCGAGAGCGTCGCGGTCATTGGCGCCGGTCTGATCGGCCGGGCCTGGGCGATGATCTTCGCCCGCGCGGGCTGGACCGTCCGGCTGTTCGATGCCAACGCGGGTGTCGCCGAGGCCGCGATCCCGCTCTGCGACGCGGGGCTGCGGACCCTGGCGGAGCATGGTCTCTGTCCTGATCCGGAGAGCGCCGCGGGCCGGATCGAGGCCGTGGGGAGCCTCGGCACATGCCTCGACGGCGTCACCTTCGTCCAGGAGAACGGACCGGAGCGGCTCGACATCAAGCGGGCCCTCTTCGCCCAGCTCGACGCCCATGCCCCGCGGAATGCCGTGATCGCCTCGTCCTCGTCGGCGATCCGCTGCTCCCTGTTCACGGAAGATCTGCCGGGCCGCAGCCGCTGCCTGATCGGCCATCCGGTGAATCCGCCACACCTGATCCCGCTGGTGGAGATTTCCGGTGCGCCCTGGAGCACGCCGGAGGCTCTCGCCCGGGCGCGGGCGGTCTACGAGCAGATCGGCCAAGTGCCGATCACGGTGCTGAAGGAGGTCGAGGGCTTCATCCTCAACCGGCTGCAGGGGGCGCTGCTGGCGGAGGCATTCCGCCTGGCGTCCGAGGGCTACGTGACCCCGCAGGATCTCGACAGGACCGTCTCCGACGGCCTCGGCCTGCGCTGGAGCTTCATGGGGCCGTTCGAGACCATCGCGCTGAACGCGCCGGGGGGCATCGCCGATTACTGCGCGCGCTACACCGCCTTCTACAAGCGCCTCGCGGCCGATCCCCCATCACCTGCGGTCTACGAGGCGCCGGCCGTCGAGATGATCCTGGCGCAATGGCCGGCGCCCGACGACCTGCCCGCCCGCATGAACCGCCGCGACGCGCGGCTCGCCGCGCTGCGGGCCCACAAGGCTTCACACAAGGATTGAGCATGGCCTCCCAGCGGAAAGTCATCATCACCTGCGCGGTCACCGGCGCGATCCACACGCCGAGCATGTCACCGCATCTGCCCGTGACGCCGGAAGAGATCGCCGATGCCGCCATCGGCGCGGCGGAGGCGGGCGCGGCCATCGTGCACCTGCACGCCCGCAACCCCGAGACCGGCCAGCCGGACCAATCGCCGGAGGCGTTCGCGAAATTCCTGCCGGTGATCAAGCAGCGCTCGTCCTGCGTGGTGAACCTCACCACCGGCGGCGCTCCGACCATGTCGATCGAGGAGCGGGTCCGCCCGGCCGCGACCTTCCAGCCGGAGGTGGCCTCGCTGAACCTCGGCTCGATGAATTTCGGCCTGTTCGGCATGCTCGACCGCTTCAAGGACCTGAAGCACCAGTGGGAGCGCGACTACCTCGGCAACAAGGACATCATCTTCCGCAACACTTTCGGGCAGATCGAGCACATCCTGACTACCTGCGGGCCGAACGGCACGAGGTTCGAGTTCGAGTGCTATGACACTGCCCATCTCTACAACCTGAAATACTTTTTCGACCGCGGCCTCGTTCAGGCACCGCTGTTCATCCAGACGGTCTTCGGCCTGCAGGGCGGCATCGGCGCGCATCCCGACGACGTGATGCACATGAAGCGCACCGCCGACCGGCTGTTCGGCGACCAGTACCGCTGGTCCGTGCTGGGGGCGGGCCGCAATCAGATGAATATCGCCGCCATGGCGGCCGCGATGGGCGGCAACGTCCGGGTCGGGCTGGAGGACAGCCTGTGGGACGGGCCCGGCAAGTTGGCCGAGACCAACGCCGCGCAGGTGCGCCGCGTTCGGTCGATCATCGAGGGGCTGGGGCTGTCGGTCGCCTCGCCTGACGAAGCGCGCGAGATGCTGGCGTTGAAAGGTGGCGACAAGGTCGCGTTCTAAGCGAAGCCCGGCGTTCCGCGACATCGTGCGCCGAGGACTGACCCGCCCCGCACGCGTCGGCCGGGTCCGGCCGACGGATCGGTTGCGGCGGACCCTGGAAAGCGCGCCTCTATGCGAGCGCAGCGAAGCAACCCAGGGCAGCGGGACTTTCGTGAGCGTGGCGCTTCTGGATTGCTTCGCGACGCTCGCAAAGACGGATGGGCCGTCCGGCATGCCCCTCACGGCTGGCCGAAGACGTGCTCCAGATCTGCCAGCCCGAGCCCATCGATCTCCAAGATCTTCAGCCGGCTCTGGTCCCCCGACACGATCCGGACCGACCCGCGGCTTACCTTCAACGCCTTGGCGATCAGCACCACGAGCGCCGCGTTTGCCGCCCCATCCACCGGCGCCGCGGAGACGCGAGCCTTCAAGAAGGGCTGGCCCTTCTCGTCCCGCGCCCAGCCCTCCACGGCGTCGCGGCCGCCGCGCGGCGTCAGGCGCACCGCCAGCCGGATCGCCACGGCGAGACCGTCAAAAGATCTTGCCGGGGTTCAGCCGGTTCTCCGGATCGAGCGCCCGCTTGACCAGCCGCATCGCGGCGATCTCCTCCGGCGAGCGCGACAGCTTCAGCTTGGCACGCTTCTCCAGGCCGATCCCGTGCTCGGCCGAGACCGAGCCGTTCAGCGCCGCCAGGGGCTCGTAGATCGCCGCATCGATCGCGGCATTGCCGGCCGCGTCGAGGCGGGTGGTGTTCCAGTGCAGGTTGTTGTCGCCGATATGTCCGTACACGACGGCGCGGCAGTCAGGGATCGCGGCGAGCCGGTCCAGGGCCCCGCGGACATAGCCGTCCATGCGCGACAGCGGCACGCTGACGTCGAAGGCCCGCTCGATCCCGTCGGCGTTGAGGTGCTCGACCCGGTCGCGGATCCGCCACATGCCCCGGCGCTGCTCCTCCGAGGAGGCCACGGCGGCGTCGAGGATCGTGCCGTCGCCCATCAGGCCCTCCAGCAGGCCGAGGAAGCGGTCCGACTCCTCGGTTACGCACTCGACCTCGATGATGGCGTAGAACGGGTAATCGGGGCCGAGCGGCCGGGTGGCGCGCCCCGGCGCCGTCATGAGCCGGTAGAAATCGGGCCACAGCCCTTCGAAGGAAGAGACGCGCCCCTGGAAGGCGCTCTGCGCCGCCCGCAGCACCCGCGCCCCGTCATCCACCCCCGGGCAGGCGATCAGCGCGGTGGCGTAACCCGCGGGCTCCGGGCGTAGGCGCAGAACCGCCCGCGTGACGATGCCCAGCGTGCCCTCGGTGCCGACGAAGAGCTGCTTCAGGTCGAGGCCGGTGTTGTTCTTGATCAGCGGGCGCATGGACGACACCACCGTGCCGTCGGCGAGTACCGCCTCCAGGCCCAGCACCATCTCGCGCATCATGCCGTAGCGGAGCACCCGAAGGCCGCCGGCGTTGGTGGAGATCGCGCCGCCGATCGTCGCGGAGCCGCGGGCGCCGAGGTCGAGGGGGAAGAACAGGCCGCTTGCGGCGGCCGCGTCCTGCACGCTCTCGAGGGTGGCGCCCGTGCCGACCACCACCGTCATGCCGAGCGGATCCACCGGCTCGATGCCGGTCATGCGCTCCGTGGACAGGGTGATCTCGTCCGGCGCGCAGAGCGTGCCGTCGACGAGGCCGGTGGCGCCGCCCCGCGGCACCACCGCGACGCCGGCCGCGTGGCAGGCCGTCATCACGGCGCTCGTTTCTGCGGTGCTGCGCGGGCGGACCAGTGCCAGGGCGGCGCAGGGCTCGGTCGGGCGGGTCCAGTTCGCCGACCGGCCGCGCAGCTCGTCGCCGGTGACGAGGCCGGTCGGTCCGACGATCGCGGTCAGGCGGTCGAGGAGGGCGGCAGAGGTCATCGGCATCATCTCGGAGGGATCAGGCATTGTCACGGTATACGACAGCATCTCCACCTTCGCGGAACAAGACGTGCTCACACCGTCGGCGGCAGTGTGCTGCTCCGCCCGTGCTCGCACCGTCATTCCAGGGCGCCGAAGGCGAACCCGGAATCTGGAGCCGCGGCCGGTGCAAGGCTTGGCGCATCGGCGGCTCTGGATCCAGGCTCCGCTGTGGCCCGGGATGACGGTGCGGGGGATGGAAGATCAGCGTGTCCTCTGCTGAGACGCAGGGCATCCCAACCGCGGCACCCGGATGTCATGGACCGTGGGTCTTCGAGTCGAGCAACTCTCGACCCGACGCTCTGTCACAGAAGTCCGCGCGCCGCGAGGTTGCGCATCAGTGCGCGCGCACCGAACGTCCAGGGCTCGCAGGCGTCGCACGGACGCATGCGGTTGACGAGGCTTCCGAGTTCCGGGCTCGCCACCACGACCCGGTCATTCTCGGCATGGGTGAAGCCGAGGCCCGGCCCGTGGCGGTCCTGGATCGGCGCGAACATCGTGCCGAGGAGAAGGAGAGCGCCGTCCGGATAATTGTGCGTGCGCCCCATCAGCGCGTCGGCAAGCTCCTCCGGGTCGCGGCTGATCTCGGCGAGCGGCGATGTGCCCTCGAGCCGGAAGCCGTCCGTCCCGGTCACCTCGAGGGTGACGGTCGTGCGACGGACATCGTCGAGGCCGAACGTGTCGTCGAACAGGCGCAGGAACGGCCCGAGGGCGCAGGAGGCGTTGTTGTCCTTGGCCTTGCCGAGCAGCAGCGCCGAGCGGCCCTCGAAATCCCGCAGGTTCACGTCGTTGGCGAGCGTCGCGCCGACGATGCGCTGGTCGGAGGCGACGGCGAGCGCCACCTCGGGCTCCGGGTTGTTCCAGTGCGAATCCGGATGGAGGCCCGCATCCGCCCCGCAGCCCACCGCGGAGAGCGGCTGCGCCTTGGTGAAGATCTCGGCATCCGGGCCAATGCCGACCTCCAGGTACTGGCTCCAGGCCCCCTGCGCGACCAGCACCTCCTTCAGGGCCATCGCCTCGGGCGAGCCGGGCTTCAGCCGGCGCAGGTCGCGGCCGACGAGGCGCTCGACCTCCGCGCGGATCGCCGCCGCGGCGGCGAGGTCGCCCCGGGCGCGCTCCTCGATCACGCGCTCCAGCATGGAGGTGGCGAAGGTGACGCCCGCCGCCTTGAGAGCCTGGAGGTCGACCGGCGCGAGGAGCCACGGGCGGCCTGCGTCACGTCCGTCGGGCGGCGTGTTGGCCAGGATCGCGTCGAGGCTTCCGAGATCCACGCCGTCCGCGCCGCGCAGGGCGGCTCCGGGATCGCGCGACTCGCAGAGGTCACTCACCGTGGGAAAGGTGGCGGTGACGTCGACGACCCGGGCCTCGCCTGCCGCATCGTCCCGGATCGCCACGACGCTCGGGCCGGACACGTCCGGCCGCCACAGCCTTCCTGCGAGAGCTCCCCGGCATCCATCGGCGGGCAGGATGTCCCGCGCGGTCAGGCCCGATGACGACATGCGCTCACTTCCCTCGAACATAAGCCCGCGAATCGTCCCTCCGGCCTCGCGACCGGAGCGCGGTCCCTTAGCATCGCGCGTCGTCCTTAATCCCACCAGCTTGTTTCACCGGAACGGCCTCGTCACCCGCCCGTCACGCATAGCCTGACAGATGGTAGATTATCTGCAGCTTTGCCGTGGCGGCCGCTTGCTTTCTACCACACGCTCCTTTGTACTCATCGTCTAGAGCCGCCGACAGAGCGGCCTTGTTCGGGAGGAAGCATGGCCTCGGTGGGAATCCGCGAGGTTCGCAAGGCTTTCGGATCGACGAACGTCCTGCACGGCGTGTCCGTGGACATACGGGACGGCGAGTTCGTGATCCTGGTCGGCCCATCGGGCTGCGGGAAGTCGACACTTTTGCGGATGATCGCCGGCCTGGAAAACATCTCCGGCGGCGAGATCCGCATCGGCGAGCGAGTCGTGAACGATGTGCCGCCGAAGGAGCGGGACATCGCGATGGTGTTCCAGAATTACGCGCTCTACCCGCACCTGACGGTCCGCGAGAACATGGCCTTCTCGATGCGAATCCGGAAGGCGCCGGCCTCTGAGATCGACCTGCGCGTCAACAAGGCCGCGCAAATCCTCGGCCTGACCCATCTCCTCGACCGCTACCCGCGCCAGCTCTCCGGCGGCCAGCGTCAGCGCGTCGCCATGGGCCGGGCGATCGTGCGCGATCCGCAGGTCTTCCTGTTCGACGAGCCGCTGTCGAACCTCGACGCCAAGCTGCGCGTGGCCATGCGCACCGAGATCAAGGAACTGCACCAGCGACTGAAGACCACGACGATCTACGTGACCCACGACCAGATCGAGGCCATGACCATGGCCGACCGGATCGTGGTGATGCACGATGGCATCGTCGAGCAGATCGGGCCGCCGCTCGAACTCTACGACCGGCCGGACAACCTGTTCGTCGCGGGCTTCATCGGCTCGCCGGCCATGAACTTCATACCCGGCAAGATCAGGGCGAACGGGCGCCTTGCCTTCGTCACCGAGACCGGCCTGACGATCCCGCTGGCCGAGGCGCCGGCCTCCGTCGAGGGGCGGCCCCTCATCCTGGGGGTCCGGCCCGAGCATTTCGACGTCGCGCCCGACGGGATCGCCGCCGAGGTCGTGGTCGTGGAGCCGACCGGATCCGAGACCATGCTGGCGGTGCGGGCGGTGGGCCAGGACCTCACCTGCGTGCTGCGCGAGCGCGTGCGCGAGCGGCCGGGCGAGACGATCTCGCTGCGGCCGAACCGCGTCCACTTCTTCGACGCCGAGTCCGGCCGTCGCCTGCCGAGCTGATCCGCATCCGCGCGGTACGCCCGCGCCCACGAACGAGAATCACCGAGGGAGTAGCCTACGATGTCCGTACTCGACCGCCGTTCCCTCCTGGCGGGTGCCGCCGCGACCGGCCTCGCGGCCGGCGGCGACCTCCTGGGCTTCGCCAAGGCTTGGGCGCAGAGCACCGAGTGGAAGCCCGAGCCGGGAGCGAGCCTGTCGCTGCTGCGCTGGAAGCGCTTCGTCCCGAGCGAGGACGACGCGTTCATGAAGATGGTCGAGGCCTTCACCAAGGCGACCGGCGTCAAGGTGACGGTGAGCAACGAATCGTTCGACGACATCCAGCCCAAGGCCTCGGTGGCGGCCAATACGGGCCAGGGCCCCGACATGGTCTGGGGCCTGTTCTCGTTCCCGGCGCTGTTCCCCGACAAGTGCCTGCCGCTGGAGGACGTGGCGGAGTCACTCGGCAAGAAGTACGGGCCGTGGTTCCCGTCCGCCGAGGCCTACGGCAAGGTCAAGGGCAAGTGGATCGCGATTCCGGTCGCCTTCAACGGCGGTTACCCGAACTACCGCATCTCGGCCATGAAGAAGGCGGGTTTCGACAAGTTTCCGACCGACACGGCGGGCTTCCTCGAACTCTGCCGGGGCCTGAAGAAGAACAACACGCCCGCCGGCTTCGCCCTCGGCCACGCCACGGGCGACGGCAACACGTGGTGCCACTGGGCGCTCTGGTCCCACGGCGGCAACCTCGTGGATGCCAACGAGAAGATCGTTATCAACTCGCCGGAGACGGCCAAGGCGCTCGAATACGTCAAGTCCCTCTACGAGACCTTCGTGCCCGGCACGGTCTCGTGGAACGACTCGTCGAACAACAAGGCCTTCCTGGCGGGCGACCTGTACCTCACCAACAACGGCATCTCGATCTACGCGGCGGCCAAGAAGGACAACCCGAAGCTCGCCGAGGACATGGATCACGCCGTCTGGCCGATCGGCCCGGCCGGCAAGCCCACCGAGTTCCAGCTCGCCTTCCCGATCCTGGCCTTCAAATACTCGAAGGCGCCCAACGCCTGTAAGGCGTTCATCGCCTTCATGATGGAGGCGGCCAACTACAATCCGTGGCTCGAGGCGGCGCAGGGCTACCTGTGCGAGCCGCTGTCGAACTATCCCAAGAACCCGATCTGGACGAGCGACCCGAAGAACGCGGTCTTCGCCGAGGCAGGCCGGCGCTCCCTCGCGGCCGGCGGACTGGCGCCGGTCAGCGAGCGCATCGCCGCGGTGCTGGCCGACTTCGTGATCGTCGACATGTTCGCGAGCCACTGCACGGGGCGCGAGGACGTGAAGGGCGCGATCAAGAACGCCGAGCGCGCCGCCACGCGCATCTTCAGGAACACCTGAGCCGGAAGCGGAGCCGAGACCATGGCGCACACGGCCCTGACACAGCCCGCCCCGGTCGCGGTTCCGACCCGCTCGGCCTGGCAGCGCATGCGCGCGAGCCGCGGTTGGGCGGGCTTCTGGTTCATGCTGCCCACCGCGCTGATCCTCGGCCTGTTCCTGGCCTACCCGCTGCTGAAGGGCATCTGGCTGTCCTTCACCAACGCGCGGATCGGGCGCGAGGGCGTGTTCATCGGCCTGGAGAACTACGAGTGGCTGTGGGACGACGACGTCTTCTGGCTCTCGGTGTTCAACACCTGCCTGTACACGGTGGTCGCCTCCGTGGTGAAGTTCGGGGTCGGCCTCTACCTCGCGCTGTTGCTCAACAAGAACATGCCGTTCAAGTCGATCATCCGGTCGATCGTGCTGATTCCGTTCGTGGTGCCGACCGTGCTCTCGGCAATCGCCTTCTGGTGGATCTTCGACAGCCAGTTCTCGATCATCTCGTGGTCGTTGCGCCATCTCGGGATCATCGACGGCAACATCGACTTCCTGGGCGAACCGGCGATGGCCCGGGCCTGCGTGATCTTCGCCAATATCTGGCGCGGCGTGCCGTTCATCGCCATCACGCTGCTCGCCGGCCTCCAGACGGTCTCGCCCTCCCTCTACGAAGCGGCGACGCTCGATGGTGCCTCCAACTGGCAGATCTTCTCGCGGATCACCCTGCCGCTGCTGACGCCGATCATCGCCGTGGTGATGACCTTCTCGGTGCTGTTCACCTTCACGGATTTCCAGCTGATCTGGGCCATGACCCGGGGCGGCCCTGTGAACGCCACCCACTTGATGGCGACTCTCTCGTATCAGCGCGGCATCCTTTCCGGGACGCTGGGGGAGGGCGCCGCCATCGCCACCGCCATGGTGCCGTTCCTGCTCGCCGCCATCGGCATCTCGTGGTTTGGCCTGCAGCGCCGCGCCTGGCAGGCCGGGGAGTCCGACCGATGAGCGCCCCCGCACCGCCCGCCCACGCCGATCCCTTGCACACGCCGGTCATGGCGGCGCAGCCGGCAGGGATCACCGACAATTCCGAGGGCATGGCCTATCTCGAGCGCCTGCCGCGGCGGCTGGTGACCACCTACCTGCCGCTGCTCGTGATCCTCGCGGTCCTGCTGTTCCCGTTCTACTGGATGGCGCTCACCGCCATCAAACCTGACGAGCAACTGATCGACATGGAGCGGTTCAACCCGTTCTGGGTCGTGGATCCGACATTCAAGCACATCCACAAGCTGCTGTTCGAGACGCAGTATCCGCGTTGGCTCTGGAACACGATGTACGTGTCGGTGGCCGCGACCGTCCTGTCGCTGTTCGCCAGCGTGCTCGCCGCGTACGCCTGCGTGCGGGTGCGCTACCGTGGCGCCGGCTGGGTCGGCGCGGCGATCTTCCTAGCCTATCTTGTGCCCCCCTCGATCCTGTTCATCCCGCTTGCCACGATCGTGCAGGCCTACGGCCTGTTCGACTCGCCGATCGCGCTGATCCTCGCCTACCCGACCATCCTGATCCCGTTCTCGACCTGGCTCCTGATGGGCTACTTCAAGACCATTCCCTACGAGCTGGAGGAATGCGCGCTGATGGACGGCGCGAGCCGCTGGCAGATCCTCACCAAGATCATCCTGCCGCTCGCCTTCCCGGGCCTGATCTCGGCGGGGATTTTCTCGCTGACGCTCTGCTGGAACGAGTTCATCTACGCGCTGACCTTCCTGTCCTCGACGCAGAACAAGACGGTGCCGATCGCCGTGGTCAGCGAATTCGTGGACGGCGACGTCTACAAGTGGGGCTCGCTGATGGCGGGGGCGCTCCTCGGCTCGCTGCCGCTCGTGATCCTCTACTCGTTCTTCGTCGAGTACTACGTCTCCGCGCTGACCGGCGCCGTGAAGGAGTGACGGAGACGGGCTCGACCTTGGCGTAAATGCGGGCGCAGGGTTAGCGACCGCCTATGAACCGACATCGCAGGGCGGGGCACTGCGGCATCGGTTCGCTCGGGCGCACCATCGGCCGCCGTTGCCCGTGTGCTCCGAGTGTGCGGCAATGCCAGCGCCGCCGCCGACGGTGAATCGCGGACCGGCCCCACCGAAGGTCACGCCATGGCCCACTTCATCGACACCCGTGCCACCCTGGTCAACGACGCCGTCGACGGGCTGGTCGCGGCGAGCGGCGGCCGCCTCGCCCGGCTCGACGGGGACCCCGACATCCGCGTGGTGCTGCGCGCTTCACTCGACACGGGCAAGGTGGCGGTGGTGTCGGGCGGCGGCTCCGGCCATGAGCCGGCGCATGCGGGCTTCGTCGGGCCGGGCCTGCTGAGTGCCGCCGTCTGCGGCGACGTCTTCGCCTCGCCGAGCGTCGATGCGGTCCTCGCCGGCATCCTGGCCGTGACCGGGCCGGCCGGCTGCCTCCTCGTCATCAAGAACTACGCGGGCGATCGGCTGAATTTCGGCCTCGCCGCCGAGCGCGCCCGGGCGCTCGGCCGCCGGATCGAGACCGTCGTCGTCTCCGACGACATCGCCCTGCCGGACGCGAAGCAGCCGCGCGGCGTCGCCGGTACCCTGTTTGTCCACAAGGTCGCGGGCCATGCCGCCGAGATGGGGGCGCCCCTGGAGCGCGTGGCCGCCCTCGCGCGCCGCGCCGCGGGCGCCAAGTCCCTGGGCATCGCGGTCTCGACCTGCACGATCCCAGGCTCGCCGCGCAGCGAGCGCCTCGCCGAGGGGCAAGCCGAGCTCGGCCTCGGTATCCACGGCGAGCCTGGCATCGAGCGAATCGCGCTGCCCCCGGCTGGCGAACTCGCCCGCATGATGGCTGGCCGGCTCTCCGACGCCGTGGCCGCTGCCGGCCGGCTGGCCTTGCTGGTGAATAATCTGGGCGCCGCCTCGGCCCTGGAGATGCAGGTCCTAACGCGGGCTGTGCTTGCCACCGAACTCGGCCGGCGCGTTCGCCTGCTGATCGGCCCCGCTCCGCTGATGACGGCCCTCGACATGCACGGCGCTTCGCTGTCGGTCCTGCCGCTCGACGACGAGCTTGAGGCGGCACTCGCGGAGCCCGTGCCGGTGCCGGCCTGGCCCGGGGCCGTGCGGATCGTGCCGCCGGCGCTGCGCCCGGTGCCCGAGGGCTTGACCGGCGAGGCCTTCACCCCGTCGCACGATGCGGTGGCGGCAGCGCGGATCACCGCCGTCGCGCAGGCGCTCGTCGCAGCCGAGGACACGCTCAATGCCCTCGACGCCAAGGTCGGCGACGGCGATGCCGGCACGACCTTCGCGGGAGCGGCCCGCGCCGTCCTGGCCGGCCTCGACCGGCTGCCGCAGGCCGATCACGCGGCGCTGTGCCGTGCGCTCGCCGAGCGGATCGGCCGGGCCGTGGGCGGCTCCAGCGGCGTGCTCGGCTCGATCTTCTTCGCCGCGGCGGGGTCGTCCTTGATCGGCGGTGCCGGCTGGCCCGAGGCCCTGAGCCAGGGCGTGGCGCGAGTGCAGGATTATGGCGGTGCCCGCCCGGGTGAGCGGACGCTCCTCGACGCCCTGGTCCCGGCCGTGGACGCCCTGAAGGGCGGCGATCTCGCCGGCGCGGCGTCGGCGGCCCGCACGGGCGCCGAGGCCACGGCGGAGATGGAGCGCGCCGGCGCCGGCCGCTCCAGCTATCTGTCCGCCGGCGATCTCACAGGCGTGCAGGATCCGGGCGCCGCCGGGGTCGCCATAGCCTTCGCGGCGCTGGCCGAGGCGTAGGCTGCGTCCGACAGCGCGCATCCGGACGATCAGGACGTCATCCCGGGGCTGCGGAGCGGAGCCTGGGATTCAGAGCCGCCGGCGCGCACAATCCTGGCATCGCTGCGGTTCTGGGTTCCGGGCTCGCCTGCGGCGCCCGGGAACGACGGGACTGTCATGCGCAGCGTCGTGGAAAACGGAATCTTCGGGTCGCTGCATTGACGGTTGCGGCGCGGCAGCAACCCTCGATTGACGCTCCGCGGCGTGAAGCCTACCCCAATCACATGCAGACCTGCCTGATCCTCGACGACTACCAGAATGCGGCCCTCGCGCTCGCCGACTGGACCCGTCTCTCGGATCACGTCGCCGTCGCGGCCATCTCCGAGCACATCGCGGACGGTGAGTACCTGATCGGCCGGATCGAGCAGGCCGAGATCCTGGTGATCATGCGAGAGCGCACGCCGTTCCCGGCCGCCCTCCTGGAGCGCCTGCCGCGCCTCAAGCTGCTGGTCACCAGCGGCATGCGCAACCTCGCCATCGACGTCGCGGCCGCCCGGGCCCGCGGCGTGACGGTCTGCGGGACCGCCTCGAGCCCGACGCCGCCGACGGAGCTAACCTGGGCGCTGATCCTCGGCCTCGCCCGCCACGTCGTGCCGGAGAACCGGACCCTGCGCGACGGCGGTCCCTGGCAGAGCACGATCGGGACCGATCTGGCCGGCGCCACCCTGGGCATCCTCGGTCTCGGCAAGATCGGCGCCCGGGTCGCCGCGATCGGACGGGCCTTCGGCATGCGGGTCATCGCGTGGAGTCCGAACCTCGATGACGCCCGCGCGGCCGCGGCCGGCGCCGAGCGCGCGGCCTCCAAGGAAGCGCTGCTGGAAGCGAGCGACGTCGTCACGATCCATCTGGTCCTGGGCGACCGGACGCGCGGCCTCCTCGGTGAGGCGGAGCTGCGTCGGATGCGGCGGGAGGCCATCCTGGTGAACACCTCCCGGGCGCCGATCGTCGATCAGGCCGCCCTGGTCCGCGCCCTTGAAGAGAACTGGATCCGCGGCGCCGGCCTCGACGTGTTCGAGACCGAGCCGCTGCCCGCCGACAGCCCGTTCCGCCGCCTGCCGAACGTCCTGGCGCTGCCGCATCTCGGCTACGTCTCGCGCGACAACTACCGGACCTTCTTCACCGAGGCGGTGGAGGACATCGAGGCTTGGCTCGCCGGCGCTCCCATCCGGGAGCTGAGCTGAGATTAGCCGGCGCGTGTGTCCAGGGCGTCAGCGAGGCCGTCGCCCAGCAGGTTGAGCGCCACCAGGGTCGCGATCAGGAAGAGCGCCGGAGCCGCCAACATGTGCGGGGCCGCCTCGATGGCGCGGGAGCCCTCTGCGATGAGGACCCCCCAGCTCGTCTGCGGCTCCTGCACGCCGAGCCCCAGGAACGACAGGAAGCTCTCCAGGAGGATCACCTGCGGGACGAGGAGCGTGGCGGTCACCACCACCGGACCGAGGGTGTTGGGCACGATGTGCCGGAGGATGATCCGCGGCGTGCCGATGCCCAGGGCGCGGGCGGCGCGGACGAAGTCGCGCTCGCGCAGCGACAGGGTCTGCGCCCGCACCACGCGGGCCATGTCGAGCCACTCCACGGCGGCGATCGCCACCAGCATGAGCAGCAGGCTCGGGCGGAAGAACACCAGCAGGAGGATGACGAAGAATACGAAGGGCAGCGCGTACAGCACGTCGACGAAGCGCATCATCACAGCATCGAAGGCCCCGCCCACGAACCCCGCCGTGGCGCCGTAGGCGACGCCGATGAGCAGTGCCACGAGGCTCGCGGCGAGACCGATCGCCAGGGAGATCCGGCCGGCGACCAGGCAGCGGGTGAGCAGATCGCGGCCCTGTACGTCGGTGCCGAGGAGGAAGTGCAGGCGCCGGACCGGAACCGCCACGACGAGGCTCCGGCCGCCGTCCCGATCCTCGACGACGTTGGGTGTGCCGAACAGCGCCGAGCGGGGCAGGTAGACGAGGCTGCGGCGGTCGACCCCCGTGTCGGATCCGAGGATCAGGTGCAGCGTGTCACCCTCGCGGGTGACCGCGTCGAGCTTGGCGCGCATCCGGAAGGCGAGCCTCTGCAAAGCCGGCTCGAGATGAGCGGGATCCGGTTGCGCGCCGAAGCCCGCCGGCAGTTGACGGAGATCCGGATAGGCGCGCTCGGGATCGTGTCCGGTCAGCGCCGGGCCAATCAGGCAGGCCAGCGCGATCAGGATCAGCACGGCCAGCGCCGTCAGGGCGCCGCGTTCCCGGGCGAGCCGGCCGAGCGTGCGTCGGGCCGACCGCGTCGCGGCGGAGTCCGCGCTCACGTGGCGACCCGCAGGCGCGGGTCGAGCCACGCGCAGGCGAGATCGGCCGCGAGGTTGAGGGCGATCACCAGACTGGCGACCAGCAGCACCGTGCCCATCACCAGCGTGTAGTCCCGGTTGAGCGCGCCCTCGACGAAGTAGCGGCCGATGCCCGGCAAGCCGAAGATCGTCTCGACCACCACCGATCCCGTGAGCAGTGACGCAGCGAGCGGCCCGAGATAGGCCACTACCGGCAGCAGTGCCCCGCGGAGGGCATGGCGGGTGATGCGGGACGGCGGGAGGCCGAGGCTGCGCATGGTGCGGATCGGCTGCGTGCGCAGGATCTCTCCCAGCGAGGTCCGGGTGAGCCGGGCGAGGGCGCCGACCTGCGGCAGGGCGAGCGTCACCATCGGAAGGACGAGGTGGCTCGGCGCGCCACCCTCCCAGCCGCCCAGCGGCAGCCAGCGCAGCGTCAACCCGAAGGCGATCTGGAGGAGAGGCGCGACGACGAAGCTCGGCAGCGAGAGCGTCAGCGCCGCCCCGACCCCGAGCAACCGGTCGACGGCGCCTCCGCGCCGGAGCGCCGCCGCGATGCCCAAGCCGACGCCCAATGCCACCGCCAGGGCCAGGGCGAGAATGCCTAGGGTGGCGGAGACCGGAAGGCCCCGGGCTATCAGGTCCAGGACGCTCTGGTCGCGGAACGAGAAGGACGGCCCGAGGTCGCCCCGCATCAGCGCCGCCAGATAGCTCCCGAACTGCGCGATCAGCGGACGGTCGAGGCCGTAGACCCGGCGCAGGTTTTCCATGGCGGCGGGCGTCAGCGGCCGTTCCAAGTCGAAGGGGCCGCCGGGGGCGAGCCGCATCAGGAAGAAGCTGACGGTGACGACGGCGAGCAGCGTGGGGACCGACTGCGCGAAGCGGCGCAGGATGAAGCGAATCACGCGTCCAGCCTCAGGAACCGCGTGGGCGCCGCGTTGCGCAGGTTCGGGTGGTAGCCGTGCAGCCGCGGTGCGATCAGCGCCTTGGAGCGGTAATGCATCAGCGGGATCCAGGGCAGCTCGCGCAGGGCGATGGCCTCGGCGTCGTAGAGGAGGCCAGCGCGGCGGGCGAGGTCGCGCTCGGCGGCGGCCTTCGCCATCAGCGCGTCGTAGGCGGGATCCGACCAGTGGCCGGCATTCATGCCGTCATTGCCGCTCTGCAGCAGAAATAAGAAATTTTGCGGATCGGAATAGTCGGCGATCCAGCTGTAGCGCGCGACGTCGAAGTCGCCGCCGTCGCGCAAGTAGGCAAAGTGAGTCTTCGCGTCCGTGTAGACGTAGCGAGTCACGATTCCAAGGTCGCGCCACATCTCGCCGATCGCCACCGCGATCATCCGGCTGTTGTCGCTGACGTTGAACCGATACTCCACCGTAAGCGGACGATCCGGCCCGAAACCCGCCTCGGCAAGGAGCCGGCGCGCTTCCGCCTCGTGGTCGATCGGGAGCCCCAGCCGCCCCTCGACCTCGGGCGGCGTGCGGTAGTTGTCGAGGCCGGGCGGGCATAGGGAATAGGCCGGGCTCATGGTGCCACTGTTCAACCCGTCGGCGAGGTACTCCCGGTCGATGACCAGCGACAGCGCCTGCCGCACGCGCCGGTCCGAGAACGGCGCCTTGCGGGTGTTGATCACCAGCGCCGCCAGCCCGAGGGACGGCCCGAGCACCACCTGTTGGCCGAAGCGTTGGCGCAGGTCGGCGATCTGATCGACCGGCAGGTCGGCGAGCGAATCGATCTCCCCGGCCGCGTAGCGGCGCACGGCCGAGGCCATGTCGGGGGTCGGCAGGAAGTCGACCCGCCTGATCGCGAGGCTCGCCGCGTCGGGATGGTGCGGGTTGGGCTCAAGGCTGATCGCGCCCCCCGGGACCCGGTCGCGGAGCCGGTAGGCGCCGTTGGTTACATAGTTGCCGGGACGGGTGAAGGCTTCGCCGTGCCGGTCCACCGAGGCTCGGTGGACCGGCAGGGCGGTCTGATGGGTCAGGAGCTCCAGGATGTACGGCGTCGGCTGCTCCAGAGTGATTGTGAGTCGTAGAGGTTCCTCCGCGACGACTCCGAGGGCATGAGGCGGCCTCTCTCCGCGGTTCACCGCGGCGGCATTTTGGATCGGGAACAGCACCTCGGCGTATTTCGCGCCCGTAGCCGGGTCGAGGATGCGGCGGAGCGAGTAGACGAAATCCGCTGCGGTCACCGGTTCGCCGTTCGACCAGCGACCGTCAGGCCGCAGGTCGAAATGCAGGGTCAGGCCGTCCTCTCCGATAGACCAGGCCCGGGCGGCGCCCGGAATGATGGCGCCCCGGTTGTCGTAGGTGAGGAGGCCGTCGCAGAGGTCGCGCAGGATGTGCGCCTCCGCGACCGTCGACGACCGGTGCGGGTCGAGGGTCTCGGGATCGGCGTCGTTGCCGCGCCGGTACAGCGGCTCGGCCGCGGCGTCCGCTTCGGCTGGCCGCACGGCGGCCAGGGCTGCCGCGCCGGCCAGCCAGTCGCGCCGGCGAAGGCGCATGGTCAGGCGCCGGTCTCCGGCACGAGGCCGGCCGCCTCGATGCCCGCCACCGCACAGATCTCGTCGTTGTCGGAGGTATCTCCGGAAATGCCGATGGCACCGAGCAGCCGGCCCTCGCCGGACCGGATCAGCACGCCGCCCGGCACCGGCACTAGGGCGGCGGGGCCGGCAATGTGGGTCACGGCCGCCACGAAGTAGGGCTGCTGCTCCGCCCGAGCGTGGATCGCCCGGGAGCCGAGGCCCAGCGCCAGCGCGCCGTTGGCCTTCCCGCACGCGATCTCGGCCCGGCGCAGGGACGTGCCATCCTCGACGGAGACGAACTTCAACGCGCCGCGGGCGTCGTAGACCACCACGGCGAGAGGCTTCAGCGCGCGGGTCCGCGCCTCGCGCAGGGCGGTCTCCACGATGATGCGGGCGGTCTCGAGAGTCAGGTCGATCATGGGATACCAACGCGGCACCGCTCCGGGCGGCCGTCGCGACCTTATGGATCGGGTCGCGACCGGTCCACTGCCGGGGGCGAAGATGCGCCACGGATCGCGTCGGGCTGTGGCGTCAGCGGAATCGCCCAGCCTGTCGCAAGCGGCGACGCCAAGAAGCGCATAGCGCGGCTGCAGAGCAACGCGCCTGTCCAGTCGCAGGCTCGACCTCACCGGTTGCGAACCACGACCGGGGGCGTGGTCTGGCGACGCTTCCGGGTCAAACCGGTCGAGCGGCCGGCAGGCGCGTGATGCTCGCCAGGAACGCGTCGTAACCGGCCGTCACCGCCTCGAGTCGCTCGAAATGCGGGAAGGCGCCGGTCTGGAGCGTCTCGACCCGCCAGTTGGGCCGACCGGCCACGCGGGGCACGAGCCGGTAATCGACGAAGTCGCCGCGCACGCCGTGAACCATCCAGACCGGCAGGCGCAGACGTTCGTAGAGGCGTGTCGCATCGGTCGGGAACAGGTGGCCCGCGATGAAGCACCACGGCGCGTGCTCGGCGCCCGGCTGGTGCGCCGAGGCGTAGTCGTAGGCGAGCAGACCTTCGTCGATCCGCGAGGAGCCGAAGGTCTTGCGCAGGAAGAAGCGCATGCTCGGCCGGGTCACGAGGGCATCGTAGAGGGGGCGCCCCAGGGGCGGCCGGTCCAGGGCGTCCCGCAGCCAGTCGCGCCCGCGATGCCCGTCCGGCGGCCCTTCGCCGGAGAGCTGCGCGTCGAAGCCCGTCGGGCTGATCAGGGCGAGGCTGCGGTAGGCATCGGACCGCTCGAGACTCGCCCGGGCGAGAAAAGAGGCGGACAGCGACAGCGCCAGGGCGTCGATCGGTAGGCCGTCGTGGCGGGCCCGGATCTCTTCGGTGGCCGCGTGGATCGCCTCCACCATGAGCCGGGGCGTGTAGCGGCGGCGTGTCCGCTCGGAGAAGCCGAAACCGGGCAGGTCGAGGGCATAGACTGGCCGCTGGCCACGGTAGTGCAGGTAGAGCGGACGGACCTCGTAGGCGTTCGCGGCCGCGTTGATGGAGTGGATCAGCAGCAGCGGAACGCCCGGCACGTCGGCCGTCCCGTACAGTGAGAGCTCTCCGGCGCGCCTCGTGCCGAGCCGCTCGTGCCGGCCGGGCAGGGCGGGCGGCAGAGGCATGCGCCGATCTACGGCCAGCCGGCTCCAGCCGACGAGGCCGGCCGCCGTGCCGACGACTGTCAGGGCCGCAGCCACCGCCGGTCGGACGGCCCTGTGCCGGGTAGGGGAAGACATCGGAACACCTCGCGGTCGATCCCGCGGCCGCGGGCGGTGCGCGACAACGCCGGTCGCGCCGGGAAGTGCCCGGGCGATCGGGCCTGAGGTCGGGATCCCTAAGAGGCGTGCCCGGCGAAGCTGCCGGCCTTGAGCGCCGGCACCTGGGCCATCGACCGCAGGGGAGCATCGCTCCGGCCCGCCGCCTCGCGCAGGAAGTCCACCGTCGGCGGATCGTTGCGCCATCCCTGGACGCGCTGGGAAATCAGGAGATTGCGCTCCCGCCGGTCGTAGTTGGCGTAGGAGGCCGCCACGAACTCCGTCCGGCTCATGGTCCGCGCCGGACCCGACCGGCGCGTCTCCGCCTTGAAGAAAAGGGCGCTGCCCGGAATGCCGTAATGCTGGCCGATCTCCGGATAGACGGGCCAGCTGCCCTGACCGCCCAGGTCATCCGGCAGGAACGCGTCGAGATCGCATTCCTCGAATGGCACACCGGCCTTCGTCAGCAGACCCCGCGCGAGGTCGGCCACGACATAGAGCTTCGTGTGGTTGATCGAGTGCATGAAGCAGCCGCGCCGCACCCAGCGCGTCAGATGCGTGTCGAGGTCGTAGCCGGCCTGGACGCCCAATCCGCGCAGGTAGGAGACCGATTCGTCCCAGAGATTGTAGTAGCCGAGGCGCTCGAACACCGGCTCGGCGAACAGCCGCAGGGCCTGCCCCTGCGAGAAGCCCGCGAGATACGCGAAGAGTGTCACAGCGGAATGCGAATGCCCCATCGGCCCCGAGATCAGGCCGTTGAGCGTATTGTGGTCCTGCACGCCGACATGGACGAGGTCGGGATGGTAGGCGCCGAACACGATCGTCGGGATCAGCCGCACCTTGGGATGCGTGCGCAGGGTGTCGATCGTACCGCCGCCCTTGAAGCGCGGCAGGTAGATGCTGGAGAAGACGTGATCGTAGCCGTCCGCATGCGCCATCAGGTCGGCGAGGCGCGGGAAGCGGCGGGCCGCCGTGAAGGCTGAGACGAAATCCACCTGCGCGCCGGGCAGGAGGTACCGCATCGCCTTGGCGATGGATCCGGCTTGGCACACGCCGATCACGAGGATGCGCGGAGACCCGGTCCGCTTCTTCCCGAACTGCGCGAGCCGGTGCCGCGCGCGCCAGAGGCTATCGACGGTCAACATCCGGCTTCAATCGCATGTCCGCGGGCGGCGGGCAAACAGCTCCATGGGTCGCCGGGACGCTTGACCGGTAATCGCCCCGGCGTGGCGTTGCGGACCCCGCGTCGTGACAGATGGCCGGGGCTGTCTCCGGCACCGTCTGGCCTGTCCCGCAGGCTTGTTCCATGCCCACGTTCTGCCGAGCCGAATAATCCAGGAGGACAGGCATGGCCCCGACGCAAGCGCCGGACGCGGTTCCGGAGATCGAGCGGGCGACCCTGCGCCGGGTCACCTGGCGGATCCTGCCGTTCCTGATGCTCGCGTATTTCGTGGCCTTCGTCGACCGGGTGAATGCCGGCTTCGCCGCTCTGCAGATGAACCACGACATCGGCCTCTCGGCCGCGCAGTTCGGCCTCGGCGGTGGCCTGTTCTACGTGTCTTACGTGCTGTGCGAGGTGCCCAGCAATCTCGCCATGGAGCGCTTCGGAGCCCGGATCTGGATCGCCCGGATCATGATCACCTGGGGGCTCGTCTCCGCCGCCATGGCCTTCGTCGTCGGGCCCGTATCCTTCTATGCGGTGCGGCTGCTGCTGGGCGCCTCCGAGGCCGGATTCTTCCCAGGCGTGATACTCTATCTGACCTACTGGTTCCCGCGCGCCTATCGCGGCCGGATCGTGGCCGTTTTCATGGTGGCGATCCCGATCTCGAGCTTCCTCGGCTCGCCGATCTCCGCGGCGATCCTCAACACCGACGGCCTGCTTGGCCTGCGCGGCTGGCAATGGTTGTTCATCTTGGAGGCGGCGCCGGCCGTGCTCCTCGGCCTGCTCGCCTTCATGCTCCTGCCGGACGGGCCGGGCGAGGCGCGCTGGCTCACACCCCAGCAGAGCGCGTGGCTCCAGGACCGCCTTGCCGCCGAGCGCGCTTCGGTGGTCGAAGGCGCGGCGGCGCCGGCCAGACACCTCACCGTCTGGGAAGTCCTGCGCAACCGCTACGTGCTGGCCGCATCGCTGATCTACGCGGGAGCCTCGGGCGCGAGCCAGTGTCTGTCCCTGTGGCAACCGCAGATCATCAAGTCTTTCGGTCTGACCAATCTTGAGACCGGGCTGCTCAACTCGATTCCTTTCGGGGTCGCCTCCGTGCTGATGATCCTTTGGGGCCGGTCATCCGACCGGAAGCGGGAGCGGGTCTGGCACACGGCTTTGCCGCTGGGCCTTCTGGCGGTGAGTCTCGCCGCGTCGATCGCGACGGCGCAACTTCTGCCGACGATCCTGATCCTGTGTCTCGCGGTAACCGCGACCTACATGGTGAAGGGACCGTTCTGGGCGCTCTCCACCGAGTGGTTGTCGGCCGGCGCCGCGGCAGCCGGCATCGCGCAGATCAACGCGATCGGCAACATCGGCGGCTTCGTGGGCACCTACCTGCTGGGCGTGATCAAGGATGTTACGGGCAGCTATCCGCTTGGTCTGCTGCCGCTGGTCATTCTCTCCGGTGCAGGGTGTCTGCTGGTCCTCGGACTCGGGCGCGGTCGCGGCCAGGCGGTGCGCTCAGCGGCGGCCTGACTGCCGGGCTGAAGGCCCGCTTTGATTGTCACAAAGATCGGGAATGGACTTTTGCTTCAATGATCGAGGATAGAAAAGAATATCTGGCACTTAATTGAGTATCGATGCCGCCAAGATATGATTGGCGATAAGATTGTTGATGCCCGTATTTGCGTCGTTGACAGATCTGCTATTCGGTGGTCACAGTCGACGGCGTAGAGCATGAAGCTCAACGCTGGTGCATCGGCGGGCATGACGACCGTCGGATGGCCGATGTCTGAGGCAGGCGAACGCCTTCCTGACAGCGCTCGGCGCGAGGTCACCCCCGGATGGTACCCGCGGCTTTGATGACGCCACTTTCGAGACCCGTGGCTTCGTGACGAAGGAATTCGGCGGGTCCGCTACGCAGCGCGGGTGCACGACCCCTTTGTCGAGGAACCGCGTCAATATCGGAGGCGTGCGACCATCGGATCGCGGCATCGCCTGATCGGCAAGCGCGGGCGGCCGTGCCGTTGGAATGGCGTCGAACCGGAACCGCCATGCCTTCCTCGGAGGGCGACGTTCTGAGCCGGACCGATCCGGCCAGACATGCATCCGCGGTGAAAGGCAGGTCTAGACCCGGGTCGATCGGAAGCTTGGCTTTGACGGGGGAGAGTGCGGAATGGACTACGTACCATCGATGGCCGCCGTCGTTGCGGCCACACAGAGGGGTCAGACGCCCGAAACCGGTACAATCACCGCGGCGGCTACGGTCGCGACCACAGCGACCGCGGCTCTCGACCCGCGCTCGATCTTCGCGCTGTCCCCCGAAGCCGCCGACGTCGTGCTGACGCTGGCTCAGATCCGAATCCAGCCGATCCAAGTTGCGGAGTCCGACAACCGTCCCGGCCATGGCTCCCCGGCCGTCGGCGCCGCGATCGTCACGGCCATGGCGACAACGTCGGTCGTTATCCCTGAAGCCTCCAAAACGGTGAGTGCCGCCAACCGGACTTGGACCGAGGATGTGCGGCTGGAGGCCATCCCGTCCAGGAAGGTCGGCGCCGACCTCAGCGTCCAGTACGACAACCCGCGCGTCATGGCGGCCTGGAGCGCGGCGTTCCCCGATATCGCAGGCCGCAAGTTCCGCGGTCTCCAGCTGTCGGACACGCACCTCAGATCTTCGCTCGCCAAACTGGCCGCGGAAAACATCGGCTTCAGTGGGCTGGAGAGGGACATCTACCTTCTGTGCAACGACGAGAAGTTCAGGATCTTCAGCGCGGAACATCCGGAAACGAAGGTGAACTGGATCTACGTCGATAACGACGATGTCCTTCTGTTCTGGCCGAAGGAACCGGGCTCGGATACGGACGCCGTGCGCGTCTGAGACGCCGCCCCTCCGCCCACACGCCCTTAGAGACCCGGCAGCACCGCCCGGACGTGCGCGGCAAAGGCGCGCGTCAGCGGCGAGGCGTGCTGCTCCTCCAGACGGAGCGTGAGGCCGATCCGTGGAAGCGGCGGCAGTCCGTTCCCCCGCGACTCGACGCGCAGATCGGCCGGAACCGCCGACCGGGTCAGCACTGCAACGGCTTGGCCCGACCGCGCGACCGCCAGCAGCCCCGACAGGCTACCGCTGGCGTAGGCGATCCGGTAGGCGCGCCCGGCCCGTTCCAAGGCGGTTCGCGCCGCCCGATGATCGAGGGTGTCGGGATCGCCGAGGGCGAGCGGCAGCGGGTCCGGCCACGGTGCGGTGGCATCCTTCGCCGTCACCCAGACGAGTTCTTCCCGCCTCAGGATGGCGCGCTCGGCCGCGCGGGGAACGGAGACCAGGGCAAGGTCGAGGCCGCCGCGTTCGAGCCGTTCTTCGAGCCGGGGCGTCGCGGCGCAGACCACTTCGATCGCCGCCGCCGGATGATGCTGAGCGAAGCCGCGCAGGAGCGCGGGCAGGAATGCTTGGGCATAATCATCCGGGCATCCGAAGCGCAGGGATCCGCTGAGGCTCCGGCCTGAGAATTCGGCGAGGGCATCGTCGTGCGACGCGAGGATGCGTCGGCCATGGACGAGAAGTCGCTCGCCCTGGACGGTGAGCAGAACACCCCGGCCCGTCCGCGTCAGCAACGGTCGGTCGATGAGTTCCTCCAGTCGCTTCATCTGCATGCTCAGCGCGGCTTGGCTTCGGCCGACCCGCTCGGCCGCCCGGCTGAGTGCACCGGTCTCCGCCACGGCGGCGAAGCTGCGCAGGAGGTCGATATCGAGGGTCCGTCCCATCAGGATCTCTGAATTCTCGTTTCAGAACTATAAGCTGGTGCGTGGGTCCGGTCGCCCCTTAGCATGCTGGGCAGACGCGGAGCACGAGCGACGATGACGCAGAATGCCGACGAAGATTTCTGGGATCGCGCCCGGCGCCACTTGGTGCGGTACGGCGGCGCGTTCGCCCCCGTCATCGTCGAGCGGGCGGAAGGCAGCTTCGTCATCGACGCCGACGGCAGGAAAATCCTCGATTTTACCTCCGGTCAGATGAGCGCGATCCTGGGCCACGGCCATCCGGAAATCGCCGCGGTGGTGGCGGATCACGTGAGGACCCTCGACCATCTGTTCAGCGGCATGCTGAGCCGACCCGTGGTCGATCTCGCCACCGAACTCGCCCGGCTCGCGCCTGGGCAACTCGACCGCTCCATGCTGTTGACGACCGGGGCGGAGGCCAATGAGGCCGCGCTGCGCATGGCCAAGCTCGCAACCGGCGGCTGGGAGGTGGTGAGCTTCGCCCAGTCCTGGCACGGCATGACGGCCGGGGCCGCTTCGGCGACCTACAGCGCGGGTCGCAAGGGCTACGGCCCGGCGCCGGTCGGATCGTTCGCGATTCCGGCGCCGAATGCCTACCGCCCCATCTTCGAGACGGGGGGCGCTCCCGATTGGCAGGCCGAGCTGGACTACGCCTTCGCGCTGGTCGACCGTCAATCCACCGGCAATCTCGCGGCGTTCCTAGCCGAACCGATCCTCAGCTCCGGCGGGATCATCGAGCTTCCGCCCGGCTACCTCGCGGCGCTCAAGCAGAAATGCACCGAGCGCGGCATGCTGCTGATCCTTGACGAGGCCCAGACTGGTATCGGCCGCACCGGGCTGATGTTCGCGTGCGAGCGCGACGGGGTGGTGCCGGATATCCTCACCCTGTCGAAGACGCTGGGCGCCGGCCTGCCGCTCGCCGCGGTGATGACCACGCCGGAGATCGAGGATCTCTGCCACGCCCGCGGCTTCCTGTTCTACACGACCCATGTCTCCGATCCGCTCCCGGCGGCGGTCGGCCTGAAGGTCTTGGAGATCGTTCAGCGCGACGGGCTCGTCGGGCGGGCCGCGGCGGCCGGCGCCCATCTGGCCGCCCGGTTGCGCGCGCTCCAGCAACGCTTTGCCTGCATCGGCGACGTGCGCGGGCGGGGGCTGCTGCAGGGCGTGGAAATCATCGCCGACCGGGCCTCCAAGGTGTCGGCGCCGGAACTGGGCGACGCGATCACCCGGCGCTGCCTCGAACTCGGGCTGAGCATGAACATCGTCCAGCTGCCGGGCATGGGCGGCGTGTTTCGCATCGCGCCGCCGCTGACGGCCACGGACGCGGAACTCGACCTCGGTGTCGACATCCTTGAGCAGGCGATCGAGAGTGCCGTATAGGCGGCTTCCAAAAGGCTTCCGCAAGGCTTCCCTGGCGCGTCCTCAAGCGCTCAGGCCGCCTCAATCTCAGCGCTCACGGTCAGCCACTCCTCCTCGGCGGCTGCGAGCGCGCTGGCCGCGTCCGCCCGCATCTTGGCGATCTCGCCGGCCTTGGCGGCGTTCTCGCGGAAGGCCGAGCCGTCCTCCAGGGCCGCGTCGATCTTCTGAATCGCCGCCGTCAGCTTCGCCATCCGCGCCTCGATGGCGTCGAGTCGCTTGCGCAACGGCGCCAGCGCGGCGCGGCGCTCGACGCCCGCGCGCCGCGCCTCGGCCTTCTGACCGCCGGACGGCTCGGCGTCGCGCTCCGCGTCCCGCTCCGGGCCCGACAGAACGAGGCGGCGGTAATCGTCCATGTCGCCGTCGAAGGTCTTCACGGTGCCATCCGAGACGAGCCAGAGCCGGTCGGCGCAGGCCTCGACCAGGAACCGATCGTGGGAGACCAGGATGACAGCACCCTCGTAGTCGTTGATCGCCTCGACCAGGGCCTGACGGCTCTCGATGTCGAGATGGTTGGTCGGCTCGTCGAGGATCAGGAGGTGAGGCCCGTGAAAGGCGGCGAGTCCCATCAGCAGGCGCGCCTTCTCGCCGCCCGAGAGCTTCTCCACCGGCGTGTCGGCCTTGTTGGCGCCGAAACCGAGGCGGGCTGTCGCTGAGCGCACCTTCGCCTCCGGCACGTCCGGCATCAGGGTCCGGACATGCGCGTAAGCGCTCTCGGCGGGGCGCAACTCGTCGAGCTGGTGCTGGGCGAAATAGGCCACCTCCATCTTGGAGGAGCGCTTGACCTCGCCGGCAAGCGGCCCCAGCCGACCGCCGATCAGCTTGCAGAAGGTGGACTTGCCGTTGCCGTTGGCGCCCAGCAGCGCCACCCGGTCGTCAGGCGCGAGACTGAGATCGAGCCCGGTGAGCACGATGCGGTCGCCGTAGCCGGCCTTTACCCGCTCCATGGCGACGATCGGCGGCGACAGCGGCTTCTCCGGGCTCGGCAGATGGATCACCGGCACGTCGTCCTCGAGGAGCGCCGCGATCGGCTCCATCTTGGCGAGCCGCTTCATCCGTGACTGGGCCTGCCGCGCCTTGGTGGCCTTGGCCTTGAAGCGGTCGATGAAGCTCTGCAGATGCGCCCGCTCGGCATCCTGCTTGGCCTTGGCCTTGGCCTGCAGGACCCGCTTCTCGGACAGCTGTTTGGCGAAGCTCGTATAGCCGCCGCGGTAAATCGTCAGCTTGCCGCGATCGAGATGGAGGATGTGGTCGACGCTGGTGTCGAGCAGGTCGCGGTCGTGGCTGATGATGATCGCCGTACGCGGGTAGCGTTCCAGGTAGTCGTAGAGCCAGAGGGTGCCCTCGATGTCGAGGTAGTTGGTCGGCTCGTCGAGGAGCAGCAGGTCCGGTTCGGAAAACAGCACGGCGGCGAGCGCCACGCGCATTCGCCAACCGCCGGAAAAGTCCGAGCAGGGGCGGCCCTGGGCGGCCGCATCGAAGCCGAGACCGTGCAGGATCGCGGCCGCACGCGCCGGCGCCGAGTGCGCGTCGATATCGACAAGCCGCGTCTCGATCTCGGCCCGGCGCAGTCCGTCGGCGTGCTCAGCCTCCGCCATCAGCCGGGCGCGTTCCGTGTCGGCGGCGAGGACGACGGCGTGCAGCGTCTCGGGACCGGCCGGCGCCTCCTGCGCAACGGCACCGATCCGCATGCCCCGGGGCAGGGATACGGATTTCGCATCCACCGGAAGGTCGCCCAGGATGGCCTTGAACAGCGTGGTCTTGCCGGCGCCGTTGCGCCCGACGAGCCCCACGCGGGCGCCCTCCGGGATCGTAAAGCTCGCCGAGTCGAGGATCAGACGGTCGCCGATGCGGTAGGAAAGGTCGTTGACGCGCAGCATGGCGGCGTTCTGGCCGTCCGGACGCGGCGAGGCAAGCGCGGCCTGCGTGCCGGCCATCTGCGCCGATCAACAAGCAGTCGTAGGGGATCGGTCTCTGTTGATCGATCTAAAAGCGATGCAAAAGCCGGCATTTTAACGGAATGGCATCAAAGCCGCTTCAGTATCGCGCATCAAGCCTGCGGTCCAACCGCGGTGGTCGTCCCCTGGGTACGAATGCGGACGCAGGCGGATCAGTATTGCGTCTCGGCGCGCCGTCGGGTGGGCGCGCCGCAGCCTGCGGTATCGTGCGCTCGGGGGGGCGGACGACGGGAGCGAAATCTTGGGCCGGACCCTGATCCTCACCGACGACCTCAGCCGCGGCGAGCGGCTCGCCCGCAGCCTCGGCGCGGTCGGGTCAGCGACGCTCCACGACCTCTACGGCGATACCGCGCCGCCCGCAGGCGCCACGCTGATCATCAGCGACGTCAGTGCGCTGACGTCCGAGTCCGTGCGCCGTCTGCGCCAAGCCCTCGCGGTGGCGCGCGGCACCGGCACGCCCTTCCTGCATCTGGTCCACGGCAACCTAGAGCGCGGCGAGATCCAGGCCACGGCCCTGGGGGCGACCCGGGCCCTGCCGGCCTCTGTGGCCGGGGCCATGCTGCTCAACGCCGTCGCGTCCCTGACCGGCGAGCCGTCGGGTCGGACGGCCGCCATCCCGCGGGAAGGAATCGAAGGCGCGCGGACAGCCTTCGCCGCCATCTTCCGTGCCGATCGCTGCCCTGAGCCGGCGATCGTCGAGTCCGGGGCTGTCCTGGTCAATCGCGCGGTCCGCGAGGCCAAGATCCGGGATTGGCTTGCCGTGGTGGCGAAGTTCGATGACGTGACCCACCGCCATTGCCTGAGCGTCGCCGGTTTGGCGGCGGCCTTCGCGCGCCAACTCGGGCTCAACGAATCCGACTCGAACTTTCTGATCAAGGGCGCGCTGCTTCACGACATCGGCAAGGCCAAGATCCCACTCGCCATCCTGAACAAGCCGGCCCCACTGACGCCGGAGGAACGGGTCGAGATGGCCCGCCATCCGGTTCTCGGACACGGCATGCTCCTCGGAGGGGGTTACGATGCGCTGACCCTGGCGGTGGTCCGCTCGCACCATGAGTACCTCGATGGCACCGGCTATCCGGATAAGCTCTGCGGCAAGGAGATCCCGGATCTCGTCCGGCTGATCACGATCTGCGACATCTTCGCGGCGCTCATCGAGGCCCGACCCTACAAGGCGCCGAAAGCCGCTGGCGAGGCCTACGCGATCCTGAAGACCATGGAAGCCAAGCTCGACGGCGACCTCGTGCGCGCATTCGGGGGCGTCGCGCTCGCCTGCGAGACGCCACTCCGGGTTTCGGCCTGAAGGATCCGTTCGCCGGCGTTCAGATCAGCTCCCACGCTCCTTCGTCCTCCATCAGGGCGGCCACGAGGGCGTGATTCAGTTCGTGCCCGGTGTGCAGGGCGGTCACCCGCCCTTCGATGGGGTGTCCCGTCAAAGCGAAATCACCGATCAGGTCGAGGATACGGTGCCGCACCGGCTCACCCGGCACCTGCATCCCGCCAAGCACGCGCCCCCGGACGAGCAGCGCCGCCGAGCGGGGAGAGACGCCCTGCAGGAAGTCCCTGCGCGCGAAGTATCCGTAGGCGCGTCCGGCCATCGCCCGGACGTAGCGGCCGAAGCTGCGTGCCGGGGCGATCTCTCGCTCGAAGCTCTCCGGGGTTATGGCGCCCGACCAGTCGATCGCACCGAAATGGGCGAGGGCGATGTGACCTGTCACGTGGAAGCCCGGACCGGGCTCGATCCGAAGGAGGCGCTGCCCCCGCTCCACCGAGACGGCACGGCGGACCTTGATCACGCGGCAGGTCGGCGCCTGCTCGCTCCGACCCGCCGCCTGGATCGCTTGGCACCAGGGCGCAGCGCTGCCATCGAAGATCGGCAACTCGTCCGCGTCGATCTCGGCCAGGACGTTGTCGACCTGCAGAGCGCTCAGGGACGCCATCAGGTGCTCGATCGTCCGGACGAGCACGCCCTCGCGCCGGATCGCCGACGAGAGCGGCTGCGATTCTCGGTGATGCCAGCGTGCGGGCACGTCGACGACGCGGCCGTCCTCGAGGTGGCGACGGAAGACGATGCCGTGATCCGCCGGCGCCGGGCTGACCCGCACGGTGGCGTAACGTCCGGAATGCAGGCTGCGCCCGGACCGTTCGAACGGCGCCGCGAGCGTGGCCTGCCGCCGCGGCGATGCTATCGTTTTACAGGGTGCGTGCCCCGCGAAGGTGATCTCGTCTGCCATCATGGCCGCGCCCCCACGCGGCGCTTGGGCTTATCGCCGATTCCAGATCCACGCTAATAAACTCCTGTTCAGCCAAGCGCGGCTTGACCGCTCTGCCTGCGCCCGTCACGATCGCGGCCGCCCGGCCGATCGAGCAGCGCAGCGGCGATGCTCGGATTTCCAGTGCGGGCTGCTCCCGTCCCCCATCTGCTGGCCGGCACCCGTCAGGGCAGGGACGGAGGCCGGAGTTGAGGGGACACGACTGATGGCGCGGCTGGGCACGATACCCTTCTTCAAGGACCCGGGCATCGAGCTCAGCACCTTCGAACCCCGCTGCCACTGGCGGCGGTTCGACGAGAACGAGGTCCTAGTCGACTTCGACGACATTTCCACGGACGTCTACTTCATTGCCTCCGGCGAGGTCCGCATCCTGAACCGCACGCAGTCGGGCAAGGAGGTGATCCTCGGGGAGATGCGCGGCGGCGCCTTTTTCGGCGAGCTGGCGGCGATCGACGGGATCGGCCGCTCGGCCAACGTCACGGCGCTCACCCGCGGCGAAGTGTGCGTGGTACCCGCCGCCGTGTTCCGTCAGATGGTCTTCGCGTCCGAGGTGATCGCCGACCGGCTGTTCAGGCTGCTCGCCAAGCGCGTGCGCGAGCTGAACACCCGGCTGATGGAGCACGCGCTGCTCGACCTGAAGCACCGCCTCTACGCCGAGCTGCTGCGCCTGTCGGTTCCACGCGCCGGCGCCTCGGGTGAACGGGTCGTGTCGCCTCCGCCCTACCATCACGTGCTCGCCGCCCGGATCGGCTGCCGCCGCGAGCAGGTCACGCGGGAGTTTACCGCGATGGCCGCGGAGGGGCTGGTCGACCGCACCCGCGGCGCACTCGTGCTGCGCCGGCCCGACCTTCTGGAAGCGCGCGTCGCCGAGGCGTTGCGCGAGGATTCCTGATCCCTTGACCGGCGCGCCGCCGCCGCGCCTGCGGCTTCAGGATCTGACCAAGCAGTTCGGCACGCACACGGCCGTCGATGCCGTCACGCTGGATCTCGAGCCCGCGGAGTTCTTCTGCCTCCTCGGACCGTCCGGCTGCGGCAAGAGCACCTTGCTGCGCATGATCGCCGGGTTCGACATTCCGAGCGCGGGGCGCATCCTTCTGGGCAGTGCAGACCTGACCGGGCTCCCGCCGCACCGGCGGCCGGTGAACATGATGTTTCAATCCTACGCCCTGTTCCCGCACATGAGCGTGGCGGGCAATGTTGGTTACGGACTCAAGGGCCTAGGCCGGACGGCCGCGGCCGAGCGGGTCGGCGATCTCCTCCGGCTGGTCCGTCTGGACGGTTTCGGCGACCGACGGCCCGAGACGCTCTCGGGCGGTCAGCGTCAGCGGGTTGCCCTCGCCCGTGCCCTCGCCCGCGAGCCCAAGCTGCTGCTCCTCGACGAGCCGCTCGGCGCGCTGGACCGTGGCCTGCGGGAGGAGACCCAGGGCGAACTGCGCGCCGTGCAGCGCCGGCTCGGCACCGCCTTCGTGGTCGTCACCCATGATCCGGAGGAGGCGATGATGCTCGCCGACCGGATCGGCGTGATGGAGAAGGGCCGCCTCGTTCAGGTCGGAAAGCCGGCTGACCTCTATCGCCGACCGGCGAGCCGCTTCGTGGCGGGCCTGCTCGGGGACGTGAACCTGATCCGGGGACACCTCGGGCCGGAGGAGCCGGGGGGCGTCCGAGCGGTCCAGACCGTGCACGGCACGGTGCGCGGCGTGGCGACGACGACCCTGGGGGAGGGGGCGCCGGTCGTCGTGGCGGTCCGGCCGGAGGATCTTGTCCTCGGGTCCGATGGGCTTCCCGTGGTCATCGCCGACGCCCTGTTTCTGGGCGACCGCGTGCGCCGGACGCTGCGTCTGCCGGACGGCACCGCCCTGCGGGCGAGCGGGCGCCCCGACGCCGTGGATGGGGCCTCAGGCTCGGAATCGCGCGTCAATTTCGATCCCCAGGCCGCGGTGATCCTCCCGGCATGACGGCGCCCGATCATGCGAAAGTCCGGACCGCACCAGCGGCCACGAACCGGCCCGCGCAACCCGAACCGCCACCCATGACCCGCCCGAGATCCGGCCGCGGCTTCGCCCGGCTGGTGCGGCTCCCGCCCTTCGCGTGGCTGTCGGTCTTCTTCCTCGTGCCCTTCGCGATCACGCTGAAGATCAGTCTGTCGGAGCCGGCCACGGCGATCCCGCCCTATCTGCCGGTGCTCGACTGGCGCGCCGGCCTTGAGGGCTGGTCGTCGAACCTCGAAGCTCTGGACTTCGACAACTACGCGACCCTCTACGCCGATCCGCTCTACCGCGACGCTGCCCTCGGCTCCCTGACCTACGCCGCGGTAGCGAGCCTGATCCTCGTCGCCCTCGGCATCCCGCTCGCCTACGCCCTGGCCCGCTCGCCCGCCCGTTGGCAGCCGCTCCTCGTCGCCCTCGTCGTCGTGCCGTTCTGGACGAGCTTCCTGATCCGCATCTACGCCTGGATCGCGATCCTGAAGCCCGAGGGGCTGCTCAATCTGGTGCTGCTCCGGCTTGGCCTGATCTCCGCGCCGCTCACGATCCTCAATACCGACGCCGCCATCCTGATCGGCCTCGTCTACGCCTACCTGCCATTCATGGTGCTGCCGCTCTACGCGGTGATGAACCGGCTCGATCCCGCGCTGCGGGAGGCCGCGGCCGACCTTGGCGCGTCGCCAGCCCGGGTGTTCTGGAGCGTGACCCTGCCGCTCAGCCTGCCGGGGATCCTGGCGGGCGCCGGACTGTGCTTCATTCCCATGGTGGGCGAGTTCGTCATTCCCGACCTCCTCGGCGGCTCGGAGACGCTGATGCTCGGCCGAGTACTCTGGACCGAGTTCTTCTCGAACCGCGACTGGCCCCTGGCCTCAGCGGTCGCGGTCCTCATCCTCGCCATCGTGATCGGGCCCGTGGTGCTGTTCCGCGACAGCCTGCGCGCGGGCGAGACCGAGGACGGGCGGCCATGACCTGGGTGACCCGCACCGCCCTGGTGGCCGGGCTCGGCTTCCTCTACGCGCCGATCCTCGTGCTGATCGCCTACTCGTTCAACGCGTCGCCCCTTGTGACGGTCTGGGGCGGGATCTCGACACGGTGGTACGAGGCGCTCTTCTCGGACGCGCCCCTGCTGGCCGCTGCCTGGGTGTCGCTGAAGGTGGCGGTTCTCTCGAGCCTCGTCGCCACGGTCCTCGGCACGGCGGCGGCGCTAGTGCTGGAGCGCCATGGTCGGTTTCGCGGGCGCGCGCTGTTCACCGGGCTCGTCCTCGGGCCGATGGTGATGCCGGAGGTGATGATTGGCCTCTCGCTCCTCCTGATGTTCATCGGCATCGGCTTCGATCGCGGCCTCGCCACGATCGTCATCGCGCACGCCACCTTCTGCACCGGCTTCGTCGCCGTCGTCGTCGCGGCGCGCCTGCGCGGCCTGGATCGCTCCCTGGAGGAGGCAGCGGCGGATCTCGGCGCGACGCCGTGGCGCGTGCTCACCACCGTGACCCTGCCGCTGCTGGCACCGGCGGTCGTAGCCGGCGCGCTCCTCGCCTTCAGCCTGTCGCTCGACGATCTGGTCATCGCGAGTTTCGTCTCGGGTCCGGGCTCGACCACCCTTCCGATGCGTCTCTACAGTCAGGTCCGTCTCGGCGTGAACCCCGAGATCAATGCCGCCTCGACGCTGCTGGTCGGGTTCGTCAGCGCGGCGGTGCTGCTGGCTTCCTGGCTGACAGCCCGGCGCGGCCCGGCTTGAAGCAGCTCATTCCGCGGCCTGGGTTCGGGCCGCCGCGTCCCTTCGATACAGCTGCGCCGCCGCGGCCGTGACCACGATGTTCACCACCAGAGCCGCGACGCCGACGTTGACGTCCTGCAGGGGCCCGAGGGACGGGAAGGCCGTGAGGCTGAACCCGCTCAGCACCGTCGCCGCCACGGTGGCGACGCCCGCCACGATGCCGGCCATCGCGGCGCGCCAGTCGAGCGGATTGCGCCGCAGCAGGCTGGTGATGAAGCAGGGAAACAGCTGGGTGACGAAGTTGTAGCCCATGAGCAGCAACTGGACGATGGTGTCGCCGCCCGACAGCGTGAAGCCGACGCAGACCAGAGCCAGGACCGGGACGAGGACCTTGCACAGCCGCGCCGTCGCGGCGTCGTCCATGCCCGGCCGCAGCGGCCGGACGAGGTTGTTGGCCACCAGCGTCGCGCCGGCGATCAGGATCATCGAGCCCGGCACCAGGGCGGTGAGCACGCCGGTGGCACCGATGATCCCGATGAACCACGGTGGGAAGCTTTGCAGCGACAGCTTGAACAGCGACAGGTCGACATCGGGGCCCGTGAGACCCGGGACCTGCAGCACGGCGGTGAAGCCGATCATGAAGACGAACAGGTTGATCAACTGGTAGATCGGCAGGATTACGGCGTTGCGCCGGAAGGCGCTCGGCTCCCGCGCCGTGTAGAGGGATGCGAAGGTGTGCGGCCACATGTAGCCGCCCAGCGCCGTGAGCAGGACCGTGGTCGAGAACCAGGTCGTGCTCTGCCCGCGTTCCGGCAGGGCCAGGAAGCCCGGCTTCGCGGACTCGATGGCGCGGAAGAGACCCTCGTAGCTGCCGTAATAGTGCAGGGGCAGGTAGATTCCGAGGAAGATCACCAGAGCGAGGATGCTGGTGTCCTTGATCACCGCGGTCCAGGCCGAGCCGTGGACGCCGGACACGATCACGTAGGCGGTGAGCGCCGCCGCGCCGATCCACACCGCCGCCGTCGACGAGATCGCTCCGTAGGAGGTCGTGGAGACGATGATCCCGAGCCCCTTGAACTGGAGCACGAGGTAGGGGACCAGCGCCACGATCCCGACGAGCGCCACGAGGATGCCGAGCCCTCGGCTCTGGTACTTGCGCGCGAAGAAGTCGGGCTGCGTGTAGAGCCCGTGCCGCTTCGCGTAGGCCCAGACCGGCGGCAGCAGCCAGTAGGAGGTGACGTAGGCCAACGTCAGGTAGCACAGGATGTAGTAGGCGGGACCGCCCTTGCCGTAGGCGATCCCCGATCCGCCGAGGAACGTGAAGGTCGTGTAGATCTCACCGGCCATCAGCAGGAAGACGAGGGCCGTGCCGAAGCCGCGGCCGCCGACGGTCCACTGCTCCAGGCCCATTTCGCGGCCGTGGCGGGCATAGAGGCCGAGGCCGATGGCCAGGGCGAAGCCGGCCGCGACGATGACGAGCGCGATGCTCATCGCGGATCCTCCGGCGCGCGCCGCTCGGGATCGGTCAGGTAGATGATGCCCATCACTGCCGAAGTTCCGATGACGCAGAACACCAGCCATGCCAGGAGCAGCGGCAGTCCCAGGACGAATGGTTCGACCCGGTTCAGGAAGTACGGGCCGATCAGGATGCCGAAGAAGGGCAGGGTGGCGAGCCACCGCAGATGTCGCATGAGCGATACTGGTCAAAAGCCACCAATACCGCGGGTTGGATCAGTCGTTCTCGGCTGTCAATCCAGCATCCCGTTACGGACCCGGCCATTGGTCATCTGAGCGGGCTGTGCGCTGGCGCACGCAGTCAAGCTTGATGCGAACATATCCTCGTGAGGCAGCCGCCCTCCGTCCGGGCGGGCGCATGAGGGACATGCCCCGTGACACGCACTCTGACCATTGCGGCTCTGGCCGCGCTCCTCGTCGCCCCGGCGGCACAGGCGCGCGGGATCCGGGCGCACGCCAAGGCGCCGCCGAACGCCGCGATCAAGACGCGCCAAGTCGCCATGGACGATTTCAGCGCGCGGATGAGCCGCCTCGACCGGTTGATGGGCGTTCCGTCGGCCACCGGCGCGCGGTCGCGGTCCGCCGAGGCTGGGCGCTGAGGCGCATTTCAGGCGGCCGGATCAGCGGCCGAGGCCGCCGGCCTCTTCGACGAAGCGCGCGACTTCGTCCGCGCCGGCGCCGTCGCGCAGGGACGCGAAGACGTAGGGGCGTGCCCCGCGCATCCGGCGCGTGTCCGCTTCCATCACCGACAGGTCGGCGCCGACGAGCGGCGCGAGGTCGGTCTTGTTGACGATGAGCAGATCGGACCGGGTGATGCCCGGGCCGCCCTTGCGCGGGATCTTCTCCCCGCCTGCCACGTCGATGACGTAGAGGGTGATGTCGGCGAGTTCCGGCGAGAACGTCGCCGCCAGGTTGTCACCGCCGGATTCGATCAGCACGAGGTCGAGCCGGGGGAAGCGGCGGTTCATCTCGGCGACGGCGGCGAGGTTGATCGAGGCATCCTCGCGGATTGCGGTGTGCGGACAGCCGCCGGTCTCGACGCCCAGGATGCGCTCCTCCGGCAGCGCGCCCGCCACGGTCAGGATGCGGGCGTCCTCCTTGGTGTAGATGTCGTTCGTGATCGCGCAGATCTCGTAGCGGTCGCGGAAGCGCTTGCAGAGCTGCTCCATCAGGGCGGTCTTGCCGGATCCGACGGGGCCGCCGATGCCGACGCGGAGGGGGCCGTTCGTGGAGGTCATGCTGCGCGCTCAGGATCGGAAGATGCGGGAATACTGGGTCTCGTGCCGGAAGGAACCGAGGTCCAGGCGAAACGTGGCGGCGCCGAGGGCGTCGAGCTCCGCGCACCCGGCTTCTGCGGCGATGCGGGCGATGCGCGGGACGAGGGCGGCGACCACCCGCGTGCCCGCCGCCTGACCCACGGGCGCTGCCCGGAGGGCCGCCGAGACGAGGTTCTGAACGAAGGCGAGCCCGTAGGCCGACAGGGCGCCCGGTCGCTCCATGTCGTGCGCGCCCGCTGCAATCCCCACGGCCACCGGATAGGCGATCGGGCCCGATACAGAGGCCGCGAGCCGGTTGAGCCGTGCGCACGGCCACGCACCGAGGGTGGCGTCGAGGAAGCTGCGGCCTTGCTGGCTGGTCTCCAGATGCAACTCGCGCGATGGCGCCAGGGCCAGGGCGAGCGCGTTGAGATCGGCGAGGGCAGGCCCATCGTCCGCCTGCGCGAGCCGGTGGGCCTGCGCGGCGAGGATCAGGTCGTTGCGCAGGGCGCCGTGGGTGCAGACGTCTTCCATCCAGCCCATGAGGCTCGCCTCGTCACGCACGTCGCCCGCTTCGACCGCCCATTCCAGTCCGTGCGAGTAGGCATAGGCACCCACCGGATAGCCCGGTGACAGCCACGCCATCAGGCGAAGCGCGTCGAGCGTCTCAGCCGGCGGCATGGTGATGATGGTGGCCGCCGTGCGGATGATCGTGATCGTGCGCGTGGCCGCCGGAATAGGCGCCGCCCTCCGGCCGAAACGGCCGCTCCACCGTCTCCACGCTTCCGCCGAGCCCCTGAACCATCTCGGCGAGCACGTGGTCGTAGGCGATCCACACCGCGTCCCCGCCGATCTCGGCCGGGATGTGCCGATTGCCGATATGCCAGATCAGGCGCTTGAGCGTGTGGTCGCTCGGTGCGCGGATCTCCAGAAGCCGCTCCGGCGCCGCCTCGACCCAGACGAGGCGGCCATCCTGGAGGACCAGGGCGTCGCCGTCTTCCAGCACGGTCGGTTCCGGGAGGTCGAGCAGGAAACCCAAGCCGCCGGCACCGCGCATGGCGACGCGGCGGCGATGGCGGTCACCGTGGTCGAGGACGACCCTGTCGACGATCTCGCCGCCCGACAGGGTCTCGCGGCGAAGGATGCGGGTGGCGCGGATCATGTGCGCATTTCGCTCAGAACAGGAAATAACGCTGCGCCATCGGCAGCACCTCGGCGGGCTCGCAGACCAGAAGCTCGCCGTCGGCACGCACGTCGTAGGTCTCGGGATCGACCTCGATCACCGGTGTGGCGTCGTTGAGCACCATGCTCTTCTTCGAGATGCCGCCGCGCACGTTCTCCACGGCGACAAGCTCCTTCCGGACGCCGAGTCGGTTCCGCAGGCCGTCCTCCAGGGCCGCCTCTGAGACGAAGGTGACGGCGGTGGCGAAGGGCGTCCGGCCGTAGGCGCCGAACATCGGACGGTAGTGGACCGGCTGCGGCGTCGGGATCGAGGCGTTCGGGTCGCCCATCGGCGCCGCCGCGATACTGCCGCCCTTCAGCACGAGGTCGGGCTTCACGCCGAAGAAGGCCGGCGTCCAGAGCACGAGGTCGGCGAGCTTGCCAGTCTCGACAGAGCCGATATGCCGGGAGATCCCATGCGCGATGGCCGGGTTGATCGTGTACTTGGCGACGTAGCGGCGGGCGCGCAGGTTGTCGGTGCCAGAGGCGTCGCCGGGGAGGGCGCCCCGCTGGCGCTTCATCTTGTCGGCGGTCTGCCACGTGCGGATGATGACCTCGCCGACCCGACCCATGGCCTGGCTGTCGGAGGACATCATCGAGAGTGCGCCGATGTCGTGCAGGATGTCCTCGGCCGCGATGGTCTCGCGGCGGATCCGGCTCTCGGCGAAAGCGAGGTCCTCGGGGATCGACGGGTCGAGGTGGTGGCAGACCATGAGCATGTCGAGATGCTCGTCGATCGTGTTGCGCGTGTAGGGCCGCGTCGGGTTCGTGGAGGACGGCAGCACGTTCGGCAGCCCGGCCACCTTGATGATGTCCGGCGCGTGGCCGCCGCCGGCGCCTTCGGTGTGGAAGGCGTGGATGGTCCGGCCCTTGAAGGCCGCGATTGTGTCCTCGACGAAGCCCGATTCGTTGAGCGTGTCGGTGTGGATCATGACCTGGATGTCGTGGGAATCCGCCACCGACAGGCAGGTGTCGATCGCCGCGGGCGTCGTGCCCCAATCCTCGTGCAGCTTCAGCGCGCAGGCGCCGGCCCGGACCATCTCGACGAGGCTCTCCGGCCGGGACGCGTTGCCCTTGCCGGCGAAGGCGAGGTTCATCGGGAAGGCGTCGGCCGCCTCGATCATCCGGGCGATGTGCCAGGGGCCGGGCGTGCAGGTCGTGGCGAAGGTGCCGTGCGCCGGGCCTGTGCCGCCGCCGAGCATCGTGGTGACGCCTGAGCAGAGCGCCTCCTCGATCTGCTGAGGGCAGATAAAGTGGATGTGGCTGTCGAAGCCGCCGGCCGTCAGGATCTTGCCCTCGCCGGCGATGACTTCGGTGCCGGGGCCGACCACGATGTCGACGCCCGGCTGCACGTCCGGGTTGCCGGCCTTGCCCAGCCGGGAGATCCGCCCGCGAACGATCCCGACATCGCATTTCACGATGCCCCAGTGATCGAGCACGACGGCATTGGTGATCACCGTGTCGACCGCCCCGTCGGCGTTCGTCGCCTGGCTCTGGCCCATGCCGTCGCGGATCACCTTGCCGCCGCCGAACTTCACTTCCTCGCCGTAGGTGGTCAGGTCGCGCTCGACCGTGATCTCAAGGCTGGTGTCGGCGAGGCGGATGCGGTCGCCGACGGTCGGGCCGAACATGTCGGCGTAGGCGGACCGGGGAAGGCTCGCGGGCTTCGGAGTGTTGGACATGGTCAAAGCTTGCCCATCACGTCACCCCGGAAGCCGTAGACTGTGCGGCCGCCCGAGAGCGGCACAAGCGCGACCTCCCGCGTCGAGCCGGGCTCGAAGCGCACGGCGGTGCCGGGCGCGATGTCGAGGCGCTTGCCGCGGGCCTGCTCGCGGGCGAACACCAAGCCCGGATTGACCTCGTAGAAGTGGTAGTGCGAGCCGACCTGGATCGGCCGGTCGCCCGTGTTGGCGACCTCGATGACGGTGCGCTCCGCATCCGCGTTGAAGACGATCTCGCCGGGCAGCGTCGTTACCGCCCCCGGAATATCGGCAGAGGCCGCGCCGCGGATCGGATGATGCACGGTCACGAGCTTCGTGCCGTCCGGAAACGTAGCCTCGACCTGGATGTCGTGGATCATCTCGGCCACCCCGTCCATCACCTGCTCGGCGGTGAGCACGGTGCCGCCGGCCTGCATCAGCTCGGCGACGGTGCGCCCGTCCCGGGCGCCCTCGACCACGAAATCGGTGATCAGCGCCACCGCCTCCGGATGGTTGAGCTTCACGCCCCGCGCGAGGCGGTTGCGCGCCACCTGCGCGGCCATGGCGATCAGCAGCTTGTCCTTCTCACGGGGCGTCAGCAGCACGGCAAACCTCGTCGTTGCGGCCGCGGGAGCAAGGATCATGCGCGCGGCACGGTCAAGGATGCGCGCGCACCGATCTAGCGCTCCATCCCGGCGAAACCGGCGAACAGCTCGGGCATGGGCGCGCCCTTGAGCGTCGCCGGCAGGTCCCGGGGATGGATGAAGGCGTCGCGGAACCAGGGATAGCGCGCCGGATCGAAGCTGGCGCGGATCCAGTCGATCGCCCGACGCACGCGGTCGATCCGCTCGGCATCGGGGTGATAGGTCAGCCAGATGTCGAGGCCAACCTGGACGAGGCCGTCCAGCGGGACCAGCCGGGCGCCGATCGCCGCCGCGTAAGTGGGCAGCCAGCCGATTCCGGCGCCGTTCGCCACCGCCCAGTAATGGGCGCTGCTCACGTTGGTCTTGAGCGTGACGTAGCCGGATTGCGGCATGCCCGGCGTGTGCCGGTCGTACTCCGCCATGCTGACGGTCTGGCTCGACACCTGAAGGACGATCCGGTGCCGGGCCGCGTCCTCGACGCCCGCCGGAACGCCGTAGATGTCCAGATAGCTGCGGGCCGCGAAGGCCATGGCGTGCAGGCGACCGAGCTTGACCACCTTCAGATCGGGATTGACCGGCCTCACCAGCTGAACGGCCACATCGGCCTCGAGGCGGGCGACATCGGCCGGGTCCATCGTGCAGCGCAGATCGACCACGAGCCTCGGGTTCGAGCGCTGGAACTCGACGAGGCGCGGCGCGAGCCAGAACGTCCCGAGACCCTCGGTGACTGCGATCCGCACCTCGCCGGCCGGCGTGGCCGAGGCGGCGTCCCGGGCGCGCAGGACCGAGTAGGCGGCGCTCTCCATGGAACGCGTCGCGGCCAGTATTGTCTCGCCCTCGGCCGTGAGACGGATTCCGGCGGCGTGGCGGGTCAGCAGAGTCACGCCGAGCTGCGCCTCCAGGTCGTCGATCCGCCGACGCAGGGTGTTGATGGAGAGCCCGACGACGGCGGCGGCGGCCCGGAAGCTTCCGCGCCGATCCAGCTCCAGGAACAGGCGCAGGTCCTGCCAGTCCGGCATTCCGGCCTCGAAGACCGACGCGTGTTCCATCTGTGAGACTCCCATACTTCAAGTTTTGCACAGACGCAGGTCTTCGGCCATGCGAAGCCAGGGGCTGTTCGCAATCATCTGCGGTAGCCGACGCGATGACGGTCCACGTATCCCCGCCCGATCACCCGCCGCATCTGCACGGGGCGCCGGAGGCGCGGCACGACATCATCGACCTGAGATCGGCGCGCCTCGCGCGTCATCTGGTGCTGTTCACCCCGACCCAGAGCGATCTGGAGCGGCTCCTCGACGAGACGCGGGCCGCTCTGCCGGGCGTGGCCGACATCGCCGTGGTCCGCCGCGTGATGACGGCCAACCCCGACACCGTCCTGGCGATCGCCCGGCGCGACGCCTACGACGCGCTCGCCCCCCGCGGCGAGGGCCTGACCGCGATCCTGCCCCTCAACGAGGCCGGGATGACGGCGCTGCTGAACGGTACCTTCGACGCGAGCGATCCGGACACGGACTTCATCGCCCGGCAGCATGAGCGCCCGGCCGGCATCTACCTGTGGGTAATTCACGCCCGCAGACGGCTCGCGGCCGCCGTCGCCCTGATGCTGCAGCGGATCTCGACGCCGCTCTGCCGCGACGTCGATCTCTTCGCCCGTGCGGCCACCGCCGAGGGCGCCGACTACCTGGAGGGAATCGGCTTCACGCAGGGCGCCGCGTGGCGGGGCCTGCGCGCCCCGGGGCTGCACATGTTCCACCGCTCGGAGGCCGCCGAGCGCCTCCCGCTCTATGACAGTCACCGGCCCGGGGCCACCGGCCTCAGCGTTGCCGTCGCCCGGACGTTCGAGGATCTGTCGCGGGTCATCGCGCTCCGCGCCGCCGTGTACATGGCCGAGCAGGCCTGCCCCTACGAGGAAGAGTTCGACGGCAACGATCTCTCGGCCACGCACCTGATCGGCTATGTCGGCGACGAGCCGGCTGGCTGCCTGCGCATCCGTTTCTTCGCCGATTTCGCCAAAATCGAGCGTCTCGCGGTGCGGGCCGAGCATCGCAATACCCGCATGGCGTTCGCTCTGGTCCGCGCCGGCATCGAGCTCGCCCGCGTGAAGGGCTACCGCCGCCTGTACGGCCACGCGCAGAAGCGGCTCGTCAGTTTCTGGAGCCGCTTCGGCTTCCGCGTCTTCGATGGCGCTCAGGAACTCGTCTTCTCGGATTTCGACTACATCGAGATGCTGCTGGAGGCCGAGCCGCATCCGCAGGCCATCGGCATCGGCGTCGATCCTTACGTGATCATCCGGCCGGAGGGTCGCTGGCACCGCGCCGGAGCCCTCGACCGGTCCCGCGCGCGGGCGGTCACGCGCCCCTCCGTCGACCAGAAGGCGGCGGCGCGATGATCCGGACCTTCAATCCGGCGCTCTACCGGCGGCCGCGGAGCGTGCCGGTGCTGGTCTTGGTGGACATGCAGCAGGAATACGAGGTCGCGGGACGGCCGCTCGCTCTGCCGGGCATCGCGCCCGCCCTCGACAAGTGCCGGCGCGCCCTCAGCCACGCCCGGGCGACCGGCATCCAGGTCGCATATGTGCGCTGGATCGGCGCGCCGCTGTTCCAGGCCGGCACCCGGTTCGCCCGCTGGATCGAGGGTTTCGAGCCGCACGGCTGCGACATGATCTTCGACCGGGACCGGCCGTCCTGCTACGCGAGTCCCGCCTTCGCCGACGCCATGGAGCGCGGCTCTCCGCCGCTGGTGATCGCGGGTTTCGCCGGGGAGGCGGCCTGCCTGGCCACGGCGGTCGACGGGTTCCATCGCGGCCAGGAGGTGACGTTCCTCTCCGACGCCTCGGCGAGCCACGACCTCGAAGGCATCGCCGCCAGCGACATTCACCGCACGGTGAGCGCCGTGATGCGCGTCTTCGGGGACGTCATGGACACGGAGACGTGGATCTCCGGCTCCACACCTTTCAGGCCGGCACCGGTCGCATCGAACCAGACGCACGCGAATGACTGACCGAGGCCAACACGACCGGCCGGCCATCGACGATGAGGTGCTCCAGCGCCTCGGTCGCCACGCGATCGCCCTGCTCCAAGCGGCGCGGGATGCGGGTGATCCGGCGTTGATCGCGCAGGCGGAGGCCATGGCGATGGCGGTCGGCTACACGCTGGCGGCGCAACTGCCGTTGGCCGGCAGCGCCGCGGACTGATCAGCCGCCCTCGTCGTCGCCGCCGATCAGGCGCATGGCGCGCAGGCGCGCCGTGCGCTCGTCGCGGGCACGGCGGTCCGCCTCGAGGGCCGACCAGAGCGCCAGCAACTCGCCCCGCGGGTGCAAGTCGTCGGTCTCCGCGACATCACGAAAAGATTCGCCGTGTTCGAAGGCGTCCATATTCGGGATCCCGCGCCCTGAGCTGCGGTCCGCTAACAGCACATCCCCGATCCGGTCCAGCCCGAGACTGAACATCTCGAACGGATCGTCACGCCGCGACCGCACGGAATGGGTCAGACGGCCGTGCGGCGCCCGCCTGACCTCGATCGCGACCTCTCGCCTGTCTGTCCCGGCCCCATCGCCTTGGCGAGGGCGGCGCGCTGCTCGGCGTGGCGGGGGCGACCGATAAGTCGTCGACCGGCAGGCCATGGCGCCTACGGTAGCGCTTCGGGTCGAGGCAAGGGCCGGTCAGGTGGCGCTCAGGCCTCTTGCGGGTCTTGCCGTCGATGACGCCGACGATGCCGGCGGGCTGGAGCGACTTGTGGAACTGGGCGCTCGACGGTTGCTCGGCCCGAGCAGTGTGCCACCGTTTCGTCAGGTCTCGTGCGAGACGCACGAGCGCGGCGTGCAGGCGCCCCATGACATCCGAGAGCTTTGGCGCCGGAACCCAGTGGTTGAAGAATTCGGCCGCGGCGACCCCGTCCGCGAGCAGCCGACACTCCAGGTGCACCGATCCAGCACTGGCGGCATTCCGCGTCGTGGACTTCCTCAGGTATCTCCAGAACAATATTCCTCAACTGAGTTCGGGTTGAGAATTGAAGTGAATCGAAGTTGATTGGCAGAAGCAGGCGTCATGCACGCCGTTAAGCTTCGAGAAACTCAGAAACATCCCGGATACCGAGCCGTGCCAAGCTGCCGAAGCGGCTCGGGTGCCGAGGCGGCGCGTCATTCCAAGCGCCGGCCCGGTCGGGCGGCGTCAGCCCTGTGACCCCGTCAGTTTGGCGATGATGGACTCGACGACTTCGATCTGCTGCTGCACGGCCAAAATCCGGGGCCCGGCCTCCGAGCCGTCTCCCATGACGAACGTGCCCTTCTGCCGCCGCGTCTCGCGCAGCTTGCGCACCGAGGCGACGATGATCTGCCGTTCCTCGATGAGGGCAGCGCGCAGTTCGTTCAGTCCGTCGATTTCCAGCGTCGGGGCCATGCGCCGTCCAGGTCTCAGATCCATCCCGCGTCCGACACGGCGCGGGGCCGTCGGCCGTTCACAATCGCGCGGACGCTATCCCGCAACGGTCGCGGTTGCACGCCCCGCATCGGCGCCTCGCCACCGAAGCGACCGGTCGGATCAGTGTCGGTCCCGATGATTGTATGCTAATGAATGCAAAATTATCCTGGATCGCGAAGCGGCCGGTTACGGGGGCGGAATCAGGCGCATGCTGAGCGAGGATGAGGACCATCGCGGCACGTCTCGGTTTGACGAGAGCGCCGCGTATCAGGACGCGGGCGGCACCCGTCGGGTTCAGGCAGGCCGGAAACCGAGCCGCGTCCGCGGATCGGTCCTGCTTCTGCTCCTACTCGGCGCCGCGGGCGGCGGCGCCTACGGGTATACGCGGCTGAATGCGCCGGCGGTGAAGTCGAAGGCGGCGGCGCCGCTGCCCGTCCCGGTGACGCTCGGAGCCGTGGAACAGGGTCCCTTCGCCCTCGTGTCGAGCGGGCTCGGAACGGTGCAGGCGTACAACACCGTCCAGGTGCGCACCCGGGTCGACGGCGAGATCCAGCAGGTGGCCTTCAAGGAGGGTCAGACCGTCCACAAGGGCGATATCCTCGTCCAGGTCGACCCGCGGCCCTATCAGGCAGCCCTGGACCAGGCGAAGGCCAAGAAGGAGCAGGACACCGCCAACCTCAACAACGCCAAGGTCGACCTGACCCGCTACACGGGCCTCGGCGCCTACGCGTCGCGGCAGCAGACCGAGACGCAGACGGCCTTGGTCGCGCAGCTGACTGCGCAGGTCGCCTCCGATCAGGCCGCCATCGACAACGCGGCCACGCAGCTCGGCTACGCCACGATCCGCGCGCCGATCGACGGCGTCACGGGATTCCGGCAGGTCGATATCGGCAACATCGTGAACGCGTCGGGACAATCGGCGATCGTGACGATCACGCAGGTCGAGCCCATCTTCGTCGTCTTCACCGCGCCCGAGGATCAGCTTCCCGCCATCACCGCGGCCCTGCGGACGGGTGACGTGCCGGTGGAAGCCTGGAGCTCGGACGGGCTCGCCAAGCTCGCCGACGGCAAGCTCGCCCTGTTCAACAACCAAGTCGACACGGCGACGGGCACGATCCGCCTCAAGGCCGTGTACGAGAACCGCAATCACGCGCTGTGGCCGGGTCTATCCGTCTCCACCAAGATGCGGGTCGGGACGGTCGCCACGGCCACGACGGTGCCTGACGATGCCGTGCAGCACGGGCCTGCCGGCCTGTTCGCCTTCGTGGTCGACGAGTCCGGCCGCGCGCATCAGGTCGCCCTGAAAGCGGGCCGCTCGGATTCCGGCCGCACCCAGATCCTGAGCGGCGACTTGAAATCCGGCGAACGCGTCATCGTGGCCGGACAGTACAAGGTTCAGGACGGCAGCCTCGTGGCCGATCCGCGCGCGGCGCACACCGCGCAGGCGGCCGAACCGGACCTCGGCCGGAAAGCGGAGGCGCAACGCTGATGGGCCGGGAGGCAGGCATGGCCGTGTCGCGGCAGGTCGGGGGCGGGTCGTGAAGGGCGGCATTTCCGCACCGTTCATCCGGTTCCCGGTGGCGACCACGCTGATCATGGTCGGCATCCTGTTCCTCGGACTGGTGGCCTACCCGCTGCTCGGCGTCGCGCCGCTGCCGCAGGTGGATTTCCCCACGATCCAGGTGACCGCGCAGCTCCCCGGCGCCAGCCCCGAGACCATGGCATCGTCCGTGGCGCAGCCGCTCGAGCGTCAATTCTCGCAGATCCCGGGCGTGTCGCAGATGACGTCCACGAGTTCCCTGGGGATCTCGACCATCACGGTGCAGTTCGACCTGAACCGCAACATCGACGGCGCGGCCAACGACATCCAAGCGGCAATCAACGCCGCCGGCGGCCAGCTGCCCAAGAACCTCCCCAGCCCGCCGACCTACCGCAAGGTCAACCCGGCGGACTCGCCGATCCTGCTGCTCTCGGCGGTCTCCGATACCCTGCCGCTGACCGAGGTGGACGATGCGGTCGATGTGCAGCTCGCCCAGCGGATCAGCCAGATCTCCGGAGTCGCGCAGGTCTTCATCGGCGGCCAGCAGAAGCCGGCGGTGCGGATCCAGGTCGATCCAGCCAAGCTCGTCGCCAAGGGGCTGTCCCTGGAGGACGTGCGCAACCAGCTCGCCATCACCACGGTCAACAATCCGAAGGGGAGCATCGACGGAACGAGCCGCAGCTACACGATCTACGCCAACGACCAGCTCACGGTGGCGCGGGACTGGAACGACGTCATCGTCGCCTATCGAGACGGCGCCCCCCTGCGCGTGCGCGACATCGGCAAAGCCGTGGCCGGCCCCGAGGACATGAAGCAGGCCGGCTGGACGAACGGGCGCCGCGGCGTCTTCCTGGTGATCTTCAAGCAGCCCGGCGCCAACGTCATCGACACCGTCGACAGCATCAAGGCGCAGTTGCCACGGCTGACCGCGACCCTCCCGGCCGGCATCAAGGTCGATCTCCTCAGCGACCGCACGCAGACGATCCGGGCCTCCGTGGAGGATGTGCAGTTTACCCTCCTGCTCACCATCGTGCTGGTGGTGGCGGTGATCTTCGTCTTCCTGAGGAGCTTCTGGGCGACCGTTATCCCGAGCGTGACAGTGCCGCTCGCCCTGCTCGGCGCCTGCGCGCTGATGTGGTTGGTGGGCTACACCCTCGACAACCTGTCGCTGATGGCGCTCACCATCGCGGTCGGCTTCGTGGTCGACGACGCGATCGTCGTGCTGGAGAACATCAGCCGCTACGTCGAGGAGGGGATGCGGCCCATGAAGGCCGCATTCAAGGGTGCGGGCGAGATCGGCTTCACCATCGTGTCGATCTCGGTGTCGCTGATCGCGGTGCTGATCCCGCTGCTCCTGATGGGCGGGATCATCGGCCGTCTGTTCCGCGAGTTCGCCGTCGTCCTGTCGATGACCATCGCGGTCTCGGCCTTCGTGTCGCTGACGCTGACGCCGATGATGGCGGCACGGCTGCTCAAGCCGCACGGCGCCGAGCGCCACGGCCGGCTCTACCGGATGAGCGAGGCCGGGTTCGACTGGCTGCTCTCGGTCTACGAGAGCGCCCTCGACGTCGCCCTGCACCACCGCCGGATCACGCTGCTCACCTTCTTCGCGACGCTCGGACTCACCGGCTACCTGTTCGTGGCGATCCCGAAGGGCTTCTTCCCACAGCAGGACACCGGCTTCATGATCGGCGTCACCGAGGCGGGGCAGGACGTCTCCTTCTCGGCGATGAAGGAGCTGCAGGAGAAGGTCGGCGCGATCGTCCAGGCCGATCCGGGCGTCGCGACCGTCGGCATGTCGCTGGGCGGCAACGGCCAGGCGCTCAACTCGGGCCGGATGTACATTACGCTGAAGCCCCGGGATGAGCGCGACGCCAACGCCTTCCAGATCATCGCGCGGCTGCGACCGAAGCTGGAGCGGGTCGAGGGCATCCGCACCTTCATCCAGGCCACGCAGGATGTGCGCACCGGCGGTCGCACCTCGCGGACGCAGTTCGAGTACACGCTGCAGGATCCGGATCTCACCGAGCTCAACACCTGGGCGCCGCGCATCCTCGATCGGATGAAGACGTTGCCCGAGCTGCGCGACGTGGCGACCGACCAGCAGACCCGGGGCACCACCCTGACGATGGCGATCGATCGCGACGCCGCCTCGCGCTACGGCATCACGCCGCAACTCATCGACGACACACTCTACGACGCGTTCGGGCAGCGGCAGATCGCTCAGTACTTCACGCAGCTCAACAGCTACCACGTGGTGCTGGAGGTGCTGCCGGTGCTTCAGGGCCGGGTCGACAGCCTCGACAAGATCTACATCAAGGCACCGAACGGCGGCGGGCAGGTGCCGCTGGCTGCCTTCGCCCGCTGGACCACCGATCCGGTCGCGCCGCTCTCGGTGAACCACCAGGGCCAGTTCCCGGCGGTGACGATCAGCTTCAACCTCGCCCCCGACGTCGCCCTCGGGCAGGCCACGGAGGCGATCGGCCGGGCGATGCGGGACCTCCAGGTACCACCGACGGTGGTCAGCGGCTTCCAGGGCACGGCCCAGGCGTTCCAGCAGTCGCTCTCGACGGTGCCGCTGCTGATCCTGGCGGCCTTGTTCGTCGTCTACCTGATCCTCGGCATCCTCTACGAGAGCTTCATCCATCCGATCACCATCCTGTCGACGCTGCCGTCGGCGGGCGTCGGCGCCCTGGCGGTGCTGATGGCGGCGGGGTTCGATTTCAGCCTGATCGCGCTGATCGGCATCATCCTGCTGATCGGCATCGTGAAGAAGAACGGCATCATGCTGGTGGACTTCGCCATCGTGGCCGAGCGCGAAGAGGGCATCGGCCCCGAGGAGGCGATCCGGAAGGCGGCGCTGCTGCGCTTCCGCCCGATCCTGATGACCACCATGGCGGCGCTGCTCGGCGGCATCCCGCTGATGTTCGCCCACGGGACCGGCTCGGAGATCCGCCAGCCGCTCGGCTACGCCATGGTCGGCGGTCTCGCGGTCAGCCAGATCCTGACGCTGTTCACGACACCGGTGATCTACATCTACCTCGATCGTCTGGCGCACCGCCTGTCCTTCCGGGACAAGCCCGAGGCGGTGGATGCCACCCGAGGCAATCCGGAGCCGGTCGAGGAGGTCCGCGGCCCGCCCGCGCTGCGCGCGGCGGAGTAACGGGCCTACCGGTTTCGGCCCGCACGGCCGTCGTCGCTCTCCGGATGCCGACGCCGGCGACGCCCTGTCATCGCGTCCGGCTTGGCATGGGCCGAGTGCGTTCCAGTTGAGCGCGCACCGGCCCCGTGGGGCTTGGATTCGGCGCTTGGATTCGGCCAGAGGACGCGGATGAGCCACAACCTGCCGCTGCGAGGCCTGACCGTCCTCGCCCTGGAGCAGGCGGTCGCCGCCCCCTACTGCACATCGCGGCTCGCCGATGCGGGCGCGCGGGTCATCAAGATCGAGCGGCCGGAGGGGGATTTCGCCCGTGGCTACGACGCGGCCGTCAACGGGCTGGCGAGCTACTTCGTCTGGCTCAACCGCGGCAAGGAGAGCCTCGTCGCCGACATCAAGGACCCGGCCGACGCACGGCTGCTCCACGCGATCCTCGCGCAGGCCGATGTCTTCGTGCAGAACCTCGCGCCCGGGGCAGCCGCCCGCGCCGGTTTCGGCGCCGCCGAGCTGCGGGCACGCCATCCGCGGCTGATCACCGTTGACATCTCCGGCTACGGCGCCGGGCATGCCTACAGCGACATGAAGGCCTACGACCTGTTGGTCCAAGCCGAGAGCGGGCTTGCCGGCATCACCGGCCACCCGGCGGGTCCGGGGCGGGTCGGCGTTTCCGTCTGCGACGTCGCCTGCGGGATGGACGCGCACGCGGCCGTGCTGGAAGCGCTGATCGCCCGCGGGATCTCGGGCCAGGGCTGCGCCCTGGAGGTCAGCCTGTTCAGCGGCGCGGCCGACTGGATGAACGTGCCGCTCCTCTACTTCGAAGGGACCGGACGCGCCCCGCAGCGGGTCGGGCTCGCCCATCCCACGATCTGCCCGTACGGCGCCTTTCCGACGGCCGACGGCAGCCTCGTGCTGATCTCGATCCAGAACGAGCGGGAATGGGCGCGCTTCTGCGACGGCGTCCTGGACGAGCCGGACCTCGCGACTGCCGAGGGCTTCGCCTCGAACAACGCCCGCGTGGCGAATCGCGCGGCCGTCGACCTCCGCATCGGCTCGGCACTGGTGCGGCTGACCCGCGACGGGGCGGCCGCGCGGCTCAAGGCGGCGGGGACCGCCTACGGTTTCGTCAATACGCTGGCCGACCTCACCACCCATCCCGCCCTCATCCGCGCCGAAGTCCAGACCCCGGCCGGGCCGGCCAGCATCGTGGCTCCGCCGGTCCTGATCGACGGGCAGGTCCGGGCACTGGGCCCGGTGCCCGGCATCGGCGCGCACAGTGCGCGCATCCGCGCGGAGTTCGCCTCCGCGCGCTGAAGACCTAGACTCGGGACACGAGAGAAAGCGGGAGGGGACGATGAGGCTCGACGGCAAGGTCGCGATCGTCACGGGCGCCGGTGGCGGCTTCGGGGCGGGCATCGCCGAGCGTTTCGCGGCCGAGGGGGCCGCGGTCGCCTGCGTGGATATCGATCGGGCGGCGGCGGAGCGTGTCGCGTCGGGGATCGGCGCCAAGGCCCTCGCCATCGGCGCGGATGTCGGCAGTGCCGCCGATGTCGAAGCCAGCATCGCGGCCACCCGCGAGCGCTTCGGGGTGCCGCACATCCTCGTCAACAACGCCGGCACGACGCACCGGAACAAGCCGCTCATGGAGGTGACGGAAGACGATTTCGACCGCGTGTTCCGGGTCAATGTGAAGTCGATCTTCCACTACGTCCGCGCCATCGCGCCGCTGATGCGCGACGCGGGCGGCGGCGTCATCCTCAACGTCAGCTCGACGGCGGCCCTGCGTCCGCGGCCGGGGCTGACGTGGTACAATGCCTCCAAGGGAGCGGCGAGCCTCGCCTCGAAGTCCCTGGCCCTCGAACTTGCGCCCTGGAAGATCCGGGTGAACGCCCTCTGCCCGGTGATGGGCGCCACCGGCCTCCTCGAGCACTTCATGGGCATGGCTGACACCCCGGAAAACCGGGAGCGGTTCATCGCCACGATCCCGCTCGGGCGCCTGTCGGAGGCGCGCGACATCGCGGCGGCGGCCCTGTTCCTCGCCTCCGACGAGGCCGAGTTCATCACCGGGGTCGACCTGCCGGTCGACGGTGGCCGCACGGCCTGAGGAGCGCGCGATGGAGTTGTATACCGAGATCCGCGAGGCTGTGGCCAAGCTCTGCGCGGGCTTTCCGGGCTCCTACTGGCGGGCCCTCGACCGGGAGATGGCCTACCCGACGGAGTTCGTGAACGCGCTCACCGAGAGCGGCTACCTCTCGGTCCTGATACCGGAGGAATACGGCGGCTCCGGCCTGCCGCTCTCGGCCGCCGCGGCGATCCTGGAGGAGGTGCAGCGGGCAGGCTGCAACGGCGGCGCCTGCCACGCGCAGATGTATACGATGGGCACGCTCCTGCGGCACGGCTCGGATGCTCAGAAGGCCGAATATCTGCCGGCGATCGCGGAGGGGCGCCTGCGGCTCCAGGCCTTCGGTGTCACCGAGCCCACCTCCGGCACCGACACCAGCAGCCTGAAGACGACGGCGCGCCGCGAGGGCGACCACTTCCTCGTCAACGGCCAGAAGATCTGGACGAGCCGCGCCGAGCACTCGGACCTCATGCTGCTGCTGGCCCGTACCACCCCGCGCGCCGACGGGATGAAGCGGACCGACGGCCTGTCGGTCCTCCTCGTCGATATGCGCGAGGCGAAGGGCAGCGGCCTCACCATCCGGCCGATCCGCACGATGATGAACCACGCCACCACGGAGGTCTTCTTCGACAACCTCCGGGTTCCGGCGCAGAACCTGATCGGCGAGGAGGGCAGGGGCTTCCGCTACATCCTGTCCGGCATGAACGCCGAGCGGATCCTCATCGCCGCGGAGTGCGTCGGCGACGCGAAGTGGTTCATCGACAAGGCGAAGGCCTACGCCGGCGAGCGCACCGTGTTCGGCCGACCGATCGGCGCCAACCAGGGCGTCCAGTTCCCGATCGCCAAGGCCTACGCCAACATGCGGGCGGCGGAGCTGATGGTCCGCGAGGCTCTGACGCTCTACGAGGGCGGCGCCAATCCGGGCGCGGAGGCCAACATGGCCAAGATGCTCGCCGCCGACGCCTCGTTCGAGGCCGCCAACGCCTGCATCCAGACCCATGGCGGCTTCGGCTTCGCCGAGGAATACGACATCGAGCGCAAGTTTCGCGAGACCCGACTGTATCAGGTTGCGCCGATCTCCACGAACCTCATCCTCGCCTACCTGTCCGAGCACGTGCTCGGCATGCCGCGCTCGTACTGATCATGACGGATCTCGCCGCCTGGATCGGCCGGACGCGCACGGCAACCGACCTCGTCACGCCGCGCCTGCTGGCCGAGTTCCGCGCGACCCTCGCGCCGCATCTGGCGCCGGTCGCCGAGGGCGATGCCTGGCCGGCCTTGCACTGGTGCCTCGCCCCCGAGACACCGCCCGCGGATTCCCTGGGACCGGACGGCCACGCCGCGAAGGGCGGGTTCCTGCCGCCTGTCCCGCTGCCGCGGCGCATGTGGGCCGGCGGGGAGATCGAGACCGTCCAGGAGCTGCGCGCGGGCGAACTGGTGACGCGCACCGAGACCGTGCGGGACGTCGTCTTCAAGGACGGGCGCAGCGGGGCTTTGTGCTTCGTCACCGTCGATCACGCGGTGGCGACCGAGCGCGGTATCGCGATTCGCGAGCGGCAGGACATCGTCTACCGCGAGGCGGCCTCGGCGCAGACCGGTCGCGCCGTCGAAGCCGAGCGCGACGACGCGGAAGCCTACGCGGCGGTCTGGTCCGTGCCGGCCACACCGACGCTGCTGTTCCGATACTCGGCGATGACCTTCAACGGCCACCGCTTCCACTACGACCAGCCCTACGCCACGCAGGTCGAGGGCTACGCGGACCTCGTCGTCCACGGACCGATGCAGGCGACGCTGCTGATGAACCTCGCGACGAAGCTGCTGGGTCGGGTGCCACGGATCTTCCGTTACCGCGGCGTGTCACCGATGACCGCCAACCAGACCTTCCGGGTCTGCGGGCGGCTCAGCGGGGCGGGCTTCGAGGGCGTCACGCTCGACGAGGCGGGCCGGGTATGCATGCGGGGGCGGTCGGCCGATTAGCGAATGCCGGACATACCCTGCAGCTCGGCAAGGAGAGACGACGGCCTGATCTGCCGACGACGCGTGGCGTCATGGCGAGCGCAGCGAAGCGACCCAAAGCGGCGCCACGTGGGAGAACGATGCGCCGACTGGATTGCTTCGCTGCGCTCGCGATGACGGTGATGGTCTGCATGCGCCGCCGGGGGCATGCGGGACGACGCGCAACTCCGCGTCGTCGAGCGGAGCCCCCGAGTGGCGGGCTCCGCAGGACCTGATCTCAGGCGAGCTTCAGGCCGACGTTGACGTTGCCGCGGGTGGCGTTCGAGTACGGGCACACCTGATGAGCGGCGTCCACGAGCTTCTGCGCGTCGGCCCGGTCGAGGCCTGGCAGGCTGATCGTGAGGTCGGCGGTGATGCCGAAACCGCCCTCGGAGCGCGGGCCGATGCCGACATCAGCGGTGACGCTGGTATCAGCCGGGACCTTGAGCTGCAGCGAAGGGGCAACAGCCTTCATGGCGCCGAGGAAGCAAGCCGAGTAGCCCGAGGCGAAGAGCTGCTCCGGGTTCGCGCCCGGGCCGCCCGCACCGCCCAGCTCCTTCGGGGTCGAAAGCTTGACCTCGAAGCTGCCGTCCGCGGTCCGCGCGGCGCCGTCGCGGCCGCCGGTGGCAGTGGCAGTTGTGCGGTACTTTACGTCTACGGACATAGCGAACTCCGGTATCGGGTTGGTAGGCGGCATCTAGGGTGTGGCGGGCATCCGCCTACCCCCATTTAAATTGCGCGCAATCTAATTTCAAGGATCGATCAGCGTGAACCGGTCGACATCGACCAACCCCCTGTCGGTGATCTTGAGATGGGGTATGACCGGCAGCGGCAGGAAGGCCACCTGCAGGAACGGCTCGGGCAGGACGACGCCGAGGCCGCGCGCGGCGGCCCTCAGTGTGACGAGGTCCCGCCGGATGACGTCGAACGGCATCAGGCTCATCAGGCCGGCGAGCGGGAGGGCGATCTCGGCGAGGACCTGACCGTCCGCGACCACCACGAAACCGCCCTCGATCTGGCCGAGGCGATTGACCGCCACGGCCATGTCGACTTCGTCCGCGCCGACCACCGTGATGTTGTGGCTGTCATGCCCCACCGACGAGGCGATCGCGCCCCGCTGCAGCCCGAAACCCTTCACGAAGGCGACCCCGATGCCGCGTTCGCCGGGTGCGGTCCGGCCGTGCCGCTCCACCACGGCGACCTTGATGACGTCCTGGCCGAGATCGATACGGCGCTCTCCGTGGGAGTAGGGCAGCGTCAGGTCGCACCGGAGCGTGATGATCTTCCCCGGGACAACGCCGATGACGGGCGTCGACGGCCCGGAGCCCAGGGCGGCGAAATCCGCGGCCGCGACGCGCCGTGCCCGCACGCTGCCGCGCCCGATCGGCGCCACGGGTGTGCGGGCGGCAAACAGGGTTTCGTCCACTGGCCGCCCGGCACTGATGACCCGCGAGACCGCGCAGGCGGCCAGATCGTCGAGCACCACGAGGTCGGCCCGCTGGCCGGGCGCCACGAGGCCGCGGTCGTGCAGGCCGAAGGCGCGGGCCGCCGACCACGACGCGGCCCGGTAAGCGGCGAGCGGCGGCGCGCCCAGCGCGATGGCCGTGCGGATGACGTAGTCGAGGTGGCCCTCCTCGGCGATGTCGAGCGGGTTCCGGTCGTCGGTGCAGAAGGCGAGGAACGGGGCCGTGCGCTCGGTTAGGATCGGCGCCAGGGCATGCAGATCCTTGCAGACGGAGCCCTCCCGGATCAGCACGGTCATGCCCTTGGACAGTTTTTCGAGGGCTTCTGCGGGCGTCGTCGCCTCGTGCTCCGTGCGGATGCCGGCCGCGATGTAGCCGTTCAGCGCCTCGCCGCGCAGGAGCGGCGCGTGGCCGTCGATGTGCCGGCCCTGGAAGGCCGCGAGCTTCGCCAGCACGGCCGGATCAGCCGCCAGCACGCCGGGAAAGTTCATGAACTCGGCGAGCCCGATCACCTTCGGATCTTGGGCGAAGGGCATCAGGTCGGCGGCCGTGATCCGCGCGCCGGAGGTCTCCAGATGGTCGGTCGCCGGAACGCAGGAAGAGAGCTGAACCCGCAGGTCCATCGCCAGGGTCCTGGACGACGCGAGGAACCACGCGAAGGCCTCGGTCCCCAGGACGTTGGCCATCTCGTGCGGATCGCAGATCCCCGTGGTGACACCGTGCGGCAGGACGCAGCGCTCGAATTCCTGCGGCGGCATCAACGAGGATTCGACGTGGAAATGCGTGTCGATGAAACCGGGCACCACGACCTTCCCGGTCAGGTCGATCTCGCATCGCCCGCGATAAGTGCCGAAGGTGCCGACGATCCGGTCGCCGCAGATCGCGATGTCCGACGGCACGAGGTCGCCGGTGACGAGATCGAGGAAGCGGCAACCCTTCAGCACGAGGTCGGCCTCGCCGCGGCCCTGCCCCTGCGCGATGGCGCGCCGGAGGAAATCCACATCTGTCATCGCGCCACCCGCATTGATTGGCGGCCATCCGCCGGGAGCTGCCATCCGCCAGGAGCATGCCATGCCTGCGTGCCCCTCGGCGACGCTTGCAGCCGCGGCGGTGCCGGCGCAGAAGCCGCCTCACCTTCGAACTGATCGAATCGTTCCGATGCCCGCTTATCGCTCCCGCACCACGACCCACGGCCGCAACATGGCCGGTGCCCGCGGCCTCTGGCGCGCCACCGGCATGAAGGATTCCGATTTCGGCAAGCCGATCATCGCCGTGGTGAACTCCTTCACGCAGTTCGTGCCGGGCCACGTCCACCTCAAGGATCTCGGCCAGCTGGTCGCCCGCGAGATCGAGGCGGCCGGCGGCGTCGCCAAGGAGTTCAACACCATCGCGGTGGATGACGGCATCGCCATGGGTCATGACGGGATGCTGTACTCGCTGCCGTCTCGCGAACTGATCGCCGATTCGGTCGAGTACATGGTCAACGCGCACTGCGCCGACGCGATGGTATGCATCTCGAATTGCGACAAGATCACCCCCGGCATGCTGATGGCGACCCTGCGCCTCAACATCCCGACGGTGTTCGTCTCGGGCGGCCCGATGGAGGCCGGCAAGGTTCAGCTGCCAGGCATCGCCAGGAAGGTCGACCTCGTCGACGCGATGATCGCGGCGGCCGACGACCGGATCTCCGACGAGGACGTCGCGGTGATCGAGCGCTCGGCCTGCCCGACCTGCGGCTCGTGTTCGGGCATGTTCACGGCGAATTCCATGAATTGCCTGACCGAGGCGCTGGGCCTCGCGCTCCCGGGCAACGGCTCGGTGCTGGCGACTCACGCCGACCGCCGGCGCTTGTTCGTCGAGGCCGGCCACCTGATCGTTGATCTGGCCCGGCGCCACTACGAGCAGGACGACGCGGGCGTGCTGCCGCGCGCCGTGGCGAACTTCAAGGCGTTCGAGAACGCCATGACCCTCGACATCGCCATGGGTGGCTCGACCAACACGGTGCTGCACCTGCTGGCCGCCGCCCACGAGGGCGAGGTGCCGTTCACCATGGCCGATATCGACCGCCTGTCGCGCCGCGTGCCGGTGCTGTGCAAGGTCGCCCCGGCGGTGGCCAACGTCCACATGGAGGACGTCCACCGCGCCGGCGGGATCATGGGCATCCTTGGCGAGCTCGACCGGGCCGGCTTGATCGACACGGAGGTCGGCAACGTCTCGGCCGGGACATTGGGCAATGCTCTCGCGCGGTGGGACGTGCGCGCGGCCCCCAGCGCGTCGGTGCAGACCTTCTATCGGGCAGCCCCCGGCGGCGTGCCGACCCAGGTGGCTTTTAGCCAGGAGTCCCGCTTCGACGAACTCGACCTCGACCGCGAAGGCGGCGTCATCCGCGACGCGGCGCACGCCTACTCGCAGGACGGCGGTCTCGCCGTACTGTTCGGCAACCTTGCCGAGCAGGGTTGCATCGTGAAGACCGCGGGTGTCGATGCCTCGATCCTGACCTTCACGGGGACGGCCCGGGTGTTCGAGAGCCAGGACGCGGCGGTGGACGGCATCCTGAACGGCAAGGTCACGGCGGGCGAAATCGTGCTGATCCGCTACGAGGGCCCTCGCGGCGGGCCCGGCATGCAGGAGATGCTGTACCCGACGAGCTACCTGAAATCGAAGGGGCTCGGGAAGGCCTGCGCCCTCGTCACCGACGGACGCTTCTCGGGTGGCTCCTCCGGCCTGTCGATCGGCCACGTCTCGCCGGAGGCGGCAGAGGGCGGCCTGATCGGCCTCGTGCGCGACGGCGACACGATCGCCATCGACATCCCGAACCGCAGCATCCGCCTCGAGGTTGAACCGGACGAGCTCGAGCGGCGCCGGGCCGCGCAGGACGCGGCGGGATGGCAGCCGGCGAGCCCGCGCAAGCGCAAGGTCAGCGCGGCCCTGCGCGCCTACGCGATGCTGACGACCAGCGCGGCGCACGGGGCCGTGCGCCGGGTCTGATCACCGGACGCGGACACCCAGAGCGGCGGTCGCAGCCGCAAGGCGTGCTAGACCGCGCCGCCAGAGCCCCGACGACGCGGCGGGCGAGGGTGCCGCTTCGGACGCCTTGCCCAGTGCCGACAGCATCAGGGTCTCGATTGCCGCGTAGCCGGCCGGGCTGAGATGCAGGCCATCGGTGCCGTACCGCTTCTGCAACCCTCCGGCCTTCGTCGCCAGCACGGCGTGATAGTCGATGAAGGTCGCGCCGTGCTCGTGTGCGTGCTCGCGCAGCCACGTGTTGACGGCGGCGATCATCGCCGGTGCGTTCTCGACCTCCGGGTTCCAGGGGATGCGCGCCGCCGGCATGATCGAGCCGACCCAGGCCTTCACCCCGAGGGCCCGCGCCTCGTCCAGCATGCCGGCGAGCGTCCGTGCGATCTCCTCGGCGGAGACGAAGAACCCTTCGTTGCGGCCGATATCGTTGACCCCGCAGAGGAGGTGGACGCCGTGCGCGCCGGTTTCCACCAGGTCGCGGCGGAAGCGCATGGTGATCCAGCGCGCCGTCTGTCCGGAGCCGCCGCGGGGGATCAGGTCATACGCCTCGAAGGTCGCGGCGCGATGGAAGCCCCACAGTTCGGTTATCGAGTCGCCGATGAAGACGATCGGCCCATCCATGGTCTAGGCGACGGGCCCGAGCGGCTTGCCGAGGGTGTCGGCCACTTCCTGCTGGAGCCGGTCGGCCATTCTCTGCCGGCCTCCGCCGTTCAGGTGGACGATATCGGTGAACAGGGCGTGGCTCTCATCGGCGAACATCCGGCTGAGGTCGCGGACCGCGAACGGCGTCTCCGGGCCGATCTCGGCGGCGAGCCGGTCGAGGACGCCCTCGAAGCGCGTGTACTGCCGGTCGAGATAGGCCAGGAACTCACCGGATGCGGTCGCGGCCTCGTCGCCCGCCCGCTCGGTCTTCCGGATCAGGGTGGGTTGAAGCAGGAAGCGGATCGGGGCTCCGATCCCGGGCGCCAGGCGCGCGAGCCGCTTGAGCCCCAGCTCGAACTGGCGCACCACCTCCCATTCCCAGATGTCCGACTGCCAGTTGGTCAACGCCCGCAGGTTCTCCAGCCGCCCGAAGATCATGTCCTGCAGACGTTCGTAGGACAGTTCGGGCGCGTCGCCGCCGGTCTTCCTGGGATCGAAGATGAAGTCGTAGAGGCACTCGTTGGCGAAGTGATTGTAGGGATAGCCCGCGCGCGGATCGAAGCTCCAGGGCTGGAAGATGTCGGTGCCGCCGCCGACGATCAGGATCACGTCCGGCGCGAGATCCATCAGCCGGGTGGTGATCAGCGCGATCATCTGGTTGAGGCAGGCTGAGGTCACGCCGAAATTATAGGCGCGGGCACCGGGCCCGTGGACCCGCTTCAGGCCGGATTCCAGGCGACCGGGAATCGTGTCGGCGAAGACCTGTCCCTCGACCAGCGTGCTGTCGCCGACCACGAACACCCGCAGCGTCTCCGCCGGGCTGCGCGCCTCCACATGGACGTCGTTGCGGTAGCCGAGCGCGTCGTAGCGCCAGCCCGTCTCGGCCAGGGTCGCGAGCGGCTTCCCGGCGAACTGCACGTACGGTGCGGGGAAGCGGATGTTCGCGTCGAAGCTCTGGAAGTTCTTCAGGAACTTCCGCCGCGCCCGCTCGCTCTCGTCAGGCGGCTGCTGGTCCATGAGCCGTCTCCTCCCCGGCGGATGGTCAAGCGCAATCAGGCCGCGGTCAGCGCCGGAGCGTCGCGTGGTTCTCCAGGAACCACCGGTAGGTCTGGCGCAGGCCGCTCTCCAGCCCGATCTCCGGCTGCCAGCCCATGGCCTTCAGGCGCGACACGTCCATCAGCTTGCGGGGCGTGCCGTCGGGCTTGCTCGCGTCGAACGCCAGCGTCCCCTCGTAGCCGATCACCCGGGCCAGGGCTTCGGCCAATTCGCGGATGGTGCAGTCCTCGCCCGTGCCGACGTTGATATGCGACAGGTCCGGCCGCGTGTTCTCCGCGTACGTGGCGTCGTCCATCTCCATGACGAAGACGCTGGCGCGGGCCATGTCGTCGACGTGCAGGAACTCCCGCATGGCGCGGCCCGTGCCCCAGACGGTGACGGTCGGTCGCCCGTCCTCCTTCGCCTCGTGGAGGCGCCGCATCAGCGCCGGAAGGACGTGGGCATTCTCGGGATGGAAATTGTCGTTGGGGCCGTACAGGTTGGTGGGCATCACGCTGCGGTAGCGACGCCCGTATTGCCGGTTGTAGCTCTCGCACATCTTGATGCCGGCGATCTTGGCGATGGCGTAGGGCTCGTTGGTCGGCTCCAGCACGCCCGTGAGCAGCGCGTCCTCGCGCATCGGCTGCGCGGCGTGCTTGGGGTAGATGCAGGACGATCCGAGGAACAGCAGCCGATCCACATCCGTCGCGTGCGCCGCGTGGATGAGGTTCGACTGGATCAGCAGATTTTCGTGGATGAACTCGGCCGGATAGGTGTTGTTGGCGTGGATTCCACCGACCTTGGCGGCGGCGAGATAGACTTGATCGATCCGGTGCTCGGCGAAGAAGCGGTGGACTGCCGCCTGGTCGAGCAGGTCAAGGGCGCTGCGGTCTGCGGTCAGGATCCGCTCATGGCCCGACCCGCGCAGGCGACGCACGATCGCGGAACCGACCATCCCCCGATGGCCCGCCACGAAGATGGTCTGACCCCGACCGTCCATTTTGCTTCCCGTTCCCACGTGAGCGCGCAGCATGCCGAGGCTCTATAGCCTCCACCGGGCGCGATATCGCCGCGCAATCACGCGTTTTCTGAGGCGCATGGCATCCGCGCAACGGCAGCGCCATCGAGAGCTCGCACGCGCGCGGTGCAACGATCCGGACGATTGATGGTCTGAAAGCTCCTGTGCCCGTTATGCCTTGCCGCGGAGGGTGTCGAGCGGGAGCGGCAGCCGATGCCGATGGGCAGTCTCCGATCGGCGAGATCTGTTCGCCCGCCGCGGGTGGGACCGGCGGCGGAGAGAGCCCACGTCGACAATTTCGAACTTGCGTGTCCGGATTTTGCCGCGCTAGTGTCAAGTTATGCTGACACTCGCGGTCGATCAGAGGGAAGCACAGGAGACGGACCGGCGACCCCATGCGGTGGTGATCGGGTCCGGCTTCGGCGGCCTCGCCGCGGCCGTCCGGCTCGGGTCGCGCGGCTACCGGGTGACAGTTCTGGAGCGCCTGGAGCAGCCGGGCGGCCGCGCCCGGGTTCACCGCCAAGATGGCTTCATCTTCGATGCCGGGCCGACCATCGTCACGGCACCGCATCTGTTCGAGGAACTCTGGACCCTGGCCGGTCGCCGGCTGGCCGATGACGTGACCCTGGTGCCGATGGATCCGTTCTACCGGATCCGCTTTGCCGACGGCACGTCGTTCGCCTACAGCGGCGATCTGGAGCGGATGCGCGCGGAGGTGGCGCGCTTCGCGCCCGAGGACGTCGACGGATACGAGCGCTTCATGGCCCACAGCCGGGCGGTCTGCCGCATCGGCTTCGAGCAACTGGGCCACGTCCCCTTCGGCAGCGTCGCGTCGATGCTGAAGATCGCTCCGGATTTGCTGCGCCTGTCCGGGCACCGTTCGGTCTACGACGTGGTGGCGCGGTTCATTCGGGACGAGCGCTTGCGCACGGTCTTCAGTTTTCACCCGCTGCTCATCGGCGGAAACCCGTTCCGGGCGAGCGCCATCTACTGCCTGATCGCCGATCTGGAGCGGCGCTGGGGCGTCCACTTCGCTCTGGGCGGCACGGGGCAGCTGGTGGACGGGCTGGTGCGGCTGATCCGCGGACAGCGCGGGCGGGTGCGCTTGGGCGTCGACGTCGCCCGAATCCGGGTGGAGCGCGGGGCGGCCACGGGGGTCGAACTCGCCAGCGGCGAGATCATCGCGGCCGACCTCGTGGTTTCCAACGCCGATTCCGCCGTGACCCACGCGCAGCTCCTGCCGCAGGCCCAGCGCTGGAGCCCAGGCCGGTTCCGCCGCGCCCGCTCGTCCATGGGTCTGTTCGTCTGGTATTTCGGCACGAAGCGCCGCTACCCGCAGGTGGACCACCACACGATCCTCCTGGGACCCCGCTACCGGGGACTGTTGACCGACATCTTCGACCGCAAGGTCCTTGCCGAGGATGCCAGCCTCTATCTCCACCGGCCGACCGCCACCGATCCGAGCCTCGCGCCCCCGGGATGCGATGCCTTCTACGTGCTGGCACCCGTGCCGAACCTCGCGGGCGGCCAAGACTGGCAGGCGCTCGCCGAGCCGTACCGGCGCCGCATTGCGCGGATCCTGGAGACCAGCGTGCTGCCGGGCCTGTCGGATGCCATCGTCACGTCGCACGTGACGACGCCGCAGGACTTCCAGGACGACTTCCGGAGCTATCGCGGCTCCGGTTTCGGGCTGGAGCCGGTCCTCACCCAGTCCGCTTGGTTCCGCCCGCACAACCGGTCGGGCGCCGTGCGCAACCTCTATCTGGTCGGTGCCGGCACCCATCCGGGCGCCGGACTTCCCGGCGTGCTCTCGTCCGCCCGCATCCTCGACAGCGTGGTCCCCGATGCCCGCGTTACCGCCTGAATTCGCCGCCGCGGCGGACCGCTCCGCCTGCCGCGCCGCGATCCGCGCCGGGTCGCGGAGCTTTTTCGCGGCCGGGCAACTGCTCCCGGGCGACGTGCGCGAGGCCGCCTATGGTCTCTATGCCTTTTGCCGGCTCTCGGACGACCTCGTCGACGAGGCCGCGGGATCCGCCGACCGGCATGACGCGGTGGCGCGTCTGACGGATCGGATCGGGCGCGCCTATGCCGGCCAGCCGGTGGACGCGCCGGCCGATCGCGCATTCGCGGAGGTCGTGACCACCCACGCCATCCCCGAGGCCCTGCCGCGCGCCCTGATCGAGGGATTCGCCTGGGATGCGGACGGGCGGCGCTACGCCGATCTTGAGGCGCTCCAGGCCTACGCGGCGCGGGTCGCCGGGTCGGTCGGCGCCATGATGGCGCTGATCATGGGCGCCCGGAGCGCCGACGCCCTCGCTCGCGCCTGCGACCTCGGGGCGGCCATGCAGCTCACCAACATCGCCCGCGACGTGGGCGAGGATGCCCGGATGGGCCGTCTCTATCTACCCCTCAACTGGATGGCGGAGGCGGATCTCGACCCCGAGACGTTCCTGGCCGATCCGCGACCGAGCCCGGCCCTGGCGGCTCTCGTGGCGCGGCTGCTCGCCGAGGCTGACCGGCTCTACGCCAGCGCAAATGCCGGCATCGAGGCCCTCCCGCCCCGCTGCCGGCCGGCGATCCGGGCCGCGAGTCTGATCTATGCCGAGATCGGCCGGATCGTCGCCGCGAACGGCTTTGATTCGGTCTCCGGCCGTGCCCGGGTCACGGCAGGCAGGAAGCTTGCGCTGATCGCCCGCGCGACCCGGCCGCATCGGGTCGGATCCGATCTCGGGGCGCCGGCCCTCCCGGCGGCGGCATTTCTGATCGAGGCGGTCACGTCTGAGCCGCACGGCGGCCTGCGCCCGCGCGCCGCTCTGCGGCCCTGGTGGGACGTGGGTGGACGGGTCGTGCACGTCCTCGACCTGATCGAGCGGATGCGCGAGCGGGAGGCGTTCGGCCGCTCGGCCCCGTCGTAAAGCTCCGCCAAACGCCGAGTCGTCAGCGCGCTGCCGCGCGTACGTCGCCTTCGAGCAGGCATCCGGTGGGCCGGCCATCCGCGAAGCCGGGACGGACCCGGATCTCAGACAGCCGGCCCATGGCCCGGCCCTGAAAGATGCGGATCGGTCGATCGTCGGCCGCGATGAGGCGATCCTCCAGTAGTCCGAAGGACAGCGCTGCCGCGGCGATCCCGGTGGCGGCGTCCTCCAGGTAGCCGGATGCACGGGGGAACTGCCGCGCTTCGAAGAGCCGGGCGGGGCCGTCCAGGACGGCGTAGGGATAGAGCCCCGTCGATCCGATGCGCGCGCAGGCGGTCTCGATCGCGCCGGCCTCCGGCGTCAGTGCGTTCAGCGCCGCCGCGTCGCGCATCGGCACCAGGGTCTTTACCCGGGACGTAACGGCGTTGCGGATCTGCCGCTTGGCCAGCGTCGCCCGGTCGATCCCGAGCGCCGCCAGCACCGCCGTCTCGTCCTCCTGCGAGAGCGACCGGACGCGACCGGCCGGCTGCGTGATCGAGACAGCCCATTGATCCGCCCCGCGCGGCGCGACGAACCCGGTCACCGACCCGCTGGCGGTGGCGATTCGCACCGGCGTAGCGGGCAGCCGACCCTGGCGAGCAAGCACCCAGAGCATCCCGATCGTCGCGTGGGCGCACATCTCCATCTCGTGGTTGGGCACGAAGAAGCGGAAGCGCAGGTCATGCGAATCGTCATCGGCCGGCAGCACGAAGCCCGATTCGTGGCCGTAGCGCGCCGCGATCGCCCGCATGGCCTCGGCATCGAGGCCGACAGCATCCGCGACCACCGGGCACGGGTTGCCGCCGCGCCCCTCGTGGGTGAACACGTCGACCACGGTCACCGCGGACATCAGGCTGCCCTCACTGGAGGTGACGGGCGTAGGTATCGCCAGCTGCCGCCTTCAGGGCTGCCCCCGCATCGCGCCCGATGCGCTCGGCATCTGCGGCTAGGCCCTGGCGGGAGACCGCCCAGTGCCGGCTGCCATCCGGCAGGAACAGCAGGCCATCAAGCGACAGGTTCTCGCCCTCGATCCGCGCGAGGGCGGCGATCGGCGTGCGGCAGGACCCGTCGAGCTCGGCGAGGAGCGCCCGCTCGGCCGTGATCGCCGTCGTGGTGCGAGCGCAGGCGATGGGCGCTAGAAGTTCGCGGATCGCGGCGTCGTCCGTCCGGCACTCGATGCCGAGAGCGCCCTGCGCGACGGCCGGCAGCATCTCATCGACGGGCAGAACGCTGCGCGCCATGCTCTCCAGGCCCAGGCGTTGCAGCCCGGCGAGCGCGAGCAGCGTGGCATCGCACTCGCCGGCCTCGAGCTTGCGCATCCGGGTGTTGGCGTTGCCGCGGAGTGGGACGACGCGCAGGTCGGGCCGCCGCATCAGCACCTGCGCCCCGCGGCGCAGCGACGAGGTGCCGACGCGCGCGCCCTCGGTCAGGCCCGCCAGACCGTCCGCGTGCGGTGACAGGAAGGCGTCCCGCGGGTCGTCGCGTTCCAGGATGCACGCGACGGTCAGCCCGTCGGGGAGCCAGGTCTCGACGTCCTTCATGGAATGCACGGCGACATCCACGTCGTCGGCGAACAGGGCCTGTTCCAGCTCCTTGGTGAACAGACCTTTGCCGCCGATCTCGGAGAGCGGGCGGTCGAGGATCTTGTCGGCCACGGTGGTGACGACGACGAGTTCGGTCTCGAGCCCGGGATTGGCCGCCACGATCCGGTCACGCACCATCCCGGTCTGCGCGAGCGCCATCGGGGAGCCGCGGGTGCCGATGCGCAGGGGGCGGTTCAACATTGGATCTGAGGTCACTTCGCTCGACGGGAGATGCCTTATAGACCGGCTGCGGCGTCAAGCCATGGTCCGGCCCGGATTTCAGACTTCTTGAACCATCCCCATGTCAGAATGGAGGGGGCCGCCCCGGGTTCGCCGAATTATCCGTCGAGTTGGGCAGCCACACGATCAAGGGGCCACGGGACCAACGCCATGCTGATTCTGCCGAGTCGACGGCAGTTCCTGACGGGTCTCGGGGCGGGGGCCGGCCTCGTGGCCGCGACGGGCGTCTACGCCTTCGATGTCGAGCCGCTGCACCGGCTGGTCGTCACGCCCTACGCGCCGACCTTGCCGGGCTGGGATCCGGACCTGCGCCTGCGGATCGCGGTGCTGGCGGATTTCCACGTCTGCGAGCCGTTCATGCCCTTCGACCGGGTAGCCGAGATCGTGGACGCCACGAACGCGCTGGAGCCGGACCTCATCCTGATGCTCGGCGACTACCCGGCCGGTCGGATCGCGTGGCGCAAGCTGCCGCTCACCGATTTCGCCCGGATCGTCGAGGGCCTGAAGGCGCCGCTCGGTACGCACGCGATCCTGGGCAACCACGATTGGTGGGACGACCACGCGGTGCAGCGCGCCCGACGCGGGACCCCGGCGGTGAAGAAGCTGCTTGAAGCGCGCGGCATCCCGGTGCTTGAGAATCAGGCCGTGCGCCTCGTGAAGGACGGACGGCCGTTCTGGATTGCCGGCCTCGCCGACCAGCAACCGTTCCAGAAGACCTGGGAATGGGTGAGCTTTGCCGACGTGCCGCGCACCCTGGAGGCCGTCACCGACGCGGCGCCGGTGATCTTGATGGCGCACGAGCCCGACATCTTCATGAAGATCCCCGAGCGCGTCTCGCTCACGCTGGCCGGGCACACGCATGGCGGACAGGTCCGAATCCTCGGCCGTGCGCCCGCGATCCGCAAGGTGCATGGGCACGATTACTCCTACGGCCACGTGGTGCAGGACGGCCGTCACATGATCGTGTCCGGTGGGTTCGGGATGAGCCGAATCCGCGTCCGCTTCGGCGTGCCGCCTGAGATAGTGCTGCTGGACCTCGGGCAGACGGACCGCACCCCCGCCGCCTGAGCCGGCCGCGCCGGAACGCCGCGCCCGTCGTTTTCCGGATCGAGGCGCGCTAACTCGCTCGGATGCGCGCCCTGCTCCCCATCCTCGCCGTCGCGGCCCTCGTGGCCGGTCATGGATCCGCCGCTGCGCAGTCCTGCGACACGCTCATCGACAAGGTGACGGCGGAGACCGCCGCAAAGATCGCCGAACGCCGCAGCGACTACGCGAGTTTCACCGCCGGTCCGGACATGACGCTGACGCTCGCCTGCGGCAGCCCGGACCTGTCCTCGGTCGGAGCCCAGTTCCGCGGCGCGAGTCCGCCTGACACCTACTACGATCTGTTCGGCCACGCCGGACATGCGGTGACCGGCATCGATGCGGCGGTGATCACGGAGGCGGCGCACCGCGCCCAGGCTGTCGCGACCAAGCTGCGCCACAGCAACGTGGACCTTGGCGGGGCGCGGGTGACCTGCTCGGCGATGGTCTCGCCCGACAAGGGGCCTCTGACCCTGTGCGCCGTGATCGAGCACAGCGACCGGAGCTGAGGCCGACGGCTCAGCCCGCCGACCCCCGCGCGGCCCGCACTACAGCGGGATGTTGTCGTGCTTCTTCCAGGGCTGCTCCATCTTCTTGGTGCGGAGCATGCCCAGCGCCCGGGCGATCCGGCGACGGGTCGAGTGCGGCATGATCACCTCGTCGATGTAGCCGCGCTCGGCCGCCACGAAGGGTGAGAGGAACCGGTCCTCGTACTCGCCGGTGCGCGCCGCGATCTTGTCCGGGTCGCCGAGTTCGCTGCGGAAGATGATCTCCACCGCGCCCTTGGCGCCCATGACGGCGATCTGCGCTGTCGGCCACGCGTAGTTCACGTCGGCGCCGACATGCTTCGAGGCCATGACGTCGTAGGCTCCGCCGAAGGCCTTCCGGGTGATGATCGTCACCAGCGGCACGGTCGCCTGCGAGTAGGCAAACAGCAGCTTCGCGCCGTGCTTGATCAGACCACCGTATTCCTGAGCCGTGCCCGGCAGGAAGCCCGGGACGTCGACGAAGGTGACGATCGGGATCTCGAAGGCGTCGCAGTAGCGCACGAAGCGCGCCGCCTTGCGCGAGGCGTCCGAGTCGAGCACGCCCGCCAGGACCAGCGGCTGATTGGCCACGAAGCCGACCGTGCGCCCCTCGATCCGGCCGAACCCGGTGATGATGTTGCGCGCGTAGGCCGCTTGGATCTCGAAGAAGTCGCCCTCGTCCACGACGCGACGGATCAGCTCGCCCATGTCGTAGGGCTTGTTCGGGTTGTCCGGGATTAGCGTGTCGAGGGAGGCATCGAGACGGTTGACATCGTCGAAGCTCTCCAACTCGGGAACGCCGTCGATGTTGTTGGCCGGAAGGAAGTCGAGGAGGCGGCGGATCTGGAGGATGGCCTCCACGTCGTTCTCGAAAGACCCGTCGGCGATGGATGATTTGGTGGTGTGAACCTTGGCGCCGCCGAGTTCCTCGGCCGTGACCACTTCGTTCGTAACGGTCTTGACCACGTCGGGGCCGGTCACGAACATGTAGCTCGTGTCGCGGACCATGAAGATGAAGTCTGTCATGGCCGGCGAATAGACGTCGCCGCCCGCGCAGGGGCCCATGATCACCGAGATCTGCGGGATCACGCCCGAGGCCATGACGTTGCGGCGGAACACCTCGCCGTAGCCGCCGAGCGCCGCGACACCTTCCTGGATCCGGGCGCCGCCGGCATCGAAGATGCCGATGATGGGGGCGCGCATCTTGAGCGCCATGTCCTGCACCTTCACGATCTTCTGCGCGTGCGCCTCGGAGAGGGAGCCGCCGAAGACGGTGAAGTCCTTGGAGAACAGGAAAACGGTGCGGCCGTTGATGGTGCCCCAGCCGGTGACGACGCCGTCGCCCGGGATCTTCTGCCGCTCCATGCCGAAATCGGTTGAGCGATGCTGAACGAACATGTCGAATTCCTCGAACGACCCGTGGTCGAGGAGGAGTTCGATGCGCTCCCGCGCCGTGAGCTTGCCGCGCTTGTGCTGGGCCTCGACGCGCTTCTCGCCGCCGCCGAGGCGGGCCTGCGCCCGGCGTTCTTCGAGCTTGTCGAGGATATCCTTCATCGCTGCTTCCGCCCTTCCCCTGCCGGTGCCCGTCGACCCGGATGGGGCCGGGTCCAAGCTTATGCATTCTCCGATCGTGCGCCCTTAGCACGGGCCAATCGGGTGGCAAACCGACGCTTTTGTCAGAACTTTGGGGGGAGGCAGATGGTGGACGGTGCAGGGATCGAACCTGCGACCTTTCCCGTGTGAAGGGAACGCACTACCGCTGTGCTAACCGTCCGTACCGGCACACGCCTTGCGCTCGCCCGCGCTCGAAAGTGCGGCGACCCGGTGGCGGGCCTTCTAGGGCGCGGCGGGCCGGCACGTCAAGCGCGGCGCGCGACTGTCCTGCAGGCGGACGCGGCACCGCGCGTTGTCTACGGTTGACAACGCCGCCGGCCCGGTGCGCTGTGCCATCATGCACGAGGGGCCAGCGAGCGTGACGCCCGGCAGCGACGTTTCGGCAGAGGGCGCAGCGCGGTCCGGACGGCCGCGCGTGGCCATCACCTACTGCACGCAGTGCAACTGGCTGCTCCGCTCAGCCTGGATGGCGCAGGAACTGCTCTCCACCTTCCGCGACGACCTGGGCGAGGTGGCGCTGATCCCGGCAACGGGCGGCGCCTTCCGCATCGAGCTCGGCGAGGCGCTGCTGTGGGAACGGGTGCGCGATGGCGGCTTCCCCGACGTCAAGGCGCTCAAGCAGCGCGTGCGCGACCACCTCGACCCGGAGCGCGATCTCGGCCATATCGACCGGTCATGAGGCGCGGCAACAGCCAGGTGCCCGCGGGATGCCGCGGGCCGGGGACGGGCCCCGCTTGAGTCCGGATCACCAGACCGAGGGCGGCGGGGTGCCCGCGCTCATCCCAGCGCGCGGATCCTGGCTGTCGCGCCGGCTCCGTCGCTTCCGGGGCAACGGCTTCTCGACGCAGGTCTACCTGATCGCGCTCGTCATCGCGCTGATCGGCCCGGGCCTGCTGTTCACCAGCATCCTGCTGATGCGCTACGCCTCGGCCGAGCGGGCGCGGTTCGAGCAGGACGCGCGCGAGAACGTGCGCGGCATCGGCCTCTCGCTGGATCGCGATACGGCCGGCCTGGTCTCTGTCCTGCAGACCCTGGCCACCTCGCCGCGGATCCGCCAGGGCGACTTCGAGGCCTTCGACGCGCAGGCGCGGCTCGTGCGCGAGTCGATCGACCTCGATGTCCTGCTGCGCCGGCCGAACGGACAGGAGGTGGTCAATACCGGTGTTCCACGCGGTGCCCCGCTGCCAGTGGTCGCGCTTCCGTTCGATCAGGAATTGGCCCGGGGCGCCCAGCGCGCCATGGTGAGCGGTTACGTGCCGGGCCCGACCCCCGCCGAGGCCACCTATGCCGTCGGCGTGCCCGTCATGATGGACGGCGAGGCCGCCTACATCCTCAGTTTCACCGTGCCGCTCTCCCGCCTGCAGGGCATCCTCTCGCGGGAGGTCGTGCCGGGCTGGACCACCGGGATCAGCGACCGCAACGGCATCGTGCTGGCCCGCCTGCCGGATCCGGAGGCCGTGATCGGCCGCCCGCGCCTCGCCAGTCTTCGGCAGGTCCAGTCGGCCACGCCCGGCGTCTGGGAGGGGCAGGACCGCCAGCACAAGCCCGTCGTGGTCATCGAGGCGCGCTCGCGGCTCACCGCCTGGATGGTCGCCACCAGCATCCCGCAGGCGCTCGTCGACGCGCGGGTGCGGCGCTGGATCTGGGCCTTCGCGGGCTTTGGCCTGCTGGTGCTCGCCACCTCGTCGGTGCTGGCGGTGAACCTCTGGTCCCGCGTCTCCCGGCCGCTTCGCCTCCTGGCCGCCTCGGGACCAGCGCTGGCGCGCGGCGAGGCCATCCCGCGAGTGTCATCGCCGGTGCACGAGATCGAGCGGCTCGGCACGGTGCTGTCGGACGCCTCGCTGCGGCTGCGCACCCGGGAGGAGGAGCGCGACCAGGCGCTCGCCGACACGCGGCGCGGCCTGACGGCGCTGAGCGAGAGCGAGGCACGCTTCCGCCACATGGCTGACTCGGCGCCGGCGCTGATCTGGATGACCGACGAGACCGGCGCGGTCAGCTTCGCGAACCTCCACTTCGAGCACCTGTTCGGGATGCCGGCCGCCGAATTCGCCGATGACGGCTGGCACCGGATCGTCCATCCCGACGATCTGGACTCGTTCCGCGCGGCCTTCGCCGAGGCGTTCGACGCCCGCAGCCCGTTCCGCCTCGAGGTCCGGGTCATCGACAAAGATGGCGTGGTGCGCTGGCTTCAGTGCGAGGGCGTGCCGCGGCTCGACGACGACCACAACTTCCTCGGGTATACCGGCTGCAACATCGACATCTCGGAGGCGAAGAACGCCGAGGAGCATCTGCTGCTCCTGATCCACGAGCTGAATCACCGGGTGAAGAACACCCTCGCGACGGTGCAGTCGATCGCCGCCCAATCCCTGCGCGGCCTGGAGGGCGCCGAGGCCGACGCGGCCCGGGCCGCCTTCGAGGCGCGTCTCCTGGCACTCGCCCGCGTCCATGACGTGCTGACCCGGGAGAGCTGGGAGGGCGCGGAGCTGTCGGCCGTGGTCGCGGACGCCATTCGGCCGCTGGAGGCGACCGACGGACGCGCCTCGCGCTTCCGGGTGGTGGGGCCGGCCCTGCGCCTGCCGCCGCGGCTCGCCCTCTCGATCGCCATGGCGCTGCACGAACTCGGCACCAACGCGGTGAAATACGGCGCGCTCTCCAAAGAGGGCGGCTGCGTGGAGATCTCGTGGACGGTGCGCCGCGAGGCGGAAACGGTGCTGTACCTCCGTTGGGCCGAGAGCGGCGGTCCCCCGGTGAAGAAGCCCACCCGCACCGGGTTCGGTTCACGCCTGATCGAGCGCAGCCTCGCCCGGGAGCTCGCCGGCGACGTCAGTCTCTCCTACGAGCCGAGCGGGGTGGTCTGCACCATCAACGCGCCGGTGCCGGCCCCGGGCCTCCTGGAGCGGAAGGGTGTCGCGGCGCCCGCCCGGATCGCGCCGCTGCCACTGGCGGGGTAGCGGGCGGCGGAGACACGCGGTCAGAGTCCGCACTGTCATTCCGGGGCGCTACAGGCGAGCCCGGACCCGAAGGGGTACGCCGGAGGCGGGCAATCCAGAGCCGCCGACGGCACCGATCTCGTAACAGGCTGCGGTCCTGGGTTCCCGGCCCTGCTTCGCAGTCCCGGAATGACGAATTTGTCTACCGAGTGAGCTTCAGTTCATCCACCGGTTGTCGTGGGGATCATTCCGGCCGCTCCGATCAGTGATACGGATCCGCGGCATCCCGCATCCCGTCGCCCATGAAGTTGAAGGCCAGCACCGTCACCAGCACGGGTAGCACCGGCAGCAGCAACCATGGGTAGAGCTGCACGGCCGCCAGATTCTGCGCCTCGTTCAGCAGCACGCCCCAGCTCGTTACCGGCGGCCGCAGGCCGAGGCCCAGGAAGGACAGGGCGGTCTCACCGAGGATCATGGTGGGGATCGACAGCGTCGCCGAGGCGATCAGATGGCTCATGAAGTTCGGGATCAGGTGGCGTCCGATCACCCGCGCCGGGGAGGCGCCCATCAGCTCGGCGGCCTGCACGAAATCCTCCTCGCGCAGCGCGAGCAGCTTCCCGCGCACCGCGCGAGCGAGGCCCGGCCAGTCGAGCAGGCCGAGGATCACCGTGATGCCGAAGAAGATCAGCAGCGGACTCCAGTTCGGCGGCAGCGCCGCCGACAGGGCCAACCAGAGCGGCAGTTCCGGCAAGGAGCGCACCACCTCGATCAGCCGCTGCACGGCGGTGTCGGTGATTCCGCCGAAATAGCCCGCGATTCCTCCGAAGAAGAGCCCGAGGACGAAGGAGATCGCGACGCCCACGAGGCCGATGGTGAGGGAGATCCGGGCCCCGTAGACCATGCGGGAGAAGAGGTCGCGCCCGAGCTTGTCGGTGCCGAGCAGGAAAAGCGTGCCGTTCTCCGGCGGGCAGACGATGTGCAGGTCCGTGTGGACGAGCCCGAGCCAATCGTAGCCGTCGCCGCGGCAGAAGAAGCGCAGAGGCTGCGGGCTGGCACCGTCCACCACGTAGTTACGGCGAAAGGTGTCGAGGTCGAGATGGGCGCGGTACGGGTAGACGAACGGGCCAACGAACTGCCCCTCATGGAACAGGTGGACGCCCTGGGGCGGGGCATAGAGGAAGTCGCCGTTGCGCCGCGCCTGGCCGTACGGGGCGAGCAACTCGACGAACGGTACCGTCGCGTAGAGCGCGAGCAGGATCAGCGCCGAGGCTACGGCGAGGCGATGACGCAGGAATTTGCGCAGGATCAGCCGCCACGCCGAGGCCGAGCCCACCGGGCTTTCGGTCCGCGACTCCGGCTCGAAGGGGGCCGGATCGACGAAGTGGCCGGCTACGGGGCTCCCATCGGTCATCGCGGGTCCGATCATCGCAGTCCCATGCGGATTCGCGGATCGAGCCAGACCAGGGTCAGATCCGAGATCAGCATGCCGACGAGCGTCAGCCCGGCGACGAACATCAGGATGAAGCCGGCCATGAACTGGTCCTGGCTGCGCAAGGCTTCCAGCAGCAGCGGCCCGACCGTGGGCAGGCTCAGCACCAGGGACACCAGTACCGATCCCGAGACGAGGTGTGGCAGCAGGTTGCCGATATCCGCCACGAACGGGTTCAGCGACATCCGGAACGGGTATTTCAGCAGGGCCCGCGTCGGCGGCAGGCCCTTGGCACGGGCCGTGACCGTGTAGGGTTTTGCAAGTTCATCGAGCAGGTTCGCGCGCATGCGCCGGATCATGGCCGCCGTGCCACCGAGGCCGATGACGAGGGTCGGCACGATCAGGTGCGCGAGGAGCGACCGGATTTTCTCCCAGGTCCAGGGCTGGTTGGTCAGCGCCGAATCGTAAAGGCCGCCGATGGAGAGCCCGAACCAGCGGTTGGCGTAGAACAGCAGGATCAACGCCAGGAGGAAGCCCGGGACTGCGAGGCCGACATAGCCCAGCAGGGTCACCACGGCGTCTCCGGCGGTGTGCCGATGCGTCGCCGAGTAGATCGCCGCCGGGATCGCCACGACGTGGACGAAGATCACGGCGGTCAGGTTGATCAGGAGTGTCAGCCACAGGGCGTCGCCCACCACCTCGGCCACCGGCTTGTCGTACTCGAACGACCAGCCCCAATCCCCCTGCAGCAGGCCGGAAAAGCCGGCGGCGCCCGGCATGACGCCGATCCACATCAGGTATTGCTGCCAGACCGGCCGGTCGAGGCCATATTGCCGGATCAGCAGCTCGGCCTTCGCGACGGAACTCGCGTCCCCGGTGGCGCGCAGCTCCATGATCCGGTTGGTTAGGTAGTCGCCCGGCGGCAGCTTGATGATGATGAAGACCAGCGCCGAGATGACGACGAGGGTCAGCGCCATGGTGACCACGCGCCGGATAATCTGGCCGATCACCGGGCCTCCGCGCGCGAGTCGGCGCCCTTATCCCAGAACATCTCGTCGAGGCGCTGCACGCCGATCATCGCGGTAGGCTCCCAGGAATAGAGGGCGCGCTTGGGCAGGTTGATCAGGCGATCCGCGCCGACCACCGGCTGGAGCGCTCCCGCGACCGTACCGATCACCCAGGTGTTCTGCGCGTGGTTCATCAGCATGGCGCGCCAGATCGAAGCCTGGGTCTCGGCATCGTTCGTGTCGCGCCACTGGCGGTCGAGGTCGAGGAGCTGGCGGACTTCCGGGACGTCGCAGGGTTGGCCGCTCTTGCCGCGGCTCTCGACGTTCAGGCTCCAGAGCGGCCAGGAATAATGCTCGGGTTGCGCCGGGCTGAGTTCCGTCGGCGGCATGATCGCGGTCGGCACCGCGAGGTCGAGCCCCTGGGCGGCGACCATGACGGTGAGGCCGGCGATCGAGCGCCGGTGGAGATTGGTGCGTTCCTGCGGCTTGGTGATGAGGCGGATCCCGACCTCGCGCCAGAATTCGGTGATGAGCAGGAGCGCGTCGAGCACCATCTCGGCCTCGCCGTCGCTCTCCACGACGATCTCCAGCGGCCGCCCGTCCGCCATCAGGCGGGTGCCGGACCCGTCGCGGCGATCGAGCCCCGCCTCATCGAGCAGGTGCGCGGCCTGGGCCGCGTCGTAGCTGGCGTTGAGTGTGCGCAGTTCCGGCGAGAAGAGCGGGCTCTCCGGCACGATGGTGTCGTTTCCCTCGGTGCCGAGGCCGAACAGCAGCGTGTTGTTGAGCGTTCGCCGGTCGAGGGCGAGCGACAGGGCGTGGCGGAACCGGACGTCGCGGTTGAGGGCGCGCAGGACGGGATCCTGCGTGGTGAGATTCGGGTAGAGGGCGATCTCCGATCCCCGTGCCACCGGCCACAGGTTGGTGCGGTAGCGGTGCGCCTTCTCGCCCTCCTTCAGGCTCGGGATGTCGGGCATGGACAGGCCGCGGAACATGAGGTCTGCCTCGCCCGCGTTGGTCTTGGCGACCAGCAGGCCCTGAGAGGCCACGTCCATCACGATGGAATCGACGTAAGGGAGTTGCGTGCCCGCCGTGTCGACCCGGTGGTAGCTGCGGTTGCGCTCGAAACGGAACCGCGTGGCAGGCGAGCGCGTGCGGGGCACCCAGGCCTGAAGGGTCGGGCAATCGGGGTTGTTCAGCTCGTAATTGTCGTCGAGACGGTTGTGCAAGGCTGCCCAGCTGCGCAGCTTCAGCGCCTTGGCCTTCGCGTCGGCCGCCTCCTTGCCGACGTAGCGCGCGTGATATGGCTTAAGGTAGTGCGACGGCCGATAGATCAGCGGATCGCGCGGCGCGGCGAGCGCCGGCAGGAATATCGGGTTCGGCCGTTCCCAGGTGTAGCGGACGGTCCGCCCGTCCAGGAACTCGACCTGCGGAGCCTTGCCGTCCACGAGGAGGAAGGCCGGCGGACCCTCGGGGCTCAGGGTCTTGTCGTTGGCCACATCCTCCCAGAAGTAGCGAAAATCCTCGGTGGTGAACGGGTGTCCATCGGACCAGCGGTGGCCGTCGCGCAACGTGAAGGTGAAGCGACCCCCCTCGACATCGACGCGCTCCAGCACGTCGGGCCGCAGCTTCAGGTCGGAATCGTAGCCGACGAGGCGGGTGTAGCCGTAGACCGAGAGATAGCGGGTGTCGCGGGCCTTGGCGATCAGCGTGCGGATGGTTCCGCCCGCCGCGCCGAGTTTCCGGCCCCGCGCCGCGAGGTCGGCGACGAAGGGGGTGGTGGGCGGCCCGGGAACGTCGGCGTCCGCTCGGCCATGGCGGGGCCAGAGCAGAGCGACGCCGAGGCCCCCGAGCAATGCGCGGCGGGAGACGCCGCTGTCCCGCCTGGCTCGTCGAAGAAGGGAGAAACCGGCGCGCTCGTCCGAACCATTCATGGCTCGCCCCGCAACGTGACGGAGGTGAGCCGCGCGGGCGAATATCCGGTGGCCCGGTGCAGATCGTCGAAGGCGTGCGAGCGCGCGATCAGACCGGCGGCCCGTCGCATCAGCGCGTCGTCGGCCGGCTGCTCGAAGTGACGGCCGTTGCGGGTCCAGCGGATCGGCTCCGGGCTGCGCTCCGGACCGGTGATCATCGCGATGGTCGGATGGGCCGGGCCGCCATGGGCGTGGATCCGGTGGCCGGCCGCGTCGTCGTCGAACAGCAGCCGGGTCAGGCCGCGGGCCTGTGCCTCGACGACCCGTCGGCCCTGGGCGACATGATCGTCGAAGAACGCCACCGTGACGGCGGGATCGAGTCCTGACCAGTCGGCGGTCGACCAATCGGCCGTGCTGTAGCGGGCCTGTGGATCTCGGTACTGAAGTCCCGACAGGTCCGGGTCGTGACAGAAGATTCGGGCCTGCGGGCGGGCCTGGCGGATCACCCAGGTGGTCAGGCCGCGGAAGACACCCGACTCGATGACGGTGTCCGGCCGCAGCGCGCGCAACGCCACATAGAGCTGCAGCGCGCCGTTGAAGCCGCTGCCGCCCCGGCGCTGCCGGACCGGCGCGTCGGGGATCAGGTCCCAGAAGGCGCGAACCTGCGCGAGCACGTCGCCGTCCGGCTCCAGACCGGCGGCGGCGAGGTCGCGCGTCAGGATCGCTGCCGCCGATTCCAGCAGAGTCGCGACTTCGCGCGGGGAGGTCGGCCGGTGGCTCCAGTCGGAGGCGGCCGGCACGAGGTCGTAGCCGAGCCGGTCGAACAGCGGCGACAGCACCTTGCGCCGCAGGCGCTCAAGCATCACGGGCGGGCGCTGCTGCATCAGGCGGCCTCCGCGGCCTGCGCGCCGCCCAAGCGGACCCGGTGACCGGACTCGATCGCCCGCATGGTCCCGGCCTCATCGGGCCCGAGCCGGTAGGGCGGCGCCCAGCGGGTCGGATCGTTCTGATCGCCCGTGACCGCCGCGAAATCGAGGGGATGGTCCAGGCTGGGATCCGGCACGGCCGCCAGCAGCGCCCGCGTGTAGGGATGGACCGGCCGGCGGAACAGGGCGGCGCGGGGCGCCTCCTCGACGATCCGGCCCCGGCACATCACGCTGATCGTATCCGCCATGTAGTCGATCACGGCCAAGTTGTGGGACACGATGAGGTAGGAGAGGCCCAGCGCGGCCTGCAAATCCTTCAGCAGGTTGAGGATCTGCGCCTGGACTGAGACGTCGAGGGCCGAGACCGGCTCGTCGAGCACGAGGAGGCGCGGCTTGGCGGCCAGTGCCCGGGCGATGCCGATCCGCTGGCGCTGGCCGCCCGAGAAGGCGTGGGGGTAGCGGGCCAGTCCGGCCGGCTCCAGGCCGACCATCGCCATCAGGGCCCGGCAGCGCTCCCGCCGCTCCGCCGCCGGGACACCGTGGATCTCCATCGGCTCGGACAGGATCTGGCGCACCGTCATGCGCGGGTCCAGGGAGGCGTAAGGGTCCTGGAACACGAACTGAACCGTGCGCCGGAAGGCGAAGAGGGCATCACCGCTCAGGGCGTGAACGTCCTGGGGCCCGGAGCCGTCGTCGAACAGGATCCGGCCCGAATCGGGTTCCAGCGCCCGCATGATCATCTTCGAGACGGTGGTCTTGCCCGAGCCGGACTCACCCACCAGGCCGAGGGTCTGGCCGGCCTTCAGGCTCAGCGACACGTCCGAGACGGCATGGACGAGCCGGGGCTTCTGCCACAGTCGGCCTGCGCGCAAGGTGAAGGTTTTGCTCACCCCCTCGACCTGAAGGAGCGGTCCGGCCAGGGGCGCGAGCGCCCGGGCGGGCGGGATCTCGGCCCGCGCCGGGCGGATCGGGGTGAGCCGCTCACCGGGCGCCATGTCGAACCGCGGGACCGCGTGCAGCAGTGCCCGAAGATAGGCGTGGCCCGGTGCGCGCATCACCGTGTCGCGAGGCCCCGACTCTACGAGGCGGCCGCGATAGAGCACCGCCACGTCATGGGCGATGTTGGCGACGACGCCGAGGTCGTGCGTGATCAGCAGGATCGCCATGCCGGTCTCCGCCTGCAGGCGGGCCAGCAGGGCGAGGATCTGCGCCTGGGTGGTGACGTCGAGCGCGGTGGTTGGCTCGTCGGCGACCAGCAGGGCGGGCTTCAGGATCAGCGCCATCGCGATCATGGCACGCTGGCGCAGCCCCCCCGACAGCTCGAACGGGTAGGTCCGGAGCGCCCGGTGCGGGTCCGGGAAGCCGACCCGGGCAAGCGCCTCCTGCGTCCGCGCATCGGCCTCCTTCCGGTCCGCACCGGTGTGGATGCGCAGGGCCTCGCCGATCTGGTCACCGATCGTGTGGAGCGGCGAGAGGCAGGTCATCGGCTCCTGGAAGATCATCGCGATGCGCTGTCCGCGGATCGCACGCATCGCCGGTCCCTCCGCCGGAAGGCGGGCGATGTCGGTTTCGGCTTGGCCGTCGGCGAAGAGGATCTGGCCGCGGGTGATGGCGGCCGAGGGCGGCAGGATCCGCAGGATCGCCTGCGCGGTCACGGACTTTCCGGAGCCGGACTCGCCGACGAGCGCAAGGGTGCGCCCGCGCGGCACGTCGAGGGACAGGCCATGCAGCGCCTCGAACGGTCCGGTCTCCGTGCGGAAGGCGACGGCAAGGTCGCGGATGGACAGCAGGGCGCTCAACCAGTCCTCGCGATCTGGGAACCCGGAGACTTAGACGGTGCTGCACCAGTGTCCACCGGGACAGGACGGAACAGGCGACGAAAGTTTAGCGCGTGTACCGCCGGATGCTTGAGCAGGACCGTGAGCAGCTCGTCCACGAATCTCCAGATCGCCGCGTCGTGCACCAGATGATGGGTCAGCAAGCCGATGGGGCGCCCGGCTGCGATCGTCTCGGCGAGACCGTGCAGCAGCACCTCCGGGTTCCGCAGTGAGCGCGTGCCGCGCCAGTCGATCGGATCCAGGGTGGCGTCGAACCGGCGCAGGCCGGACACCGGCGGCCCGGGGATCGCCGAGAGGCCACCGTAGCCGAGTTCCGGCAGAACGGCCGTCAGCGCCGGTGCGAGGCGATTCCAGGGCGGCACGAAGATCGGCATGAGCGCCGCCTCCGGCAGCCGGTCCCGGGCGATACGCAGCCCGGCGGCGGCGTCGGCCCGGAGCGCGTCGAGGGACCGGTGGGCGCCGAACTCCGCCGGTTTCTCGCCGGGCGCCGCATGATTGCGGTGCGCGAGGCCGTGAACCGCCACGCTCACGAGGCTCGCGCTTTCGAGCCGTTGCCCGAGCGCGGGCTCGATCCCGGCCGGGATCGCGGCCAGGAGGAGCGGGACGGCGTGCCGGTCAGCGAGGCCGATCAGCCGGTCAAGGGCCAGCGTGGCCGTGACCGCGTCGTCGTCGCGCCAGAGGAACGGGACGGCCCGGCCCCGTGACGCAGCCGCGTCGAGGGCAGTGCGGACGACGTCGAGGCCGAACCGTTCGGCAGCGGGCCGTCGTCCCAGGGATCTGCGCCCGGCCAGCAGGTCCTCGACGATCTGCACCGAGCGACCGGCTCCGTCGAGATCGATTCCGTGAGGCGCCGGCAAGCGCGCCGTCCGCTGCGCATCGACGGCCTCGAGGAGCGATTCGGTGTGCAGGTCCGCTTCAGCCAGCACCCGTGCGAGGCCGCGGCCGGCGAGCCGCTCGGCCCGCAACCTCTGTTCGGTCTCGCCCCCGGCTTCGAAGGGCACGAGCACGGCCGGTGTCCCGGTGACCAGGAGATCCGTCGCGGTGTTGTAGCCGCTCTGGCTCACCGAGAGCGCGGCACCGGCCAGCAGGCTCCTGTAGTCGGGTCGCGCCCGTGTCACGAGGCCGTCCGGCAGATCCCGCGACAGATCCGCCAGGGCCGGCTCGGGCACGCCGTGTCCAGCCAGGATCCGCCAGCCGAGTTCCGGCCGGCGCCGCGCCGCCTCGGTGGCGGCGCGCAAGAGTTCAAGCCCCGCCGGACCGGACCCGGCAGCCGCCACGATGCCGGAGCGCCGGGCGGCCGGCAGCGGGCGCGTGCCCTCGTCCACGTAGCCGGTGTAGCGGATCAAGCCGGAAGCGGCGGCGTCGAGGGGCCAGGACGCGTCGAGGGGCACGAGCGCCGGGTCGCCGTGCACCAGCACGGCATCGTAGAGCGCCGACAGGCGGGCATGGGCCTGCGCGATGCGTTCAGGTTTCGCGGAGGCGACGAGAATATCCCGCACAGAGGCGAGCACCAGCGGACGGGGGCTGCGGGCACGGGCCGCTTCAACCAGCGCCAGAAACTCGGCCGCGAGCGCCCTCCGTCCGAAAGGAAACAGCTCCGTGATGATCGCTTCGGGCGAGAAGGCCGCATCCGCCTCGATCAGCTGCGCGCAGCGGTGCGCCAGCAGATCCGGATGCGCCGGCGCACCGTCCGGGCCGAGCGGCGTCGCGAAATCGGTGCCGGCGATCCGCACCGGCTGTAGCTGCACGAGTCGGACGCCGTCGAGGCGCACCATCGGGGCCGGCGCCCCACCCGACACCAGCACGACGTCGTGGCCGGCGCCCGCGAAGGCCCGGGCGAGCGCTGAGGCCCGGGTGAGGTGCCCGGCACCGAGGAGATGCGTGACCGCGATCAGGACGCGCACGCGGTCAGCTCCGTCTCGCCGGCTTCGGCCGGTTCCGGCAGCCCCGCGGAGATCCGCAGCCGGGCCGCAATCAGCGCGACGGCGGCCTCCGCCGAGAAGTCGCGCACGAGTCGCGCCCGCGCCGCATCGCCCAGGCGCTGACGCAGCGCCGGATCCCGCGCGAGGCGCACCAGGGCGCCGGCCAGGGCCGCGGGCTCTCCGGGCGGAACGAGGATGCCGTGCACGCCGTCGGCGATGAATTCCGGCGTGCCCGCGAAGGCGGTTGCCAGGATCGGCAGGGCTTGGCTCGCGGCCTCCATCAGCACGTTCGGCAGCCCGTCCCGATCGCCGCCCGGAGCGGGTTTGGTCGGCAGGACGAACAGGTCCGCCGCGCGCATCGCCGCCACCACTTCGGGCTGCGGCAACGCCCCGAGGAAGGCGACGCGGTGGTCGAGGGCGGTGTCCCGCACGCGTGCCTCCAAGCTGCGTCGAAGCTCCCCGCCGCCGATCAGTTCGAGGCGCCAGTGCAGCCCGGCAGGCAGGGCGGCGAGGGCCTTCAACAGGTCGTCATGCCCCTTCTTGGCGACAAGTCGTCCGACGCAGATCAGCCGGAGCGGCGCCTCGGGATCACTGCCGTCGCGCGGGTCTCGACGCTCAGGCGGCGACGGGAAGCGATCGAGGTCGAGGCCGTGATAGGCGAGATGCGTCCGGCCGGGGGCTAAGCTGTTCAGGCGGCCGAGGCCGTCGCGCGTGCAGGTCACCCCCCAGGCGGCGTTGCCGAGCTTCTCGACCAGTTCCCAGTCCGGCGTCGTCCAGATGTCCTTGGCGTGGGCCGAGAAGCTCCAGCCGCGACCGGTCAGCAGGGCAGCGTAGCGGGCGACGCTCGCGGGCGTGTGGAGGAAGTGCACGTGGATGTGGCTGACGGCTGCGGGTAGCTCCCGGGCGAGCACCAGCGCCTGTCCCAGCCGGCGCAGGCGCGACGCCGTGGGGTCGCGCCGGAGATCGCGGGCGAACAGCGCGAGCAGCGCCGGGAGCCGGGGGCGGCGAAGGGCTGCGAACAGACCGCGCAGCACGCGCAGCGGCGCTTGGTAGAGATATTCCGGCAGGTAGGCGACCGGCGCGCGGATCTGCCCGTGCATGGGATGCCGGGCGCGGTCGGTCGGGCGACGCAGGGACCAGATCTCCAGCGGCAGGCCCAGCCGCTCCAGCGCCAGGATCTCCTGCGCGATAAAGGTCTCCGACAGGCGCGGATAACCCTTGAGCACGACGGCGATCCGGCCGTTCGTCACGAGATTGCCCGCAATGACGGCTGGCTGGCGCCCACGCCCGTCGGCGCCCGCACCCGCCTCGCCACGGCATCGAGCCCGTCGAGCAGGCCTGGGACCAAAACCCGGGACGGTTCGGTCTGGTCCGGCAGGGCACGGAGCGCCGCGGCCATGCGCTCCGGCGTCCGCCCTTCGGCCTCCATCAGGACCCGCACGAGGCCGAGCCGCTCGGCCGCCAGCGCGCGGATCGCCTGTTCCCGGCGCGGTTCGGTCCGCGGGACGAGGACGGCGCGCCGGTCGAAGGACAGGATCTCGCAGAAGGTGTTGTAGCCGCCCATCGCCACGACGCCGGCCGCCTTGCACATCAGGAACTCGATCTCGCTGTCGAAGGTGATGGCGGCGATCCGACCGGCGAGCGCGCGGATGCGGCCGGTGAAGCGCTCCCGGGTTGCGGCGTCGAGGAAGGGCCCGAAGGCGATCAGCGCGGGCAGGGGGATGCCCGGATCGGCCTCGTAGGCGGCGATCACCCAGTCGATCAGCGCGGCCCCGTCGCCGCCGCCGCCCGGGGTCACGAGGATGAACGGCCCGTCCGCCATGGCGGGCTCCTCGCGCCCGGCGCGGGGTTCCGGCAGTTCGCGGCGCAGGTAGCCCGTGTAGATCAGGCGCGCGTCGATCCGGGCGGCCATCTCGGGATCCATCGGCAGCGCCGCGAGCGGCGCGTGGATGCGGCTCAGGCCATACACCCAGATCTCATCGTAGAAGCGCGCCATGGTCTCGACCGCACCCTTGCGCTCCCACTCCGGGACGAGCCGGTCGGCATCGTCGAGCACGTCGCGCAGGCCGAGAACCAGTCGGATCCCGCGCGCTGCGGCGCCGTCTAGGACGGGCATCAGCTCGCCCTGAAAGCCGGCGGGCTCCTTGTCGACGAGGATCAGGTCGGGCCGGAACGCATCGCAGGCACGGGTGATGGCCGCCGTTCGCTGCTCCACGGTCCGGGCAAGCGGAACGGCCGGATTGAGGCTGGCGTAGTTGCCGTCCGGGATCTTGGTCACCGGTGGCAGCCGGACCGTGCGCACGCCGGGGGCGAAGGCGTACCGGTCGATCACCGGCGATCCGGACACGATCATCGCCCGCACGCCGCGGTCACCTGAGACGATGGCGTTGGCGATCGCCCGCGAGCGGCGCACGTGGCCAAGCCCGAAGGTGTCGTGACTGTAGATCAGGACGCGGGAGGCGAATGCCGGCTCGTCCACGCGCATCGAGTAATGACCGCCTTGGTTGACGGCGCGAGGATCGCAGCCGCCGCCGTCTCGCACAAGCCGTGTTCTGCAGCAAACCTGAGCCGTGACGTCGGCGGCCAGTGGTGAGGGTCAGCGTTGGAGGGCCCGTCTGTCGGACGCGAACCGGCCGCTGAGAGAGCCCGCGCTGGCTTCGCGGGAGGAGCGAAGAGTTTCGGAGTCGCGCGACATCGGACAACGTGGCGACTCTGGATGGCTTCCCGCGCTTGAGGATGGGGGTGGCGGGCTCGGTCGGCGCTCCAGCTTGTAACCCTTTGAAACCGGCGCTCCCGGCCCGCGTCAGGCCAGCGGACGCGGCATGCGGAATGGGAGCATCAACTGCACCAGCGGGTTGCGGAACCGGTCCAGCGACAGGCTCTCGTGCATCGCCCGGACCGGCTCGCCGCAGAGCGTCGAGGCGAGGAGCGACCGGGCGTAGAACGGCGTGTCCTCGTAGGTGGCGAGCACCCGTGCGCGCCCGTCGTCGCTGCGGGTCTCGCGGCCCATGCGCCAGAACGACGTCGCCGGCAGGGACGCGGCGGTCGGGGGCCGGATCTCGCGGCGGCTGCCGTCGCTGGAGAACCGCAGCGACAGGTTCTGGCCGCCGCCCTCCCGATGCTGGACGTCGTACAGGATGGCGGCGCCGTCCTGCAGGTCGGCCCGGCACCACGTCCAGCGGGCGAAGGCGGCACCGAGCGGCTCGTCGCCGTCGTTCGTGTCGAAATAGCCGCTGCCGCTCCAGCTCAGGCCCGGCTGATCGAACGCCACCTCGACCCGCGAGGACGGCGCCATCGGCCACCAGCGATGGCGCCCGGCCCGGTCGAGGTGGAACGGGCCGCCCGTGAAGCCGCGCGGTTCGAGCCGGACGGTGCCGCGGATCCGGTGCGGGAGGGGTGCGCCCCGCTCGTCGATCCGCACCGTCAGCGCAGTGCCGTCCCAGTGCATCACGCTGGGGCCGACGGCGATGTGGTCCGCGCTGCGCGACAGGCTGGCGGCGCGGCGCTCGGTCATGGCGAAGCGGCTGCGGTCGCCGTAGAGCACCACGTTCATGGCGCAGTGAGCGAAGGGGTCCTTCGTGGCGCTCCACCCGTAATAGGGCGAGAACACGCTGCCGATGAACGCGATGATGGTGAGGCCCTGCCGGCCATCGTCGCTCACCGCGTCGACGTACCACCACGCGTAGCCGCCCTGCGCGACCGGGCTGTCGAAGCGTGGTCGTCCAGGATCGCCGCTGCGGCCAGCCGTCCCGACTGCGCCGCCATCGGCACGCCCGGGCCGGGATGCACCGAGCCCCCCGCCAGGTACAGGCCCGGCACCGCCGTCCGCGCGCCGGCCCGCTTGAAGGTCGCCGCCCAGCCCTGGGCCGCCCGGCCGTACAAGGCGCCCCCCGTCCCTGGAAAGAGGCTCTCGAAATCCCGCGGCGTCGTCGTCACCGGCGGCGAGGTTGGTTCCAGGGTTAGCCCGCAGGCCTCCAGCCGGCGAAACAGGTTCCTCGCGCATGTCTCGATCTCCGGCGGCGTGAGAGGGCGTTCCCGGCCGTCCGCCGGGGCATTGACGAGCATCAGGAGGCGCTCCGGTCCCTGGGGCGGAGAGGCCGCCTCGCTCCGATCCTGAGCACAGACATAGACGGTAGGATCCTCGGGCAGACGGCGCGCCCGCAGGATGGCGTCGAACTCCGCTCGGTAGTCGCGCGAGAAGAACACGGTGTGGTGGGCGAGGGGAAAGCCCCGCGCGGTCGCCGCGGCGCAGAGGGTCACGGCAGACAGGGAACGCTCCCCAGGGGTCAGCCGCTCGCCGGCGGCAGCCGTGTCCGGCCCGAGCAGTCCCGCTCCCAGGGCGGCGCAGTCGGCGTTGCAGACGACGCGGTCGGCCGCGATCCGCTCGCCGTCAGACAGCAGGACGCCGGCGATGCGGCCCTGCTCGATGAGGATCCGCTCCACCTGCGCGCCGTAGCGGAACACGGCGCCCCGCTCTGCCGCAAGATCGGCCACCGCCCGCGCCAGGGCGCTGAGGCCGCCCGCGACCGTCCAGACACCGGCCTGCTCCACATGGGCGACGAGCATGAGCGTCGCCGGTGCGGTGAAGGGCGAGGCGCCGCAATAGGTGGCGTATCGGCCGAACAGTTGCTGCAGGCGCGGATCGCGGAAGAAGCTTCCGAGCGCCGACCACAGGGTGGCGAAAGGCTGGATCCGCCACAGATCGCCGAGGCCCGACAGCCCGACCCGCTGGGCGAGCCCCGCCGGGCTCGTCCGCCCCTCACGGATGAACGGCCCCTCCAGCGTCCGGTAGACCTCCGCCGACCGCGCGCAGAACCGCCGGTAACCGTCGGCTTCCCGCGGCCCCGCGAACTCCGCGATCGCCGCCGCCGAGGCTTCGATGTCGGCGAACAGGTCGAGTCGCTCGTCCCGGCTCCAGGCATGCCGGGCGAGGAGCTGGGTCGGCGCGAGGACGACGTGCTCCGCGAATCGCTCTCCGCAATCGGCGAACAGCGCCTCGAAGACCCAGCGCATGGTGAAGACGGTCGGCCCGGCTTCGATCCTGCAGTCGCCGACGGGGATGCTGCGCATCTTGCCGCCGGGATGCGGCGCCCGTTCGAGGACCAGCGTGTCGCGTCCGGCATCGGCAAGCCGAAGCGCGGCGGCGAGGCCGCCGATCCCCGCTCCGATCACGATGACGCGCTCCTGCGCCACGCCGGCCCCACGCTCTACCCAAGGACCGGATTGATCTCCGAACGCAGAAGTGTCAATAAGAAATGACACTTGTTGCTGACAACCGCAAACAACACGGGGAGCAGCGCGATGGAGTCGGGCCGACGAATCGAGATGGCGCTGGACCGCGCTGTCGCCCACGCGGAGGCACCGGGTGCGCCGCCCATTCTGGCGGAGGCGCTGCGATACGCGGTGTTTCCCGGCGGCCATCGCATCCGTCCGCGCCTCTGCCTGTCGGTGGCCCGCGCCTGCGGCGACGACGATCCCGCCGGATCCGAGGCCGCCGCGGCGGCGATCGAGCTCCTGCACTGCGCGTCCCTGGTCCATGACGACCTACCGTGCTTCGACGACGCCGCGATGCGCCGACAGAAGCCCTCGGTTCACGTCGCCTTCGGCCAGCCGATCGCCGTCCTAGCGGGCGACGCCCTCATCGTTCTCGCCTTCGAGACCGTGGCCCGCGCGGCCGGCCTCCATCCTGGGCGGCTGATCCGGCTGGTGGGCCTGCTTGGGCGGGCGGCCGGTTCCCCCGCCGGCATTGCTGCGGGGCAGGCCTGGGAATCGGAAGAGCATATCAGCCTGAGCGATTACCAGCAGGCCAAGACGGGGGCGCTGTTCGCCGCCGCGACGGTCGCGGGCGCCGCCGCGGCGGGCGCGGAGCCGGAGCCCTGGCGCAGGCTGGGCGAGTGCCTCGGCGAGGCCTATCAGGTGGCCGACGACCTGCGCGACGTGGCCTGCCGCCAGGAAGAGATCGGCAAGCCCGCGGGGCGCGACGCCACCCTGGGCCGGCCCAACGCCGCCGCTCTGCTCGGCACGGGCGGCGCGCTGGACCGCCTCTCGCGCCTGACGCGCGAGGCTGTCTCGGCGATCCCGGACTGTCCCGGCGCCGCCGAGCTGACCGCCGAGATCGAGGCGCAGGCGCGGCTCTTCCTGCCCGCGAGCCTGCGGGCGGTGGTGGCCTGAGCGCCGGCTCGCTTCCCGAAGCCGGCACGGTCCCGCCGGCACCGTCCGCTTGGTCGGATCGCTGGCTCGCGTGGCGCAACCGGCTCGTGGCCAGCCCGCGCTTCCAGCGTTGGGCGGCCGGCTTCCCGCTGACCCGCCGGATCGCCCGCCGCAACACGCGGGCACTGTTCGACCTCTGCGCGGGCTTCGTCTACGCGCAGGTACTGACGGCCTGCATCCGCCTGGACCTGTTCGCGGTCCTGGCCGAAGGCCCGCTCTCGGTCGACGCGCTGGCGCGACGCCTCGATCTGCCTCCCGAGAATGCGCGCCGCCTGCTGCGGGCAGCCGAATCGCTGGGGCTGCTGCGGATGGTTTCCGGCGACCGGTTCGGTCTCGCCGATCTCGGCGCCGCGCTGGTCGGCAATCCCGGCATCGCCGCGATGGTGGAGCACCACGCGCTGCTCTACGCCGATCTGGCCGACCCGGTGGCGCTTCTGCGAGGTCACGCCCAGCCTACCCGGCTCGCCGCCTACTGGCCCTACGCCGCCGGACAGACCGGTGACGCCCGAACGGTCGCGCCCTACAGCGGTCTGATGGGAGCCTCTCAGGCGCTCATCGCCGAGGATGTGCTCGACGCCTGCGATCTCGCGCGGTTCCGCCACGTGATGGATGTGGGCGGCGGGGAGGGTGCCTTCCTGCAGGCGGTCGCGCACCGCCACCCTCGCCTGGGCATGACCCTGTTTGATCTCCCCGCGGTCGCCGAACGTGCCGAGGCCCGTCTCGCAAGAGCCGGTCTCGCGGGTCGGATCGCCTGCCACGGCGGTGATTTCCATGGCGGACTGCCGACCGGCGCCGACGCAATCTCCTTGGTCCGAATCGTTCACGACCACGATGACGAGCCGGCCCTGACGCTTCTTCAAGCCGCCCACGCGGCGCTTCCGCCCGGCGGATCGCTACTCCTCGCCGAGCCCATGGCGGGCACGCCCGGCGCCGAGCCGGTCGGGGACGCTTATTTCGGCTTCTACCTTCTGGCGATGGGGTCCGGACGCCCGCGCCGTTCGGAGGAGCTTCAAGGCATGCTCAGGACCGCCGGTTTCGCGTGGGTCAAGGAGCTTCGGACCCGTCGTCCTCTGCTCACGCGCGTGCTTCACGCCCAAAAAACGGGCTCTTTGATGTAAGTGTATCTTGACGCTGACATGTGTCTATCTAGGATGACACTCAGCGGCTCAAGAGACGGAGAGTCGCTCATTGGAAGGCGGATGGTTCCAGCCATGGATGCTCTCGCCGTCATTTTGGACAGCCCCAGGCACCTCGCGCTCCAGCGCTTGGCTCTGTCGCCGGCTGCGGAGACCGACGCGGTCGTGGCCGTCTCCTGGAGCGGGATCAGCACCGGGACGGAGCGGCTGCTCTGGTCGGGCCGGATGCCGCCGTTTCCCGGCATGGGCTACCCGCTGGTACCCGGCTATGAGTCGGTCGGGACGGTCATCCAGGCGGATGCCGCCGGCACTGTCCGGGAAGGGCAGGCCGTGTTCGTCCCGGGCGCGCGCTGTTTCGGTCCCGTCCGTGGCCTGTTCGGCGGAGCCGCCTCGCACCTCATCGCACCGGCTGCCCGGCTCGTCCCGGTCGATGCGGCCCTCGGCGACCAAGCCTGCCTCCTCGCGCTGGCGGCGACGGCCTATCGTGCCCTGGGCGGCCTCCGGCCCGGCGCAACGCCGCTGATCGTCGGGCACGGCGTGCTCGGTCGATTGCTCGCCCGGCTCACGCAGGCGGCCGGCGCGCAGCCCACGGTCTGGGAGACCGACCCGGCGCGGACGACGGGCGATCACGGATACGCGGTCCTGGCGCCGCAGGATGATTCCCGGCGCGACTACCTGACGATCACCGACGTGAGCGGGAACGGCGCGGGCCTGGACGATCTTATCGCCCGTCTGGCACCGGGCGGCGAGATCGTCCTCGCGGGCTTCTACGAAGCGCCACTCAGCTTCGCGTTCCCGCCCGCTTTCATGCGCGAGGCGCGGATCCGGATCTCCGCCGAGTTCCGGCCGGAGGACCTCGCCGCCGTGACGATGCTGATCGATGGCGGGCGGCTCTCCCTCGACGGGCTGATCACGCACCGGGCGCCGGCGACGGAAGCGGAGGACGCGTACCGTACCGCCTTCGCCGATCCCGCCTGTCTGAAGATGATCCTCGACTGGAGGGACGCCGCGTGAACGTTCAGCTGAACAAAGCCGCCCTGTCCCAGGCCGCCCAGCTCCGCGCCGAGGCCGCGATCGAGCCGGACGCCGTCGCCACCGCGCCGGCGAAGAAGGAGACGCAGATCATCGCGATCTACGGCAAGGGCGGCATCGGCAAGTCGTTCACGCTGGCAAACCTCAGCTACATGATGGCCCAGCAGGGCAAGAAGGTCCTGCTGATCGGCTGCGACCCGAAGAGCGACACCACTTCGCTCCTGTTCGGCGGCAAGGCCTGCCCGACCATCATCGAGACCTCGACCAAGAAGAAGCTCGCCGGCGAGGCGGTCGCCATCGGCGACGTCTGCTTCAAGCGCGACGGCGTCTACGCCATGGAACTCGGCGGCCCCGAGGTCGGGCGCGGCTGCGGCGGTCGCGGCATCATCCACGGCTTCGAGCTTTTGGAAAAACTCGGCTTCCACGAGTGGGGCTTCGACTTCGTCCTGCTCGACTTCCTCGGCGACGTCGTCTGCGGCGGCTTCGGCCTGCCGATCGCCCGGGACATGTGCCAGAAGGTCATCGTCGTCGGCTCGAACGACTTGCAGTCGCTCTACGTCGCCAACAACGTCTGCTCGGCGGTCGAGTATTTCCGCAAGCTCGGCGGCAACGTCGGCGTCGGCGGCCTCGTGATCAACAAGGACGACGGCACCGGCGAGGCCCAGGCCTTCGCGGAGGCAGCCGGCATCCCGGTCCTGGCCTCGATCCCGGCCGACGAGGACATCCGCCGCAAGAGCGCCAACTACGAGATCATCGGCAAGCCGGACGGGCGCTGGGGTGCCCTGTTCTCGGAACTCGCCGCCAACGTCGCTGAGGCCGCGCCGCACCGCCCGACGCCGCTCTCGCAGGACGGGCTGCTCGGCCTGTTCTCCAGCGAGACCACGGGCCGCGACGTGGTGCTGGTCCCGGCGACCCACGAGGACATGTGTGGCGTCGCCCACGTGGCCAAGCCGTCCCTCGAAGTCGTCTACGACGAGGTCTGACGCGCATGGCCGCCTTCCTCGACATCGCCGCTCTGCGGGCCCGCAAGGCGCCGGCCAACGTCGATCTCGCTGCCGCGCAGGCGGACGGGCTCGGCTGCCACGCCGGCAAGGACGCGATGGTGGCGGCCGCGGAAGCTGCCGGGATGTCGGAGACCCTCGCGCAGCTGCGCGAAGATTATCCGCAGGGTCCGCACGACCAGCCGCAGAGCATGTGCCCGGCCTTCGGCTCGCTCCGGGTCGGCCTGCGCATGCGCCGGACCGCGACAATCCTCTCCGGATCGGCCTGCTGCGTCTACGGGCTCACCTTCACGTCGCACTTCTACGGGGCGAAGCGCAGCGTCGGCTACGTGCCGTTCAATTCGGAAACGCTCGTCACCGGCAAGCTGTTCGAGGACATCCGCGAGGCGGTCCACGCCACCGCGAAGCCAGAGGATTATGACGCTGTCGTCGTCATCAACCTGTGCGTCCCGACTGCCTCCGGCGTCCCGCTCCGCCTCCTGCCAAGAGAAATCGACGGCGTGCGGGTGATCGGCATCGACGTGCCGGGGTTCGGCGTGCCGACCCACGCCGAGGCCAAGGACGTGCTGGCCGGCGCGATGCTGAAGGTCGCCCGCGCGGAAGCCGAGCAGGGTCCGGTCGCGGCGCCCCGCGGCGGCCGTTCGGAGCGCCCGAGCGTGGCCCTCCTGGGCGAGGTATTCCCGGCCGATCCCGTAGTGATCGGGTCGCTCCTGGAGCCGCTCGGGCTATCCGCCGGTCCGGTCGTGCCGACCCGGGAGTGGCGCGAGCTCTACGCCGCCCTCGACTGCGCGGCCGTTGCGGCGATCCACCCGTTCTACACGGCCTCGATCCGCGAGTTCGAGGCGGCGGGCCGGCCGATCGTCGGCTCGGCGCCCGTGGGCGTCGACGGCACTGCCGACTGGCTCGACCGGATCGGCGAGGCCTGCGGAGTGGCGCGCGCCACCGTCGAGGCGGCCAAGAACAAGATCCTGCCCGGCATCCGCGGGGCCCTCGGCGCGATGCCGATCAAGGGCCGGATCACGCTGTCGGGCTACGAGGGATCGGAGCTGCTGGTGGCGCGCCTCCTCGTCGAGAGCGGCGCCGAGGTGCCGTATGTCGGTACCGCCTGCCCACGCACGCCCTGGTCTGAGGCCGATCGCGATTGGCTCGAGGCGCGCGGTACCGCGGTGCGCTATCGGGCCTCCCTCGAGGACGACCTCTACGCCTTCGAGTCGCTCAAGCCCGACCTCGCCATCGGCACGACGCCGGTGGTGCAGCGGGCCAAGGAGCGCGGCACCCCGGCGCTCTACTTCACCAACCTGATCTCGGCGCGCCCGCTGATGGGCGCGGCCGGCGCCGGATCGCTCGCCACGGTGATCAACGCCGCGCTCGGCAACAGGGCGCGGTTCGACGCCATGCGCGACTTCTTCGAGGGGGTCGGCACTGGCCATGCCGCGGGCGTCTGGCAGGAGCTGCCGCAGCGCCGCCAAGGCCCGAAGATCGAGGGTCCCAAGAAGCCGATCGGGGAGATGGCGTGATGCTGATCCTCGATCACGACAGGGCCGGCGGGTACTGGGGCGCGGTCTACGTCTTCACGGCGATCAAGGGCCTGCAGGTCGTCATCGACGGTCCCGTCGGCTGCGAGAACCTGCCGGTGACCTCGGTCCTGCACTACACCGACGCGCTGCCGCCGCACGAACTGCCGATCGTCGTCACGGGTCTGGCGGAAGAAGAACTCGGCCGCCACGGCACCGAGGGTGCCATGAAGCGCGCCCACGCCACCCTCGATCCGGGCCAACCCAGCGTCGTGGTCACCGGCTCGATCGCCGAGATGATCGGCGGCGGCGTGACCCCCGAGGGCACGGGCCTCCAGCGCTTCCTGCCGCGGACCATCGACGAGGACCAGTGGCAGGCGGCCGACCGGGCCATGCGCTGGCTCTGGCAGGAATACGGCGCCAAGAAATTCGCCAAGAAGGGCATCCCGGCCCGGCCGGAGAAGAAGCCCGGCGAGAAGCCGCGGGTGAACCTGATCGGCCCGGCCTACGGCACCTTCAACATGCCCTCCGATCTCGCCGAAATCCGCCGGCTGGTCGAGGGGATCGGCGCCGAGGTGAACCTCACCTTCCCGCTGGGCTCGCACCTCGCCGACGTGCCCAAACTCGTCAACGCCGACGCCAATATCTGCCTCTACCGCGAGTTCGGCCGCCTGCTCTGCGAGGATCTGGAGCGGCCCTACCTGCAGGCGCCGATCGGCATCCTCTCTACCACCAAGTTCCTGCGCTCGCTCGGCGAGATCCTCGGGCTCGATCCCGAGCCGTTCATCGAGCGCGAGCGCCACACCACGATCAAGCCGGTCTGGGATCTCTGGCGGTCGGTGACGCAGGATTTTTTCGGGACCGCGAGCTTCGGCATCGCCGCCACCGAGACCTACGCGCGGGGCGTGCGCCACTTCCTCGAAGACGAGATGGGGCTGCCCTGCCACTTCGCCTTCGGGCGCTCGGCCGGCGTGAAGCCCGACAACGCGGCGATCCGCGCGGCCATCGCCGCCAAGCCGCCGCTGGTGCTCTTCGGCTCGTTCAACGAGCGGATGTACCTCGCCGAATGCGGGGCCCGGGCGACCTACGTGCCGGCCTCGTTCCCCGGCGCGATCATCCGGCGGCACACCGGCACGCCGTTCATGGGCTACGCGGGTGCGACCTACCTGGTGCAGGAGGTCTGCAACGCCCTGTTCGACACCCTCTTCCATATCCTTCCGCTCGCCCGCGACATGGACAAGGTCGAGGCAACCCCAGCGCGGCGTCACGCCGAGTTGCCCTGGGACGAGGCCGCGCGGCAAGCGCTCGACGCCCTTGTCGAGGCGCAGCCGGTCCTCGCTCGCATCTCCGCCGCCAAGCGCCTGCGCGACGCCGCCGAGCGCGCCGCCCGCGATGCCGAATCCGCTGCCGTCGCACCCGCCCACGTGGCGCGGGCCCGGGCCGATCTCGCCGGGGGGATCCCGGCATGACCCGTCTTCCCGTTTCACCCAGAGGAGACCTGACGATGCGAACGATGGTCCCGACCGGCCGCCAGCATCAGGAAGCGTTCCAGTTCCGGCTGATCCTGACGGCGACCTACCCGTTTTTCCTCGCCGCCGCGACGCTGAACCGCTTCAAGCCCGCCCGTGAGATGGCCCGGCCGGGCCTCGCACCGGCGCGCCGATCGGTCTTCGGCGAGGCGCGCGCGATGGCGGTTCAGGCGATCCCCTTCGCCTTCATGGGCTGACGCCCCTGAACGAGACACTTCCGTCCGGTGACGCGGGGGAAGTCGGGTCGTGAGCGCCGCGAGGCATCACGGCTGAACCCGTCGCGCTTCGCGAGAGGCGCGGCCAACACACGGAGGTCTGAACGATGGCGAGTGGACCCGTCAGTACAGAAAGACCGAGCAGCCTATCCGGGCTGACGGAACCGGAAGCCAAGGAGTTCCACGCGATCTTCTTGACCAGCTTCCTCATCTTCACGGCGATTGCCGTGGTCGCTCACATCCTTGTCTGGCTGTGGCGCCCCTGGCTTCCCGGACCGCAGGGCTACGCTTCGCTTGATGGCGTGACCGATGCGGCCCGCGCCCTCGTCACGATGATCGGCTGAGGAGGATCGGATGCACAAGGTTTGGTTGCTGTTCGATCCGCGGCGCACGCTGGTGGCTCTGTTCACCTTCCTCTTCATCCTGGCGCTGCTGATCCATTTCATCCTGCTCTCGACCGACCGGTTCAACTGGCTGGAAGGTCCGAAGACCAACAAGGCAGCGAACGCCATCACGCTCGCCCTGCCACAGTTGCCGGCCTGACCGCCGGCCCGGACCGCGGCGCGCGAGGGCCGCGGTCACCCTTTCCTTCTCCGGCCTGAGTGAGGAGCCGCCGCTATGGCGATGCTGAGCTTCGAGCGCAAATACAGGATCCGCGGCGGTACGCTGCTGGGCGGCGACCTGTTCGACTTCTGGGTCGGGCCGTTCTTCGTCGGCTTCTTCGGCGTCGTCGGGATGTTCTTCACGGTGCTGGGCACCGCACTGGTGATCTATGGCGCGGCGATCGGGCCGACCTGGAACATCTGGCAGATCAACATAGCACCGCCCGACATCAGCTACGGGCTCAAGCTTGCGCCCCTCAAGGAGGGCGGGCTCTGGCAGATCATCACGTTCTGCGCCTTGGGCTCGTTCGTGTCCTGGGCACTGCGCGAGGTCGAGATCTGCCGCAAGCTCGGCATCGGCTACCACGTGCCGGCGGCCTTCGGCATGGCGATCTTCGCCTACTTCACTCTGGTGGTGATCCGGCCGTTCCTGATGGGCGCCTGGGGCTACGGCTTCCCCTACGGTATTCTCAGCCACCTCGATTGGGTGTCGAACACCGGATATCAGTACCTCCACTTCCACTATAATCCGGCGCATATGTTGGCCGTGACGTTCTTCTTCACGACGACGCTCGCGCTCGCCATGCACGGCGGCCTCATCCTCTCGGCGACGAACCCGAAGAAGGGCGAGACGGTCAAGACGCCGGAGCACGAGGACACGTTCTTCCGCGACTCCATCGGCTACTCGATCGGTACGCTCGGCATCCACCGGCTCGGTCTGTTCCTGGCGCTGTCGGCGGGGTTCTGGAGCGCGGTCTGCATCGTGATCAGCGGACCGTTCTGGACCCAGGGCTGGCCGCAATGGTGGGGCTGGTGGCTGAACCTGCCGGTCTGGCGGTGACGGGCGGATCACGGACGAGAGGGCACCAATAACACGGGTCGCCGCCGCCTGCGGGCGCGGCACTCCGGGGGAGGGCAGGCCATGGCCTATTACCAGAACATCTTCACGGTGGCGCAGGTCCGCCCGGTGGACCCGGATTACGGCGTGCCGGTCCAGACGGAGCACCGGGTCGGGCGGCCGTTCAACAGTTACCTGTTCGGACTCTTCGGCAACAGCCAGGTGGGGCCGATCTACATCGGCTACGTCGCGGCCCTGTCGATCACCTGCGGGGTGATCGCCTTCGAGATCATCGGGCTCAACATGTGGGCCTCGGTGAACTGGGATCCGGTCCAGTTCGTGCGGCAATTGCCGTGGCTCGCCCTGGAGCCGCCGCTGCCGAAATACGGCCTGAAGGTGCTGCCGCCGCTGAATGAGGGCGGCTGGTGGCTGATCGCCGGCTTCTTCCTCACCACCTCGATCCTGCTCTGGTGGGTGCACCTCTACCGGCGGGCGCGGGCCCTGGGCCTCGGGCTCCACGTCCCCTACGCCTTCGCGTCGGCGATCTGGCTCTATCTCGTCCTGGGCTTCATCCGCCCGGTCCTGATGGGCTCCTGGTCGGAGGCGGTGCCCTTCGGGATCTTCCCGCACCTCGATTGGACGGCGGCGTTCTCGCTCCGGTACGGCAACCTGTTCTACAACCCCTTCCACATGCTCTCGATCACGTTCCTCTACGGGTCGACGCTGCTGTTCGCGATGCACGGCGGGACCATCCTGGCCTGCTCACGCTACGGCGCCGAGCGCGAGATCGACCAGATCGTCGACCGCGGCACGGCCACCGAGCGGGCCGCGCTGTTCTGGCGCTGGACCATGGGCTTCAACGCCACGATGGAGTCGGTTCACCGCTGGGCGTGGTGGTTCGCGGTCCTCACGACGCTCACGGGCGGCATCGGCATCCTGCTCACCGGCACCGTGGTCGACAACTGGTACCTCTGGGCGGTCAAGCACCACGTGGCCCCCGCCTATCCGCAGGTCTACGGCCCGATCGTGGATCCCGCCCATCTCGCACCTGGCATGAAGCCGTAAGGAGGCCGTCATGAAGACAGTTCTGGCGGTCGTCGGCGGGGCGCTGGCGCTGTTCCTCACCATCGCGATGTTCGGCGGCGCGGGCTGGACCCATCCGCCCATGGCGGCCAAGCAGACCGGCTTCCGCGGTACCGGAATGGATCTGATCCGGAACCGGGCCGGCAACGAGGCGCTGGCGGAGGCCAACCGGGCACCGGCCCCGGCCGACCCCGCCGACGCCGGGGGCGACAAGGCCTCCGCCGTCTACGAGAACGTGCAGGTTCTCGGCGATCTGTCGGCCGAGCAGTTCAACCGACTGATGGTATCGATCACCGAGTGGGTCGCGCCGCAGCAGGGCTGCACGTATTGCCACAGCACCGAGAACATGGCCTCCGACGAGTTGTACCAGAAGCGCGTCGCGCGGCGCATGCTCCAGATGACCCAGTACATCAACTCGTCCTGGAAGGAGAACCACGTCCACCAGGCCGGCGTGACCTGCTATACCTGCCACCGCGGCAATCCGGTTCCGGCCAACATCTGGTTCGACCATCCGGTCCAGAGTGCCGGGAAGTTCATCCCGCGCAACAACAGCCAGAACATCGCCTCGGCGGAGGTCGGCAATACCTCGCTGCCCTACGACGTCTACCAAGCCTTCTACCAGTACAAGGACACATCGGAGGACGCGGTGCGGGTCAACGCGACCACGGCGCTGCCCGAGACCAAAGGCAAGCCGATCCAGGACGCGGAGAAGACCTTCGCGATCATGATCAGCATGTCCCAGTCGCTGGGTGTGAACTGCACCTTCTGCCACAACACCCGATCGGTGGCGCAGTGGGATACCAGCACGCCGAACCGCGTCCATGCCTGGTACGGCATCCGCATGGTGCGCGAACTCAACCAGGACTACATGACGCCGCTGACCTCGACCTTCCCGCGGAACCGCCTCGGCGCCCTCGGGGACGCACCGAAGATCAACTGCGCCACCTGTCACAACGGCGCCAACAAGCCGCTCAACGGCACCAACGTGATCGAGCCCTATCCGGAGCTGGCGCACCCGACCATCTCCGCGAGCCTGCCCGTCGGCGAGGCGAAGGATCCGATCCCGGGAACGCAGACGCCGACACCGAAGCCGACGAAGCCCTGACCAATCCAGAGGCGTGGGGCGGCCGGTCATCGCCGGCCGCCCCACGCCTGGTCAGCTTCAGGGAACCTCCAACGCCTAGGGACGACGGCGACCCACGGCTGGGCTTGGCCAGAGGAGGCGCCCGTGACCATCACAATCTCGAACCTTCAGCCGCTCATAGCGATCCTCGCCGGGATCCTGATCCTGGTGATGCCGCGACTGCTCAACTACATCGTGGCGATCTACCTGATCGCCGTCGGCGTGATCGGGCTGGGTATTCTGCGCTGAGGATTTGTCGGACACGGGCATCCCGCCTCTGCCCCCATCCTGAGATGCGGCGGAGCCGCCTCGCAGGAGCCCTCCAGCCAGCCGCGCGATCTCTGGTGGGCTCCTTCGAGGCTTGCTGACGCGGGCACCTCAGGATGAGGGCGCGGGTGGGAATGCCCATCCGCGGAGCTCTGCGGTCGGGTCTCCGTGGGGAGGTTGCTGACAGACCGCCACCGCCGTCATTCGCGTGCACACAGCGCCATCGCGTGTTCATCTTGCGTTGCGGTGCGGGATGGTCCAACCCCGCCCATCAGCTCGGCCGCCGCCGGGCACCAGATACGGACGGGATCGACATGGCGACCGGCAGCGCGAAGTGGGTCTACGCTTTCGGCGACGGCAAGGCGGAGGGCAAGTCGCAGATGCGCGACCTGCTCGGCGGCAAGGGCGCCAACCTCGCCGAGATGTCGAATCTCGGCCTTCCGGTCCCGCCCGGCTTCACCATCACCACCGAAGTCTGCACCTACTATTACGACCACGGCAAGTCCTACCCGCCGGAGCTGAAGGATCAGGTCGCGGCGGCACTCGCCCAGGTCGGTGCGCTCACCGGCCGCCAGTTCGGCGACGCCAAGAACCCGCTCCTCGTCTCCGTCCGCTCGGGCGCGCGCGCCTCGATGCCGGGCATGATGGACACGGTGCTCAACCTCGGCCTCAACGACGAGACCGTCCTGGCGCTCGCCAAGGAGGCCGACGACGAGCGCTTCGCCTACGATTCCTACCGCCGCTTCATCACCATGTACTCGAACGTGGTGCTGGGCGTGGAGCACCACGCCTTCGAGGAGGCGCTGGAGCAGTACAAGGAGAGCAAAGGCTTCGACCTCGATACCGAGCTCGGCGCCGCGGACTGGAAGACGCTGATCCAGACCTACAAGAAGATCGTGCGCGACGAGCACGGCTCCGACTTCCCGCAGGGCGCCGACGACCAGCTGTGGGGTGCGATCGGCGCCGTCTTCGATTCATGGATGATCCCGCGCGCCAAGAAGTACCGGGAATTGAACAATATTCCCGAGAGCTGGGGCACGGCGGTCAACGTGCAGGCGATGGTGTTCGGCAACATGGGCGACACCTCGGCCACGGGCGTCGCCTTCACCCGCAATCCCTCCACCGGCGAGAAGGCGCTCTACGGCGAGTTCCTGATCAACGCTCAGGGCGAGGACGTGGTCGCGGGCATCCGGACGCCGCAGAACATCACCGAGAAGGCCCGGGACGAGGCCGGGAGCGACAAGCCTTCCATGGAGAAGGCCATGCCCGAGAGCTTCGCGGAGCTGACCCGGATCTACGGGATCCTGGAATCGCATTACCGCGACATGCAGGACATGGAGTTCACCATCGAGAAGGGGAAGCTCTGGATGCTCCAGACCCGCAACGGCAAGCGCACGGCCAAGGCCGCCCTGCGCATCGCCGTTGATCTGGCGGGCGAGGGGTTGATCTCGAAGGAGGAGGCGATCGGCCGGGTGGAGCCCGGAGCGCTCGACCAGCTCCTTCACCCGACCATCGATCCGAAAGCCGACCGGAAGGTCATCGCGTCGGGCCTGCCGGCCTCGCCGGGCGCGGCGACCGGCGAGATCGTGTTCAATTCCGAGGATGCGGAGGCGCACCGAAAGGCGGAGCGCAAATGCATCCTGGTGCGCATCGAGACGTCGCCGGAGGACATTCACGGCATGCACGCCGCCGAGGGCATCCTCACCACCCGCGGCGGCATGACCAGCCACGCGGCCGTGGTCGCCCGCGGCATGGGCAAGCCCTGCGTCTCCGGCGTCGGATCCATCCGGATCGACTACAAGGCGCAGACCCTGACGGTCGGCGGCATCACCCTGAAGGCCGGCGACAGGATTACCATCGACGGGTCCACCGGGCAGGTGATCCAGGGCGAGGTGAAGATGCTGGAGCCCGAGCTGTCGGGCGATTTCGCCACCCTGATGGAGTGGGCCGACGGGATCCGCGGCATGAAGGTCCGCGCCAACGCCGACACGCCGACCGATGCCCGCACGGCGCGCAATTTCGGCGCTGAGGGCATCGGCCTCTGCCGCACCGAGCACATGTTCTTCGAGGGCGACCGCATCATCGCGGTGCGCGAGATGATCCTGGCGGACGACGCGGAGGGCCGGCGCGCGGCTCTGGCGAAAATTCTGCCCTACCAGCGGCAGGACTTCCTGGAGCTGTTCACCATTATGTCCGGGCTGCCGGTGACGATCCGTCTGCTGGATCCGCCACTCCACGAATTCCTGCCGCACACGGACGCCGAAGTGGCCGAGGTGGTGAAGGCGACCGGCGTCTCTGAGGAGAAGATCCGGCACCGCACCCGCGAACTCTCCGAGCACAACCCGATGCTCGGCTTCCGCGGCTGCCGCCTCGCGATCGCCTTCCCGGAGATCGCCGAGATGCAGGCGCGCGCCATCTTCGAAGCCGCCGTGCAGGCCGCTGCCGATACCGGCAAGGCGGTGACGCCGGAGGTGATGGTGCCGCTGGTCTTCACCCGCGCCGAGTTCGACATCGTGAAGGCGCGCATCGACGCCATGGCCAAGGCGGTGGCCGACGAGAAGGGCGCCAGCCTCGACTATCAGGTCGGCACCATGATCGAGCTGCCACGGGCTGCCCTGAAGGCGGGTGAGATCGCCGAGACGGCCGAGTTCTTCTCCTTCGGCACCAACGACCTGACCCAGACGGCGCTGGGCATCTCCCGCGACGACGCGGCGACCTTCCTGGGCCCCTACACGCAGAAGGGGATCCTGCCGGCCGACCCGTTCATTACCATCGATCAGGAGGGGGTCGGCGAGCTGGTGCGCATCGGCGTCGAGCGCGGCCGCAAGACCCGACCGGACATCAAGCTCGGCATCTGCGGCGAGCACGGCGGCGACCCGGCCTCGGTCGGCTTCTGTCAGGAGGTGGGCCTCGATTACGTCTCGTGCTCGCCCTACCGCGTGCCGATTGCGCGCCTCGCTGCCGCACAGGCTGCCCTCGGCAAGGTGTCGGGCAAGGAGGGCTGAGCCCGGTCGGGAGCGTTCCCTGCGGAGCGCTCTCACCGCTCGTCAACCAATCCCGTCATGAGGGGTTGAAAAAGGTCATCCGGCCGAAGAACTCGGCTCTTCGCGGCACGTTGATCAGTTGAAAATGCGGACCGGGCATGTGCCTGTTCGGTCCGTCTCTGGTCCAGGCTCGCCCGCCGGTCTCGCCCGCCATGATGCCTCCCGGTCCCTCCTCGCTGTGCCTCGATGAGACCAAGGCGGTTGCGCCACGCGCCGCGCTGCGCGCGTACCTCGCCCTCGTGGCTGCCATCGGCGGCCTCACCACGGCTGGCATGCTGATGATGTCGGTGGCGGCCAATACGGGCGCCGAGGCCGAGCGGATTACCGCCACACAGGACGACAGCTACGCGGCGACGCTCGTGTCGGCCCTCGCGGTCAACCTCGCCAAGCCGCAGCGCTGAACACGACGGCCTACGGTACGGGTGACCGGCCTCAACCGTCCGCAGCGTCCGCGATGTGCAGTGATGTCGTGCGGCGTGAAGGTCGGACCCGGTGGTCAGTCGTCCGAGCGGTCAGCGCGCGGCCGGTACCGCCCGCGTCGATGAGCCCGTAAACCGTGCTGCCGTGAGTTCGTCGCCGGGGCTGCGCGGGCTGAACCGTGTCGACACCCGGTCCGGGGCCGCCGCCACGAACGCCTGGGGCGCGGCGTCCCGGACACGCGTGGCGGCGACGTGCACCGGTGCGCTCCGGCTGGCCGGTGCCGTCCCGGAACCGGCCGACACCGCCTCGAACAGCGCTCGGAGTTGAAGCTTCGGGTCGGCCTCCGCGTCGATCGGAGCGCGCGTTCGGGACGGTTCGGCCCTGGTGAGGGCTCGGCTCTCGCCGGTCGCCGCGAGGCTCGCCATGCCGCCGCCGAGGGACGCGAATTGGACCGGTCTCGGCGGTGGCAGCGGCATGGCGATGGCGGCCGCCACGGCCGCGAGGTCCGACGGCCGCCGCGGCGGCAACGGTGCTTCAACGGCGGGCACGGCATCGTCGGGCACCGAGGCGGGGGCGGCGCCCGTGAGCAGCGTCTTGGCGTCCACCGGCTTGAGGTCGGAGCCCTTTGCCTGCTCGCGCTCCGCGAGCGAGCCGCGCAGCGCGCTGTCGGCCGCGGGCGCCGCGTAGGCGAGGGCGACGCGCGCGCCCACGGGATCCTGCGGATCGGCGCTGGCGACGGCGACCACCGGCGCGCGGCGCGACTTCTTCTGGGCCGTCGTCGGCTGAGGCGCCGGCGCCGGCTGCGGCGTTGACGCACCGCCACCGAAGAGGCTCGCCAGGAAGCCGAACAGGCCGGGACCGTCCTCGTCCTCGCCGCTGGCCATCTGGGTGGTGATGCCCGCCACGGTGCCGCCGCGGGCGAGGATCTCCGCCTTGGCCTCCTCGTAGCGCGGGAACGGCCGGTTGTCGCTCGCGAGGTGCACGGTCTTGCCGTCGGGGAAGATGCGCGCGAGCTGTTCGTGCGTCATGCGCGGCCACATCCGCACCGAGCCGACGTCGAGATGCATGAAGGGCGTGCCCGCGTGCGGATACCAGCCGACGCCGCCCCTCTGCATCTGCAGTCCGACCTCGCGGATCCGGTCGATCGGCACGTCCGGCAGATAGAAGTCCATCGCCTTGCCGAGCATGTGCTGGCTGAACTCGGCCACCATCTTGGAGCGTCGGCGGAGCATCGCGTTTGTGCCCGGCGACCGGTAGGCCGACACGATGTGAATCGCCTGATTCGAACCGACCTGCCGGTAAGCTTCCCACACCGTGTCGAACAGGCGCGGATCCATCTTGGTCGGCTCGTTGATGCGCCAGTCGCGCAAGAGCCAGTTCAGCTGATCGAGGGCCGCGCGATCGTAGCGGCCGTCGCGCTTGAACGTGATGGTCGCGCTCTCCTGGGTGTGTGTGTGGAGGATCGTCAGGGAGCGGGTGTCGCCGTTGGCGACCGCGTCCTCGGTCTCCGCCGTCCCGGCGATCAGGCCGACCGCCATCCCGGTCAGCGCGAGGGCGATACGGCGAACGGTGCGCGGGAGATACGGCACGATGGTCCTGTTCCTCTCCCGGTGACCGCACCTGGCACTGTACGGCCTGGGTTCCGGACGAAACGGCTAAGGCTGGACCGTGGCGAAATCGTGCCCGGCTGTGCGGTCGCGCACGTGAAAGTTGTCGATGCCTGCGGGGCTCACCACCAGCCGCGGGAGACCGGCTGCTGCGGCGCCGGTGTCCAGAGACCCGGCTCGCCATATTCCGGAGCGCTGTCGGCGCGGGCGGCGCGGCGCACGGTTCGGTGCGGGGCGTCCACGTCCTCGTAGCGATTGGCCGCCCAATCGTCTGCGACGCGGCTGTGCGGCGCGCGCCGCTGCGCAACCCGCGGCTTCGCGGGCGTGGGAGCGCGCTCCGCCTTGCGGCGCGGCGCCTCGTCCGGCAGCCGAGCGATGGCGGGTCCCCCGCCGCCCGGAAGGCCCAGGGCGGCCCGCATCGGCGCGTCATAGCCGTACAGGTCCGGCAGCGTGCGGTAGGCACCGCCATCGTCGACGTAGGCGGTGAAGTAGGCGAGGTGCACCGGCAGCTTCTCGGGAAGCCGGATGGTGCGCTCGCCCTTGCCGATCAGCTTCTTCAACCGCTCCTCTGACCAGTCCGGAAGGACCACGTCGGCGAGGCGGAACGGGTCGTCCACGCGGACGCAGCCGTGGCTGAAGTCGCGCTTGGAAGCGGAGAACAGCGACCGGTTCGGCGTGTCGTGCAGGTAGACCGCGTGCTGATTCGGGAACATGAACTTGATGAAGCCGAGCGCATTGCGCTCGCCCGGAGGCTGGCGCAGCGAGATGTGGCCGCCGCGCCGGACCACCTCGTAGCCGCCCCAGGTTTTCCCGCCGTAGCCGGCGAGCTTGGGCGCCATGGTCTTCAGGATCGAGGGCGGCACGTACCAGGACGGATTGACGACCGCGTATTCCATCAGGCCCGAAAAGAGCGGCGTGCGCGATTCCGGCTTGCCCACGATGACGCGGGCCTCGTCGCGCAGCTTCCCGCCGCGATAGGCCCGGAGGCGATATTCGGGGACGTTGACCAGGATGTAGTCCGATCCGAGATCACCCGGCAGCCAGCGCCAGCGCTCCATGTTGACGATCAGCTCGGCCTCGCCGCCCGACGGCCGGCCGGTCCGTCCGGCATCGGCGAGCGCCAGGACGGTCTGGACGTTCAGAACGCCGTTTGCCGGAAGGCCGCGGCCGCGCTGGAATTTCGTCACCGCCTCGGCGACGGCGTCGTCGTAGGCCTCGGGCTCCCCGGGGCCGTGATCGAGCGTGCCGGCCGGACGGGCGTCGAGGCCGAAATGCGCGCGCAGCAGCGGCACCCGGCTATCGCGCATGCCCACCCGCAGGGCCGGACCGGACGGCAGACGCAGCGGCTTCACGGCCGCGGGTGCGGGCCCGCGCAGAGCGGCCAAGCGCGCCTTCAGCGCCCGATATCCCGGTGTGGCCGGGTTGTAGCTCTGGAGGGCGTCGCCGGCCTTCGCACCGGTATCGAACAATCTGGCGAGCACGTCATTGCCGGCCGGGAGATCGAGCTTCGGCGTGATCAGCCGCGAGATCGACGCTAGGTTGACCCGTCCACCCCGGGCGTCCCGGGCGTAGAGGACAGCCGCGGCGGACAGACGGAGATCGGCATCGGCCACCGCCTTCTCGTCCGGCTTCTCCGCGAGGGTCGGGACCGTGTAGGCGCGGGCGTCGAGTCCGTCCTCGCCCGCGGCTGCCAGCCGTGTGGAGACGGATTTCGCGGCCTCCGTCCACGCGCCGTCGGCGACCCAGAGGGGCTTGTAGGCCCGAGCCTCGTAGAAGCTCCGGATCGCGTCGCGGTCCTTCGTTGTCAGGCGCAGCAGCAGCGGTGCAGGGTCGCCGAGCCGCGCGAGCACGGCGGCGCCGACGGGATCGGCCGGGACGACGGGGGCTGCCGCTGCGGCCGGAGCCGGCTCCGCAGCGGGCGCTTCCGGCTTGTAATCGGGAAGCGTCGTCGCGATCGGGTCGGTCGATGCCGGCTGTGAGGCATTCTGTGCGGCCGGCTCGGATGGCGGCTGCGGCGCCGGCTGGGATATCTGTGGCCCGGCCGGAGCGGCGGCGGGCGCTTCGGCCGGCGTGACGGCGAGCGCGGCCGTCTCGGCACCGAGCGCGCCGGCCGAGGCCAGCGTACCGGTCAACAGGGCGGCCAGCGCCATCAGGCTGGAGCGCGGGACGCGCATCGTGATCTCCCAGGCTGCGGCGGCGGGACCGCACGCGCAGATTGTGATTATCCGCGCAAGCGTGGCTTTCAGCAACCATAGTCTTCGTGGGCGGAATATTGGCCCATCGTCGGTTGCTATACGGCGAATGCTTCACATTCTACGATCATGGAAGTCGTCGAGTGTCCGTGGCTGCCGCCCCGGATGTCCTGCGCGACCGCGTCGGTCAGATCCGTCCCGTGCGCTACCGCACGCGATGGTCGTTCAGGCCGCGTCCTCGGACTTCTCGTCGCCTTCGAGGCCGAGGTCCTTCAGCTTACGGTAAAGGGTCGATCGGCCGATTCCGAGGCGCCGCGAGACCTCCGACATCCGCTGCCGGTAGAATTGCAGCGCGTACCGGATGATCTCCGCCTCCAGCACCTCCATCGGCTTCATCTCGCCGGTCTCCTCGGCGACGAGCGACATGGCGTGGGGATCGCGCACCTCGACGCGCACGATCTCGCGCACCGGCTCCGGAGCGTAGGCCGGCAGCACCTGCTGCTGGGGTGCGGCCGGGATGCGGACGTCGAAACCTTCGACCTGCGCGGCGATCTGCGGGAACTCGGCGACCGTCAGCTCGTCGCCGTCCGCCAGCACCACGGCCCGGAACACGGCGTTCTCGAGCTGCCGGACGTTGCCCGGCCAGGGATAGCGCGTCAGGAGGGCCATCGCTTCCGGGGAGATCGCGCGCACCCGTTTGCCCTCCTCGGCGGAGAAGCGGGCGCAGAACGAGCGCACGAGGTCCGGGATGTCCTCGCGGCGCGCCCGCAGCGGCGGCAGGGTCATAGGGAAGACGTTGAGGCGATAGTACAGGTCCTCGCGGAACTTGCCCTGCTTGACCAAGTCAAGCAGCGAGCGGTTGGTCGCCGACACCAGCCGGATGTCGATCCGCACCGGGCGCTTGCCGCCCACCGGATCGACCTCGCCCTCCTGCAGCGCGCGCAGCAGCTTGACCTGCGCGTCCAGAGGCAGTTCGCCGATCTCGTCCAGGAACAGCGTGCCGCCCGAGGCTTCCACGAACTTGCCGGCGTGCTTCTCGGTGGCGCCCGTGAAGGCGCCCTTCTCGTGGCCGAACAGGGTCGATTCGACGAGGTTATCGGGGATCGCCCCGCAATTCACCGTGACGAACGGCTTGCCCCGCCGGTCGCCGGACCCCTGGATCGCCCGCGCCAGCACCTCCTTGCCGACGCCGGACTCGCCCTCGATGAGGACCGGGATACTGGACTTCGCCGCCCGCTCGGCGAGGCGGATAACCCGCTCCATGTCCGGGCTCTTGGAGGTCAGGTCCTTGAAGGTCAGCGCGCCGGACGCCCGGCGTCGCATCCGCCGCACCTCCTCCTCCAGGGTGTCCACCCGCAGGGCGTTCTTGATCGAGACCTGCAGGCGCTCGGCCCCGGCGGGCTTGACAACGAAGTCCACGGCGCCGGCCCGCATGGCCGTGACCACGGTATCGATGGAGCCGTTGGAGGTCTGAACGATGACCGGCGTGGCGAGGCCGCTCTTGCGCATCTCGGCCAGCACACCGAGCCCGTCGAGCCCCGGCATCACGAGGTCGAGCAGCACGACGTCGGCCCCCTCGGATCTCAGCAGGGTCAGCGCGTCCATCCCGGACTCGGCGACCCGCGGCTCGAAGCCGAACCGGCGGACCGCCGCCTCGGCGAGGCGGCGCTGGACCGGATCGTCGTCCACGATCAGCACGGTGGTGGACATGAGGGCTCCCTGCACGGCGCACGTGGACCCGGCGCGCGACATGGGCGTTATCCCGGCCGCAGACGCCGATTCGGCGCGTGTTTCGTTTCGAGCCGTAGGGTGACCGACAGACGTAAAGTGCCGCTTAACGACGTTTGCGGCGCTTCGTCAGGCGCCGATTGCGTTCGGGTCGGCCCGTCACGTTGAACGCGGGTCGCCACATTCGATATCAGGGTACGGCCCCGAGACCCTGGCCGACGGCCTGACGAAACTTTGAGAGGAACGCCCGACATGATGCCGAGCCACGCCGCCTCGCCGGTGCACGTCCGTCTGCCGGAGGGCGTGAGCGCCGCGCGCGCCGCCGCGAAGGCCGCCGACCTCGGCCATCTCCCGGAATGGGACCTCTCGGATCTGTATTCCGGACTGGACGCGCCCGAGTTCTCCGGTGACCTGACCCGCGCCGAGGAGGAGTGCCGCCGGTTTTCCGAGACCTATGCCGGCCGCATCGCGGAGATCGCGGCCGGTCCCGACGCGTCCCGGCAGCTTGCGGAGGCGGTGCGCGCCTACGAGGGGATCGAGGATCTGCTCGGCAAGCTCATGTCCTTCGCCGGCCTGGTCTATTCGGGGGACACCACCGACGAGGCGCGCGCCAAGTTCTACGGCGATACGCGCGAGCGGCTGACCAATGCCTCGGCCGACCTCCTGTTCTTCGGCCTGGAGCTGAACCGGGTCGACGATGCGGTGATGAACGCCGCGATGGCCGACGGGCCGCTGGCCCATTACGCGCCCTGGATCGAAGACCTGCGCCGCGAGAAGCCGCACCAGCTCGACGACCGGACCGAGAAGCTGTTCTTGGAGAAGTCGGTCACCGCGAACGCCGCCTGGGACCGGCTGTTCAACGAGACGATCGCGTCTTTGCGCTTCTCGGTCCAGGGCGAGGAGATGCCGCTGGAGCCGACCCTCAACAAGCTCCAGGATCCCGACGGCGCCGTCCGCAAGGAGGCCGCCGGGGCGATCAGCACGGTGCTGCGCGCGAACCTTCGGGTGTTCACGCTGATCACCAACACGCTGGCGAAGGACAAGGAGATCTCCGACCGCTGGCGGGGTTTCAAGGATGTGGCCGAGGCGCGCCACCTCGCCAACCGGGTCGAGCCCGAAGTTGTCGAGGCCCTCGTCGACGCCGTGCGCGCCGCCTATCCTCGCCTGTCGCACCGGTATTACAGGCTGAAAGCCAAGTGGTTCGGCCAGGACTCGCTGCCGTACTGGGACCGCAACGCGCCCCTGCCCAAGGTTGAGCAGCGCACGATCCCCTGGACGGAGGCCCGCGACACGGTGCTGTCGGCCTACGACGCGTTCTCACCGGAGATGGCGGGGATCGCGAAGCGCTTCTTCGACGATCGGTGGATCGACGCGCCGACCCGTCCGGGCAAGGCGCCCGGCGCGTTTGCGCATCCGACCGTACCGTCCGTCCACCCCTATGTGCTGGTGAATTACCAGGGCAAGCCGCGGGACGTGATGACCCTGGCCCATGAGCTGGGCCATGGCGTCCATCAGGTGCTCGCCGGCCCGAACGGCGCCCTGATGGCGCCGACGCCGCTGACGCTGGCGGAGACCGCGAGTGTGTTCGGCGAGATGCTGACCTTCCGCAAGCTCCTCGCCGCAACCACCGACACGACCCAGCGCCGGGCGATGCTCGCCGCCAAGGTCGAGGACATGATCAACACGGTGGTGCGCCAGATCGCCTTCTACTCCTTCGAGCGGAAGGTGCATCTGGCCCGGGCCAAGGGCGAGCTGACGACCGACCAGATCAACGCGCTGTGGCTGTCCGTGCAGGCGGAATCCCTCGGGCCGGCGATCACGCTGGATGCGGGCTACGAGCCGTTCTGGGCGTACATCCCGCACTTCATCCACTCGCCGTTCTACGTCTATGCCTACGCGTTCGGCGACTGTCTCGTGAACTCGCTCTACGGGGTTTATGCCCGGGCGGAGGCGGGATTCGTCGAGCGCTATTTCGCGCTGCTGTCGGCGGGCGGGTCTAAACCCTACGGTGAGTTGCTCGCGCCGTTCGGCCTCGACGCGAGGGACCCTGGCTTCTGGCAGATCGGCCTCGGCATGATCGAGGGCATGATCGTGGAGCTTGAGGGGATGGAGGAGCAGGTCTGAGGACCGTTTCCGTCGGGCCGGCCAGGATGTTATACTTTCTGTATAACGTCCTGGACTTGATCCATGAAGCTCGAAGTCAAACGCGTCGGCAACTCGACCGGCTCATCCTGCCGAAGGCATTGGTCAATCGCCTGAACCTCCAGCAGGGACAATGGCTCCATGTGTCCGAGTTGCCGGATGGCGGGGTGCGGCTGAGCCCGTACGATCCGGATTTTCACGCCGCGATGATCGTGGTCGATGAGATCATGGACGAATACCGCGACACGCTTCGGACGCTTGCCAAATGAGCGAGCCCCGCTGGCTGACCTCAGAGGTCCGTGTCGCCCACGAGCGTCAGCTGGTTCGCTTCGGCGGCCCTGCTGGCCTGCACGACGAGAACGCCCTCGAGTCCGCGCTTGCCCTGCCGATCAACCGGTGGCGCTACGAGGAGGCCGACTTGGCCTCGCTCGCCGCAGCCTTCGGTCTCGCTCGAAACCACGCCTTTGTGGACGGAAACAAGCGGATCGCCTTCGTGGCGATGATGCTGTTCCTCCGGCTCAACAACGTGCGCTTCGCCCCGGATCAAGCCCAGGCGACTGTCGCCATCCTCGGCCTCGCGGCCGGCGAGATCGACGGGGCCGGCCTTACCCGCTGGATCCGGGACAACTGGCCGACCTGAGCCCGCGGCGGAGAGACCCACGCCTCTGGTGCGCCGCCGGGCGCGGCTTATGTCCAGAGCGACACCTCACAAGCAGATCGAGAGATGGCCGAGACCGATCGCGAAGCGAACCGCTTCTCAGCCCGCGCCGGGCGTTACGCCAGCGTGGGCGCTAATGTGGGCGGCGTGGCCGCCCGGATGGCGATGGCGCGGCTCTTCGGCAAGGAGGGCACCACGAATGCCGCCGCTCTGGCGCAGGCGCTCGGCGGCCTGAAGGGGCCGATCATGAAGGTGGCGCAGCTCCTCGCCACCGTGCCGGACCTGCTGCCGCCCGAATACGCGGCCGAACTCCAGAAGCTTCAGGCGGATGCGCCGCCGATGGGCGCCGCCTTCGTCCGGCGGCGGATGCAGTCCGAATTGGGCGCCGGCTGGCAGGGCCGCTTCGGCAGCTTCGACCTGAAGCCGGCGGCCGCGGCCTCGCTGGGCCAGGTCCACCGCGCCACCTCGAAAGAGGGCGAGCGTCTTGCCTGCAAGCTGCAATATCCGGACATGCAGTCCGCCGTCGAGGCCGATCTCAAGCAGCTGGAACTCGCCTTCGCTCTGCACCGGCGCATGAACTCTTGGCTCGATACCCGCGAGATCGCCAAGGAGATCGGGGCGCGCGTGCGCGAGGAACTCGACTACGAACGCGAGGCCAAGCACGCCGCCCTGTACGGCGCGGTGTTGCGGGACATCGCGGCGGTGCGCGTGCCAGAGGTCTACCCCGAGCTCTCGACCAAGCGCCTCCTGACCCTAGGCTGGCTCGACGGCGACAAGATCCTGGGCTTTGCCGAGGAGCCGGTCGAAGTGCGCAACCGCATCGCGCAGGCGATGTTCAAGGCGTGGTGGCACCCGTTCAGCCGGGCCGCGGTGATCCACGGCGATCCGCATCTCGGGAACTACACCGTCTTCTCCGAGGGCGGAGAGGCGGCCGGCATCAACCTGCTGGACTATGGCTGCGTGCGGATCTTCCATCCGCGATTCGTCGGCGGCGTCGTCGATCTCTACCGTGGGCTGCTTGAGAACGATGAGGCCCGCATCGTCCACGCCTACGAGGTCTGGGGCTTCAAGAATCTCGATCGCGAGAAGATCGAGATCCTGAACATCTGGGCGCGCTTCATCTACGGGCCGCTCTTGGAGGACCGCACCCGCACGGTCGCGGACGGCGTCAAGCCTGGCGAATACGGCCGCCGCCAAGCCTTCGAGGTGCATCAGGCCTTGAAGGAACGTGGTCCCGTGACGGTGCCGCAGGAATTCGTCTTCATGGATCGGGCCGCCGTCGGCCTCGGCGCGGTATTCCTCCACCTGCGGTCGGAGCTTAACTACCACCGGTTGTTCGAGGCCGAGATCGAGCATTTCTCGCTCGACACGCTGGCCGAGCGACAGGGCAAGGCGCTTGCCGAGGCGGGACTACCGAAGCCCGCCTGATACCGGTGTCGGATCCACCGCGAGAGCGATCAACTTGCGTGCGTCCGATTGCGGCAGGTAAACGCTTGAGCTACATCCCACCGTGACCGCAAGAAGTCGCGTCTTAGGGATACGAGCGCACGATGGCTGAGAGTGACACGGTGGCCGGGCACGCCTACAGCCCGGCGATGGACGCGAAGACCCACGAGCAGACCTATCGCGGCTTTGTCCGCTTCGTCGAGATCGCCACCGGCGTTGTGATCTGCTGGGTCCTCGCCCTCGCGATCGGCGGCATTCGCGAGGCGTGGCTCCTGGCCATCCTGGGCGTGATCGTGTCGGGCGCCGCCGGCGCACTCGGCGCGCTGGCCCCTGCGGTCGGCTGGCGCGGACCGCTCGTGGTCGGTGTGCTGCTGATCCTCTACCTGTTCTTCGCGTGACCCGATCCGGGCGGCTCTTCAGCCGCCCGCTTCGTTTGTCGAACCTGCCGGCCGGACGCCGAGCGGGGTTGATAATGTTTTGAGATCAATTCGATTGGGCACAAGTTACATTCGGCCCGGTTCCACCAACATAATTTAGGTCCGCCTCTCGAAAAGCGGTGTCGGTTCGCGCATTCGAGAGGCCGAGCTTATCCAGGGGAAGCCTCGCATGCGCATTGCTGTGCTGTCCGAGACGGACTCCGCGGAACCGCGCGTGGCCGCGGTCCCCGAGACCGTCAAGAAGTTCAAGGCGCTGGGCGCCGACGTGGTGGTGCAGTCCGGCGCGGGTCAGAAGGCCGGCATCCTCGACGAGGAGTACGAGGCCGCAGGCGCAACCATCGCCGGCAGCGCCGCCGATGCCGCGGGTGACGCGGACCTCGTGCTCAAGGTTCGTCGCCCCGGCGCCGAAGAGCTGCCGCAGTTGAAGCGCGGTGCCACGGTTGTGGCGATCATGGATCCCTACGGCAACGAGGCGGCACTGAAGGCCATGGCCGAGGCGGGCGTGGCCGGCTTCGCCATGGAGCTGATGCCGCGCATCACGCGCGCTCAGGTGATGGACGTTCTGTCGTCGCAGGCGAACCTCGCCGGCTACCGCGCGGTGGTCGACGGCGCCGCCGAGTACGGCCGGGCCATGCCGATGATGATGACGGCCGCCGGCACGGTTCCGGCCGCCCGCGTCTTCGTCATGGGCGTCGGCGTCGCCGGCCTCCAGGCCATCGCCACGGCCCGGCGCCTGGGCGCGGTCGTCACGGCCACCGACGTGCGCCCCGCCACCAAGGAGCAGGTCGAATCGCTCGGCGCGAAGTTCGTCGCCGTCGAGGACGACGAGTTCAAGCAGGCCGAGACCGCGGGCGGCTACGCCAAGGAGATGTCGGCCGAGTACCAGAAGAAGCAGGCGGAGCTCGTGAAGGGCCACATCGCCAAGCAGGACATCGTCATCACCACTGCGCTCATCCCCGGCCGGCCGGCCCCGAAGCTTGTCTCCGAGGAGATGGTGGCCTCGATGAAGCCCGGCTCGGTGCTGGTGGACCTCGCGGTGGAGCGCGGCGGCAACGTCGCCGGCGCCAAGCCCGGCGAGATCGTCACCACGGATCGCGGCGTGAAGATCGTCGGCCACGTCAACGTCCCGGGTCGGCTCGCCGCCACCGCCTCGAGCCTCTACGCCCGCAATCTGTACGCCTTCGTCGAGACCCTGATCGACAAGGAGTCGAAGGCGCTGGCCATCAACTGGGACGACGAGCTGGTGAAGGCCACGAACCTCACCCGCGACGGTTCGGTCGTCCACGCGTCCTTCCAGCCCAAGACCGATGGCGCCGCCTCGGAAGCCGCGTCCGTGGGGCTTGCCAAGTCGGAGGCCAACAAGGCGTCCGGCACGGCCGCCCCGGCGGGCGCGCAGTGAAGCCCGGCCGAGAGGAGTAGCAGAATGGCAAACGTCATCGTCCCTCCCGATCAGGCGGCCGATCAGGCCCGCGTGCTCGCCGACGCCGCCCGCGCCGCGGCCGCGGTGGCGCGCAACGCCGCCGACCAGGCCCAGGCTCTCGCCGACGGCATGGGCCACGGGCTCAGCGCCGCCACCGGCGGCGCCGTGGATCCGACAGTGTTCCGGCTGGCGATCTTCGTGCTGGCGATCTTCGTCGGCTATTACGTGGTCTGGTCGGTGACCCCGGCGCTCCACACGCCGCTCATGTCGGTCACGAACGCGATCTCGTCCGTGATCATCGTCGGCGCGATCCTCGCCGTCGGCGTGCCGCTCATCGAGAAGGGCACCGGGCTTGCCCGGTTCTTCGGCTTCATCGGGATCGTGCTCGCCAGCGTGAACATCTTCGGGGGCTTCCTCGTCACGCAGCGCATGCTCGGCATGTACAAGAAGAAGGGCTGAGCCGGTGTCAGAGAACGTCTCCTCCCTTCTCTATATCGTCGCCGGCGTCCTGTTCATCATGGCGCTGCGGGGGCTCTCGCACCCCACCACATCCCGGCAGGGCAACCTGTACGGCATGGTTGGTATGGGTCTGGCCATCCTGACAACGCTGGTCGGCCACCCGCCGGCCGGCTTTGGCGCCTGGATCCTGGTGCTGCTCGGTCTCGGCATCGGCGGCGGCGCCGGCGCGGTGATCGCCAAGCGCGTGCCGATGACAGCCATGCCGCAGCTCGTGGCGGCGTTCCACTCGCTGGTGGGTCTCGCGGCGGTCTTCGTGGCGGCGGGCGCGCTCTACGCGCCGCAGGCCTTCGGCATCATCGAGAACGGCCACTTCCACAAGCAGTCGCTGTTCGAGATGGGTCTCGGCGTCGCTATCGGCGCCATCACCTTCACCGGCTCGGTGATCGCCTTCGCCAAGCTCGACGGACGGATGTCCGGCAAGCCGATCATGCTGCCGCAGCGCCATCTCATCAACGGTCTGCTGGCTGCCGGCCTCGTGCTGCTGATCGCCCTGTTCATCGGCACCGAATCGAAGGCGCTGTTCTGGCTGATCGTCCTCGCCTCGCTGGTGCTGGGCGGCCTGATCATCATCCCGATCGGCGGCGCCGACATGCCGGTGGTCGTGTCGATGCTCAATTCCTACTCGGGCTGGGCGGCGGCCGGCATCGGCTTCACCCTGGGCAACCTCGCGCTGATCATCACCGGCTCGCTGGTCGGATCCTCGGGCGCGATCCTGTCCTACATCATGTGTCACGCGATGAACCGCTCGTTCATCTCGGTCATCCTGGGCGGCTTCGGCGGCGACACCGCCGCGGCCGGCTCCGGCCAGGTCGAGACGCGGCCGGTGAAGCAGGGCTCGGCGGACGATGCGGCCTACATCATGAAGAACGCCGAGCGGGTCATCATCGTCCCCGGCTACGGCATGGCGGTCGCCCAGGCGCAGCACTCGCTCCGCGAGATGGCCGACATGCTGAAGAAGGAGGGCGTCGACGTGAAGTACGCCATCCACCCGGTGGCGGGCCGCATGCCGGGTCACATGAACGTGCTGCTGGCCGAGGCCAATGTGCCTTACGACGAGGTGTTCGAGCTGGAGGACATCAACGGCGAGTTCCCGCAGGCGGACGTGGCCTTCGTGATCGGCGCCAACGACGTTACCAACCCGGCGGCCAAGACCGACAAGGCCTCGCCGATCTACGGCATGCCGATCCTCGACGTGGAGAAGGCCAAGACCGTGCTGTTCATCAAGCGCGGCATGGGTTCCGGCTACGCGGGCGTCGAGAACGAGGTGTTCTTCCGCGACAACACCATGATGCTGTTCGGGGATGCCAAGAAGGTCGTCGACAGCGTGCTCAAGTCGCTCTGAGACACCGGTCTCCGGCGCTTTGACGGGGCGGGCAGCGATGCCCGCCCTTTGTCGTTTCGGCCCCAACGTGTCGAGCGCGCGCTGTTGCGGGTCTGCGCGGGATTTGGCGACCGAGCCGGTGTAGGATGGCGTCCGTGTCCTGTGCTCCGTCCCTTGCCGAACCCGCGGCCTATCTGGGTGTCGCCGCCTCTGTAACGGGGCGGCGCTGGCAGGAGCGCTGTGTCGGCGGCCTCGTCCAGACCCACATCGCCAAGATGGTACAGGCTTACGGGCTGCCTGAATTGCTGGCGCGGGTGCTGGCGGGCCGCGGTATCGCGCCGGACGCGGTCGATCGATTCCTGGCACCGCGCCTGCGCGACCTGATGCCGGACCCGCTCGTCCTCCTCGACATGGAGGCCGCGGTTGACCGGCTCGTGCGCGCGGTCCGGCGCGGCGAGACCGTGGCGGTGTTCGGAGACTACGACGTCGACGGGGCCGCCAGCGCCGCGATGCTGGCGGACTACCTCCGCGGCCTGGGCCTCAAAGCGCCCATTCACATCCCGGATCGGATCACCGAAGGCTACGGTCCCAACAGCGCCGCCATCAACACGCTGGCGGCCGATGGGGCGACCCTGCTGGTCTGCGTCGATTGCGGCACGAGCGGTCACGCCCCGCTGGAAGAGGCCAAGAGGTCTGGCCTCGAGGTCATCGTCCTCGATCACCACGCCGCCACCGAGGTGCTGCCGCCGGCCCGCGCGATCGTGAATCCGAATCGGCTCGACGACCTCTCGGGCCTCGGCCATCTCTGCGCCGCCGGGGTGGTGTTTCTGACGCTGGTCGCCCTCAACCGCGCCCTGCGCATCGGGGGCTTTTTCGGTCCGGACCGGCCGGAGCCGGCGCTCACCAATGCCCTCGACCTCGTTGCGCTGGCGACCATTGCCGACGTGGTGCCGCTGTCCGGTCTGAACCGGGCCTTCGTCGCACAGGGTCTGACGGTGATGCGCCATCGCGGCCGCACCGGGCTCGCGGCCCTCCTCGATGCCGCCTCGCTCAGTGAGCCGCCCGAGGCGTGGCACCTCGGCTTCGTCCTCGGCCCACGGATCAACGCGGGAGGGCGCATTGGCGATTCGGCTCTCGGAGCCCGCCTCCTGACCACCGCCGATCCTTTCGAAGCGGCGCGGATCGCCGCCGAGCTCGACCGGCTGAACCGGGAACGGCAGGCGATCGAGGCACAGGCGGTGATGGAGGCCGAGGCGGAGATGGACCGCGCGCTGACCGGCGATCCCGCCCGGTCGGTGCTGGTGACCGGGAGCGACGCATGGCATCCCGGCGTCGTGGGCCTGATCGCGTCTCGGCTGAAAGAGCGCTTCAATCGCCCCGCCTTCGCCTTCGCGATCCGGCCGGACGGCACCGCGACCGGGTCCGGACGCTCGATCCCGGGCGCTGATCTCGGTCTGGCCGTGCGCGCCTGCGTGGAGGCCGGGCTCGCCAGCAAGGGGGGAGGGCACGCCATGGCGGCCGGCGTGACCGTGCGCGCCGACGACATCCCACGCTTCGAGGCTCACCTGTCGACACTTCTGGGCGCGAGCGTCGCCGTCGCGCGGGCGGCCGACGCCCTGCTCATCGACGGCAGCCTCAGCGCCGGCGGCGCCACCGCGGAGACCGTTCGGCTGCTCGGGCGCGCCGGTCCGTTTGGACAGGGCGCCCCGGAGCCGATCTTCGCCCTCGGGCGCCACCGCCTCGTGGATGCCGGGCTCGTCGGATCAGGGCACGTCCGGGCACGCCTGCGCAGCCGCGATGGTCAGGCGGTCGGCGCGATCTGCTTCCGGGCAGCCGCGAGGCCGCTCGGTCTAGCCCTGCTCAACGGCATCGGCCGCGAGATGCATGTGGCCGGAACGCTGTCCTGCGACCGATGGCGGGGGGCCGAGCGCGCGCAGGTGCGGATCGTGGATGTCGCCCCGGCGGACAGCTGATCGACAGGCCGGTCAGGCCCCGGCCATCACCAGCGCCCAGAAGCGCTTGTAGCGAGTGCCCGGCGCGTCCACGCGAGCGATGCCGATCCGCCGGATCTGGGGGAGCAGCATATTCTTGTTGTGCTCGGGGCTGGCCTTCCAGCGGGCGAGCACCTGCTCCAGGGTTTCGGAGCCGGCACTGAGGTTCTCGGCCGCGTAGGATCGCGCCAGTCCGATGGCGTTCATGCGCGACGTAAAGCTTCCGCCGATCTCGTGGCTGAGCTGACCCTGACGGGCGTTGTTTCCAGCCTGGAAGGCGGCTGCCTTGACCAGGGTGGGGTCGACGACGACCGGGCTCAGACCGTTCTGGACGCGGTAAGCGGAGATTGCCGCCGCCGCCGCGACTTCGTCGAGGACCGCGGCGTGGGTGACGGTCTCTGCCGTCGGCTCGGGGCCGAAGGAGAGCCCGCCGCAGCCGGCGAGAGCGAGCGTCAGGGTGGCGGCGAGGGTGAGCTGAAGTTTCGGCACGGTCCGGCTTGGGCGCTGTGGGCTTGCGGGTTTGCGTCGGGGCCGGCTGTGGCGAAAGCGCGGCAGCCCCAGGCGGCGCGAACGATCCGGCGAGGGCGTGGCGCGTCCGCAACGCCACCCCGCGGTCAGGCCGCCAGAGCTTCGCCCCGGAGCATCGCCGGCGCGAAGACGCGTAGCAGGTCGGAGTCGAGGTGGCCGGTGCTGTCGGTCATGATCGCGAGCGCTTCCGCCGCGGTGGCGGGTTGCCGGTACGTCCGGCGCTCCGTCAGCGCCGAGAATACGTCGCAGATCGACACGATCCGGACGAGATCCTTGATCGCTGATCCAGCGAGGCGGTCCGGGTAGCCCTTGCCGTCGAGCCGTTCATGGTGGTGCCGCACCACGTCGACCACCGCATCCTCGAAGTCGCCCTGGCCGCGCAGCAGGTCGGCGCCGATCTCGGGATGGCGCTGCATCAGCCGGAACTCCTCGGGGGTGAGGGGGCCTGGCTTGTTCAGGATCTCGACGGGGATGCGCGACTTGCCGATATCGTGCAGGAGGGCGGCGCGGACGAGCAGCCGGAGGTCGTTGCGGCTCAGGCCGATCTGAGCCCCGAAGGTTGCGGCGTGGCCGGCGACGCCAAGGGTGTGCTGATACACGCCGATGTCATGGCGCCAGACTTCCGCGAGCCATGTCAGAATGCCGACCTCCGACACAGCGGAGAGCACGAGCTCGGTGCCGCGTTCCACGTCGGCCTGCTGGAGGCCGCCACCGAGGGCCGCGCTGTCGAATAGCTCCGCGACGATGGCGGTCGCGCCGGTGACACGCTCCACGAGCCGGCGCTGCCGCAGCTCGACCGAGCGCGTCGCCTCCTCGATCATGGCGAAGACATTCGCCAGAACGACCTGTCGGGGCGCGGCGGCTGGAAGCTGACGCAGGTGCGGCGCGGCCGGTGCAGGTTCTCCGCGAACCAGCACGAGCCGCGGCACGGGCGGCCCCCGCTGGCTCAGAACCGGCTCCAGCTTCGCGGCCTGGGTTGGCGGCAGGTCCAGGATGACGAGGTGCGGGCGCTCCTTGGGTACAGATCCGTCAGCGGCAAGACCCCGGCAGTTCATCACCAGCGCGATGGCGCGTTCAAGGGCCGCGCGTTCAGACGGCCGATCCGAGATCAGCAGAACGTAGGGGCCGTCGGAAAAGCGCGATGTAGCGCCGAGAGCCAACACGGTCGCTCCTGGCCCGCATGGTCAACGATACGTTGACCATAGCCAGGAATTTTGAGGAAAGCGTTAACCCTACGCATTCCGCGCCGTGACCGTGCAGCGTAGCCGCATCAAGCGAGCTTGGCGGTGCTGACTCCGCGCGCGGCCTGCACCGTGGTCGCGCCGACGTCGGAGGCCGGGCTCAGGAAGTCCGCATACTTGACCGTCAGGAGCGCTTGGCAGACGGCGAAAGCGACGAAAATCACGAGGAAGCTGGCGAACATCGGTGGCACTCCGTGAGAGGCGCGCTGCCTCTGTATGTTGCGATGCGACAGATGCCATGTTGCTTCGCAAACTGGTATGCCAGATATCGAATACCGATCATGCGAGCTATGCATGTGACGTCACATCTGGATCGTTAGGGACCGGGAAGGCGCTGTTCTCATGCGCTACACGACATATCGTGCACGCTCGCGCGACGCCTGCGTAATATTGCAGTGCAAGCGTCCGAGGTAAGCGATCGGAGAGCGCCAGCGGCTTTTCGGGTCGGCCAGCGTCAGATCCGGCTAACCGTGATAATGCCCCGGGACCTCGGTCAGTCCGGCCGACCCGCGAAGTGGTCAATGCCCTACGAGCAGAGACGCCAACGGCCTCGCCAAGACATCGGTTTAAGTGCGCGCGCATCGAACTCGCGCGGAGTAGGATCTGCCGACCCAGCCTGTCCGCGCCTGAGGTAAGATCCGTCAGTTGCGGGACATGACGCAGCCCTCAGTCGACTGGGAGATCGCATCCGAGTCGTAACGGTCTGTGTCGACCGACTGCACGCGTGGTCTCGGGCATGACCGGATCCGCTCCGGAATCAGTCGAGATAATCCCCGTAGGTATCGACGTGGCGGGCCAGGCCCAGGCCGTGCTCGCGCACCAGCCGTTCCGCCAAGTCGGCGTCGCGCGCTTCCAGCGCCGCGATGATGGCGACGTGCTCTCGGATCGACCGCTCCGCCCGGTCCCCCTGCCGGAGCGCCGTGCTGCGGATCCCGCGGACATGCATCAGCAGGTTGCTGGTCAGGTCGGCGATCGCCTCGCAGTGGCCGAGGGCGATGATCCGTTGATGAAAGCGGATGTTCGCGTCCGAGTACTCGTCCATGTGTTCGGACGGCTGACCTTCGTAGAACTCCGGGAATGACTCGCGCAGGGATCGGAGCTGCCCGTCTGTGGCGCGTGTGCAGGCAAGGCGGGCCGCCATGCTTTCCAGCGCCGTCCAGGCGTGGATCATGCTGACGATCTCGCGCTTGTTTTTCTTGATGACGAAGACGCCGCGCCGCGCCTCCGACCGGACAAAGCCCTCCTGCTCAAGGACCGTCAGCGCCTCGCGCACCGGGGTGCGGCTGACGCCCAGATCCTGGGACAGCTTACGCTCGTCGAGCCGCACCTCCTCCGGACGCCCGTAGATGTCCATGTTGGTGATGGCCGTCTTGAGCGCCTCGTAGGCCAATGTCCGGAGACTGGAGCTGGCGACGATCGGCTTCACGCTCAACGGTTCGGAGTTCGACATCCCTCGTCCAGTCGGCTCACACGTATGATTTCCCGCACGCATTCTCTGTCGTGCGCTCTCAAGCGAACTAACCCAAACCTTAGCCAGATCCTAGTCAATCGCGGGCGGACCCCACAGACCTGTGACAAGAGCCGGGCCTTATCCCGCAAAAGGTCGGCGGACGGCACGTCCGGAAAGGGGGCGCAAGGTGGCACGTACGGCGACTGGGCTTAATCCCCACCGCCGGTCATGTATTTTTCTGCAGGTTCCATTGACACCCGACCCGGGCATCAGCACCATTCTGCTGGCATACCGTCGACCATCAAATATCCGACGCTGCTTCGGTTCACGGATGCCGCAATGTTGCAGACGAAATTTGTCTAGCGGCCAAGAATTTTTTCAAGAACGGCTCCCAGTTCGTCCTGCCATTAAGGCCCCCGGCAGGGCATAGGGTAACTGAATACAAGATCCGAAAAGAACACGTCCTAGGAGGGAAGCGTATGTCCGAGATCCTCAAACCGGTGGGGCGCGGCCGTTGGCTGCAACTCGCCTTCGGCGTCGTCTGCATGTGCATGATTGCCAACATGCAGTACGGCTGGACCTTCTTCGTGAACCCGATGCAGGAGCGGCACGGCTGGGATCGCGCGGCGATCCAAGTGGCGTTCACGCTCTTTGTCGTCACCGAAACCTGGCTGGTGCCGATCGAGGGCTGGTTCGTCGACAAATACGGCCCGCGCATCGTCACCCTGTTCGGCGGCCTGCTCTGCGCCATCGCCTGGGTGATCAACTCCTACGCCGACTCGCTCACGGTCCTGTACATCGCGGCCGCGATCGGCGGCACGGGTGCGGGCGCCGTCTACGGCACCTGTGTCGGCAATTCGCTGAAATGGTTCCCGGACCGCCGCGGCCTGGCCGCCGGCATCACCGCCATGGGCTTCGGCGCCGGCTCGGCGCTGACGGTCGTGCCGATCCAGGCGATGATCAAGTCGCAGGGCTACGAGGCGGCCTTCTTCTACTTCGGCATCGGCCAGGGCGTCATCGTGATGCTGCTCGCCCTGTTCCTGCGTGCGCCGGCCAAGGGCCAGGTCCCGCAGGTCGCCCGCGTCAGCCAGTCGAAGCGCGACTACAAGCCCGGTGAAATGGTGCGCACGCCGATCTTCTGGGTGATGTACGCCATGTTCGTGATGATGGCGGCCGGCGGTCTGATGGCCACCGCGCAGCTCGGCCCGATCGCCAAGGACTTCAAGATCGCCGACGTGCCGGTCTCGCTCCTGGGCATCACCCTGCCGGCGCTGACCTTCGCGGCGACGCTCGACCGGGTGCTCAACGGCGTGACGCGTCCGTTCTTCGGCTGGGTCTCCGACCATATCGGCCGGGAGAACACGATGTTCCTCTCCTTCGCGATCGAAGGCGTAGGCATCTACGCGCTCAGCCAGTTCGGCGACAACCCGATCGCCTTCGTGCTGCTGACAGGCCTCGTGTTCTTCGCCTGGGGCGAGATCTACTCGCTGTTCCCGGCGACCTGCGGTGATACCTTCGGGTCGAAATACGCCGCCACGAATGCCGGCCTGCTCTACACGGCCAAAGGAACGGCTGCGCTGATCGTGCCCTACACCAGCGTGCTCACCACGATGACCGGAAGCTGGCACGCGGTGTTCCTGGCGGCCGCCGCCCTCAACATCGTGGCGGCGCTCCTGGCACTCTTCGTGCTGAAGCCGATGCGGGCGGCCTACACCAAGAAGCCCGAGGTGAGCCTCGCGCCGGCCCTCGCCCAGTAACAGCCGCAGCGTGACGCGGATCAGCCCGGCGCCGCCTTTACGGCGCCGGGCTTCGTGCATAACCCCGGACCCTGACTTCCGGAGGCGGGCATGGACACGGACGAGCGCAGCGCACGGGAGAGCGTCGTGGCGGCGGCGCGGGAGTTGGACGCGCAGGGGCTGAACCGAGGCACCTCGGGTAACGTCTCGCAGCGCTTCCGCGATGGGCTTCTGATCACGCCGTCGGGCTTGCCCACGCAGCGCATGCAAACGACCGATGTGGTTCCGCTCGGGTTCGACGGCTCGCATCCGCCCGGCCAGAAGCCGTCATCGGAATGGCGTTTCCACCGTGATATCCTGGCCCACCGGCCCGAGATCGGCGCCGTGGTCCATGCGCACCCGGTCTACTGCACCGCTTTCGCGATGTGCGGACGGAGTATCCCGGCGGTGCACTACATGATCGCGGCCTTCGGCGGCCCGACCGTGCGCTGCGCGCCCTACGCGCCCTACGGGACAGCCGAGCTATCTGAAGTCGCCCTCGCGGCCCTTGCCGACCGCAACGTTTGCCTCTTGGGCAACCACGGGATGATCGCGGCCGGCGTCACCCTGGAGAAGGCTCTCTGGCTCGCCGTCGAGCTCGAGACCCTGTGTCAGCAATATGCCGTGGCGCTCCAAGTGGGGGCGCCCACCGTCCTGTCCGATCACGAGATCGCCGCCACGGTGGAGCGCTTCCGCGGATATGGGCTGAACGCGGCGTCCTAACGACCGAGCACCTGACCGACCGAGAGGCCGCTCTCGCGCGCATAATCGGCCGCCGATACCTTCTTGCCGCCCTCCGGCTTGACCTTTCGGATCAGGACTTGGCCGCCCTGGGCGCAGACGCTGAAGCCGTCCTCATCGACCGCGATCACCTCGCCGGGCTTGCCCTTCACGTCGGACAGGCGGCGCACCGGATTCAGGCTGGAGTCGAAGATCTGCAGCTTCTTTCCGTCCACCGTCGTCCAGGCGCCGGGGGCCGGGTTGGCGGCGCGGATCAGATTGTAGATCTGCTCGGCATGCGCCGACCAGCGGATCTCGGCTTCGGCCGCGCGGAACCAGCCCTCGTAGGTCGCGGCGTCCTCATCCTGATCGATCTCGACATGCTGGCCAGCGACGACGAGGTCGGCTGCCTCCAGCATCGCGTCGACGCCCATCGGGAAGAGATTCTCGAAATAAATGTCGCCGAGCGTCGCGTCGGCGCCGATCGGGCAGGTCTTCTGAAGGATGACCGGACCCTCATCCAGGCCGTCGGTCGGACGGAAGATCGTGAGGCCCGTCTGCAACTCACCCTTGGCGATGGGCCAGTTGATCGAGGACGGACCCCGATAGCGCGGCAGCAGGCTCGGGTGGTACTGGATCGTCCCGTGCTTCGGGATGTTGACGAAGCTCTGCGGCGCGAATTGCAGAACGTAGGCCATGATGCCGATATCGGCTTCGAGGCCGCGCATCGCGCTCTCCGCTTCCGGGCTCTTGAGGCTCGGAAACTGGAAGACCTGCAGGCCCTTCTCCTCGGCAGCCGTCTTAAGGACGTCCGGCTTGGCTCCCGGCTTCTCCGGGGCGCAGAAGACGCCCGCGACCTCGTCGCCGCGCTTCAGGAACGCCTCCAGGACCGCCTTGCCGAAATCCTGCTGTCCGATGAAGGCGATGCGCATGCAATCTCCTGGGCGTGGGCCGACGCGATGCCGGCGATGATCGGAGCGGCGCGCTCGGAGAATCCGGTCGCGTCGCCGCGGAACGAGGGCGGCTCTATGCTTCGACGGCCGCCCGAAGGCGGTCAAGGCGCGGCGAGGTCCGCTGACCCCACCGCGCCCGTCCGTTCAGATCACTCGGCGGCGATCTTCTGCACCACCCCGATGGCGCCGGATTCCGCGATCTCGCCGACTTCCGCCTCGGAGTAACCCAGGACCTGGCGGAGGATCTCGTCCGTGTGCTCACCCAGAAGCGGCGAGCGCTTGACGTCGCTCGGGCTGGCCGAGAGCTTGATGGGGTTGCCCACCGTCAGGTACTTGCCGCGGGTCGGATGATCGACCTCGACGATAGTGCCGGTCTTCCGCAGGGCCTCGTCCTCGGCGATCTCCTTCATCGACAGGATCGGGCCGCACGGGATGTCGTGCTTGTTGAGGGTGTCCATCACCTCGAACTTGGACACCTTCATCGTCCAGGCTTCGATGCGCGTGAAGATCTCATTGAGATGCGGCAGGCGGGCCTTCGGAGTCGCGTAGTTCGGGTCGTTCTTCCAGTCGGGCTCGCCGATGATGTCGCAGATCGGCTCCCAGACCGCCGCCTGGGTGATGACGTAAATGTAGGCGTTGGGATCCTGCTCCCAGCCCTTGCAGCGCAGGATGCGCCCCGGCTGGCCGCCGCCGGAATCGTTGCCCGCGCGCGGCGTTGCCTCACCGAACGGGATGCCCTCGCCGAACTGGCTGTACTCCTTCAGCGGACCGTGCTCGAGGCGCTGCTGGTCGCGCAGCTTGACGCGGCACAGGTTGAGCACGCCGTCCTGCATGGCGCAGTCCACCCTCTGGCCGAGGCCGGACTGCGTGCGGTGGTAGAGGGCGGTGACGATGCCGAGGGCGAGGTGCAGGCCGGTTCCGGAATCGCCGATCTGCGCGCCGGTCACCATCGGGATGCCGTCCCGGAAGCCGGTGGTCGAGGCCGAACCGCCAGCGCACTGGGCGACGTTCTCGTAGACCTTGCAATCCTCGTAGCGGCCGGGACCGAAGCCCTTCACGGAGGCCAGGATCATCCGCGGGTTGGCCTCGTGGATCTTCTCCCAGGTCAGACCCATGCGGGCCAGCGCTCCGGGGGCGAAGTTCTCGACCAGGACGTCGCATTCCTTGATGAGGCGCCAGAGCACCTCCTTGCCCTTGGCATTCTTGGAATCGAGCGTGATCGAGCGCTTGTTGTGATTCAGCATCGTGAAATAGAGGCTGTCCACCTCCGGAATGTCCTGAAGCTGCTGACGCGTGGCGTCACCGACCCCCGGCCGCTCGACCTTGATCACGTCCGCGCCGAACCAAGCCAGGAGCTGGGTGCAGGTCGGGCCGGATTGGACATGGGTGAAGTCCAGGATGCGGACGCCTTCGAGGGCCTTGGTCATGATCGGTCTCGGTGTTGGAGGACGGGGTTCGGGATTGTGGGGGGCGGCTCAGGCCGCCCTGAGAAACGGCGGGGCACCTTCGGCAGGCAGCGACCGCCGGTCCGCTCCGCGACAGTCCGCGCTGTCCATCCTCCGACGGATCATGTCTGCACTCCCTGTCACAGCGCGGTCTCGTCGTGTCGCGACACCGTCATTCGGCCTCGATGTTACGAGTCTCGAAGTTTGTATACCACATGCCATTCGTCGGACGCGAGTACCCGCCAGCGGTGGCATCGTTCTCATTCAACGCCTGACCGTAGGCTGACAATCCGGTCTACTCAACAGCGGTGCCTGGGCGCAGTCGCGGGACCACCCGCGGCGGCCCTTGGCTTTCGGGCCCGTGCGGTCCATGATTTCGTCAAAATGGTCGCCCCGCGGGGTCGACCGAGCGAAGCAACGCTGAACGAGGAACGTCCATGCTCGCCAGCACCAGCCTGATCAAGTCGTCCTGGATCGCGGTCGATGTCGGCCATGACCGGGCCGAGCGCGTTCTCGTGGTCGAGACCTACATTGCCGTAAGTCCGCTAGAGCCGAATTACGACGCCGCCCAGTATGAGCGCGTCCTCGCCTGCGTGCAGAGGGTCCTGAAGACCCATCCGGAGATCGACCGTGCGTCGATCCTCAGCATGCATCGCGGCTCCGGCTGCACGGCGCTCTTCCGCGATCCGCCCGCGACCGCCAAGCAGCCCGCGGCTGCGTGACCGCTGTCGGCGGGAGCGAACAAGTCCTATCGCCTAGCGGGAGACGGCAGCGATCCGCGCGCCGTCGGCAAGCCTAGGTACTGCTGGACGAGTCCGGCGGCTCTAGAGCGGCGCGGGCCGCATGGAACCACCAGAGCGGGATGTCGCGGTTGGCCTTGGCCAGCTCCGAGGCCCAACCCTCCTTCGGCATGACCTCCGCTCGATCGGCGAAAAGGCGAAGCGCGCCCTCAGCCCGCTCCCGGCGGCACCGCTCCTGAATCGCCACGCGCTCGGCCGCCGCCCGGGCCTCGGTCTGCTCCAGAAGCCGGTCCGTCGCCAGATCGTCGGCGTCGAAGGCGAATTGCTGCCAGAAGGCTTCCGCCTCGCGGGCGACATCCCTCTCGCGCCGCATCGTCGCCAGGGCGTCCTCGGCGATCCCCTGCGCCGCCTCGGCCGCTTCCGCCCGCGCAAGCATCCGGTTGTTCGCCGCGAGGAGCTCACGCTCGCGCTCGGGCGCCATCCTCTGGCGCCGCAGCACCCGCAACTCTTCCTCGACGGCGGATCGCGCCGCCGCATCGGTGAAGTAGCGCGCCAGCGGCCCCGCCACGAGGGCGTCGGCGCGTCGTAAATAGCGCTCACGCAGATCCGCATGCGCCGAATTCACGGCCAGATCGTCCCACGCGGGCAAGTCCGTGTCTCCGGCCTGATCGGAATCATACAGAGCGCGCGCAACGATCGTGCGCGGATGATCCGGAGATGATGTCGCGGAGGGCTCGTTCATGAACCGGCACGGGCACTGGATGAGCGGCGAAGCCTACAACGCCTGAGAACCCTGGAAGAGACCAAACCGGTGCGACGAACCGGAAATTTTTCATGGCGCCGTCCCCTTGCCCGGATGGCGGCCTGGTCGAGCCTGTGTCCGCCCACCGGGATCGTCATGGCCCGCACCGGCGGCGCATCCCTGTCAGCGTCCCGATTGTTCCGAACAGACTCTCGACCGGCCGAACGGCAGTCTCAAGTGGAGTCGCCTTCGAACCGGCGGGCGATCCGCTCCAGGGCGTCGAGCATCGGCGTGAGCTCCGCATCCCCGAGCTGATGGAAGCCCAGGGTTCGTCCCATGAACAGGCCCAGGATCGCGAAGAAGAGTACCGAACCTTCCCCCGGACAGGCTCCCTCAATGGCGCCGAGGCGGCCGAGCTGCTCGGCCACGAAGGCCCTGTAATCCTTCTGCGCCTCCGGCGATTCCAGCGAGGCGAGGAGAAGCGCCTGCGAAGATTCGTCGTCGTCGCAGTAATGGCCGCGGACATGCGCCACCATGGCCCGAGGAAGCCGCGACGGGCCTTGCGGGATCTCCGCCTCGCAGACGGCGATTTCCTCGCGAAGCTGGGCGAGCTTCCGGGCAACCAGGGCCATGACAAGGGCCTCCTTCGACGCGTAGTGGTGCAGAACGCCGCCCTTGCTGAGGCTAGCCTCGGCCGCGACCGCGTCGATGGTGAGTCCCCGCGCCCCGCTCTTCAGGAGGACTGCGGCCGCCGCTTCGAGGATGATCTCGGGCCGCTCGGCCAGCCGCTGTCGTTTCGCGCGCATCGCCTGCCTGTCCTGCGTTGGCCGACCTTAAATACCGACTGGACGGTATGTAAAGGATCGGATAGGACCAAGCCATGCAGTCTGCACGAGCCCGGCCAAAAAGGTCGATCGGATGATCCGCATTTTTGCCTTCCGACCCATAACGTATGCACTGGCGTTAACGGCCTTCGGCAGCATTGGGTGCGCCCGTGGCGAGCCAGCGGCCCTCGACCGGACCGTGGCCCAGGTCAGGGTGGTGGAGGCCAGACGCTCGCCGATGGCGCTCGACGTGGTGTTGACCGGCGACATCCAGGCTCAGGCTCAGGTCAACGTGTCTTTCCGGACGAACGGCAAGGTTGCCGAACGCTGGGTCGAGGTCGGCGACCATGTCGAGGCCGATCAGGTGCTGGCCAGCCTTGAACCCCTGACGCAACGGGCCAACCTCGACAACGCTAAGGCGGCGCTGAATTCCGCCGAGGCGCTGCTGACCCAGGCCAAGATGTCGTTCGAGCGCCAGAAGCAGCTCCTGTCCGGCGGGTTCACCACGCGCTCGACCTACGACAATGCGGAGCAGGAACTGCGCACCACACAAGCCGCCGTCGACTCGGCCAAAGCCGCACTCGGCACGGCGCAGGAACAATTCTCCTACACGGAATTGCGCGCCGGGGTCGCGGGGATCGTCACGAGCCGCAGCTTCGAAGTCGGCCAGGTGGTGCAGTCCGGCCAGACGGTTCTGGTGGTGGCCCAGGACGGACCGCGGGATGCCGTCTTCAACGTCTACGAATCCCTGACGACGCAGCCGCCGGACGGCGATGCGGTCGCGGTCGCGCTGCAGGCCGATCCGTCGGTCGCCACTACCGGCACGGTGCGCGAGATCTCGCCGACGGTGGACGCATCGAGCGGTACGGTGCGGGTGAAGATCGGCCTCCGTTCGACGCCGGCCGCCATGGGGCTCGGCGCCGTCGTCGTGGGACGCGGCCGTTTCGCACCTCACAGTGCCGTCGAGCTGCCCTGGTCCGCCCTGTACCGCTATGACGGCCGCCCGTCGGTCTGGATCTACGATCCGGCGCGGCGGACCGTGTCGGTCCGCGCCGTCGAGATCGATCGCTTCGGCCCCGACATCATCGCGATCAGGCAGGGCGTGGAGCCGGGCGAGCGCGTGGTCGTCGCGGGCATCCAGTTCCTCCGGCCCGGGCAGATCGTGGCGGCAACCGAGTTGGGAGACCGTCCATGAGTGTGCGGTCCCTAATCACGGCCGGCGTCCTCGTCTCGATCCTGGGCGGCTGTCACGAGCGGAGCGACGAGACCGAACAATCGGACGCCGGCGTCGTGCGCCCGGTCCTCACCCGCGTGGCCGAGGCTACCGATACGATCACCTTCGGCCCGTTCGCCGGAACCGTCGAACCGCGCTACCAGGCGCAGCTCGGCTTCCAGATCCCCGGCCGGATGATCGCGCGCGACGTGACGGTCGGGGACATCGTCAAGAAGGGCCAGCGCCTCGCCGCCCTCGACGTCATCGTCACCCGTTTCGACCTGACCCGGGCCGAGGCCGACCTCGCCGATGCGCGTGCCCAGGCCGAGAACGCGGAGGCCGCCGAGGCGCGAACGCGACGATTGATGACGGGGAACAGCGTCGCCCAGGCGACCCTCGACCAGGCCGTGGCCAAGCGCGAGACCGCCCGGGCGCGGGTCGATCAGGCCCTCGCCAGCCTGCAGAAGGCCCGTGACCAGATGGGTTACACCGAGCTGAAGGCCGAGTTCGACGGCGTGGTGACGCAGCGCCTCGCCGAAGTCGGACAGGTCCTGAGCGCGGGCCAGGGCGTCGTGACCGTCGCCCGGCCGGACGTCCGCGAGGCCGTGGTGGACATCCCCGAAGCCCATGTCGGCGCCATGCCGGCGGACGGGATCTTCACCGTCGCCCTCCAGAGCGCGCCCGACGTGACGGCGCGCGGCCGAATCCGCGAGGTGGCGCCGCTCGCCGAATCCGGAACGCGCTCGAAGCGGATCCGGCTCACGCTCGCGGATCCAAACCCGGCCTTTCGCCTCGGTGCGACCATCAACGTGTCGCTGACCCGGACGGTGCCGGCGCAGATCCTTCTGCCGGCCTCGGCGCTCCTCGAGGACGGTGAGCGCCGCTCGGTCTGGGTGGTCTCCCCCGATGGCCGGTCGGTGACGCGCCGCGACGTGTCCCTCGCGGCGGTCCGAAGCGACGAGGGTGAGCGCATCGCCGTCACGGCCGGGCTTCGACCCGGCGACAGGGTCGTGATCGCCGGCGTCCACGCCCTCACCGAGGGCCAAGCCGTGCGCCTGACCGACGACGCCGTCTGAGCCAGCCGGACGAGGTTCTCCCGTGAAGGATTTCAACCTTTCCGACTGGGCGCTCGAGCACCGCTCATTCGTCTGGTTCCTGATGCTCGTCTCGCTGGTCGCGGGCGTGATGGCCTACACGCGGCTTGGCCGCGAGGAGGATCCGCCCTTCACCATCAAGACCATGGTCGTGCAGACGACGTGGCCGGGCGCGACCATCAAGGACACCCTCGATCAGGTCACCGACCGCGTCGAGAAGGAACTCCAGCAGCTCAACGGCCTCGACTACGTCCGCAGCTACACCACGCCGGGATCATCGACGGTCTTCGTGCAGTTCCGCGACACGCTGAAGAAGGCGGAGGTGCAACCGGCCTTCTATCAGGTCCGCAAGCGCCTCGGCGACATCAAGGGGCAGTTCCCCGAGGGCGTGCAGGGTCCGTTCTTCAACGACGAGTTCGGTGACGTCTACGGTAACATCTACGCCTTCACGGCGGACGGCCTCACGCACCGGCAGCTGCGCGATTACGTGGAGTCGATCCGCACCGAGGTCCTGCGCGTGCCGGACATCGGCAAGACGCAGCTGATCGGCACGCAGGCGGAGGCGATCTACCTGGATTTCTCCACCCGCAAGCTCGCGGGATACGGCATCGATTTCCAAGCGCTGATCAAAGCCCTCCAGTCGCAGAATGCCGTCTCGGCCTCCGGCGTCGTCCAGGCGGGGCCGGAGCGCGTCTCGCTCCGGGTCAGCGGCTCCTTCGCGTCGGAGGCCTCGCTTCAGGACTTCAACCTGCGCGTCAACGACCGCTTCTTCCGCCTCGCCGACATCGCCGAGATCAGCCGCGGCTACGAGGATCCGCCGGCGCCGCTGTTCCGGGTCGACGGCAAGCCCGCCATCGGGCTCGCCATCGCGATGCGGCCCGGTGCCAACCTGCTGCATTTCGGGGAGGCCCTGAAGGCGCGCATGCGGCGGATCGAAGCCACGCTGCCGGTGGGCGTCGGCGTGCACCTCGTGTCGGACCAGCCGAAACAGGTGGAGCACGCGGTCGGCGGCTTCACTGAGGCGCTGGTCGAGGCGGTGATCATCGTGCTGGCCGTCAGCTTCGTCAGCCTCGGCGTCCGCGCCGGGCTCGTGGTCTCGGTGTCGATCCCGCTGGTGCTGGCGATCGTCTTCGTGATCATGCAGGTCATGGACGTGACGCTGCAGCGCATCTCGCTCGGCGCTCTGATCATCGCGCTCGGCCTCCTGGTCGACGATGCCATGATCACGGTCGAGATGATGGTCGCGCGGCTGGAACGCGGCGACACGCTGCGGAAGGCCGCGACCTACGCCTACACGTCCACCGCCTTCCCGATGCTCACGGGGACCCTCGTGACCGTGGCGGGTTTCCTGCCTATCGGCTTCAACGGGTCCGGCGCGGGCGAGTATACCTACTCGCTGTTCGTGGTGATCGCCGCCGCCCTGCTGGTGTCCTGGATCGTCGCGGTCCTGTTCGCACCGCTGATCGGCGTGACGCTGCTCCCGAAGACCATGAGGCATCACACGGAGAAGCGCGGGATCTTCACGCGCCTGTTCCTCGCCGCGCTCCGGGTGGCGATGCGCTGGCGGTGGACGACCGTGGCATTGTGCCTGGGCGCGATGGGCGTGGCGATCATCGGCATGGGCCACGTGCAGCAGCAGTTCTTCCCGTCCTCGGACCGGTCCGAGGTGCTGGTCGATCTGACCCTGCCGCAGAACGCCACCATCGCCGAGACCCGGGCGCAGATGGATCGGTTCGAGGCCAGGCTGAAGGATGATCCGGACGTCTCGAGCTGGTCGTCCTATGTCGGCCAGGGGGCGGTGCGGTTCTACCTGCCGCTCGACCAGCAACTCGCCAACGCTTTCTTCGGGCAGATCGTCATCGTCACCAAGTCCCTGGAGGTGCGCGACCGGGTGATCGCGCGGCTCCAGCATGTCGGCCTGCGCGAGTTCGTCGGGACCGATGTGCTGGTCCAGCCGCTCAGCCTCGGTCCGCCCGTCGGCCGACCGGTGCAGTACCGGCTCAGCGGACCCCGCATGGAGACGGTGCGACGCCTCGCCCTCGACCTCGCCAACGTGGTCGCCGCGGATAAGCGCCTCGACGTCCCGACCTTCGACTGGAACGAGCCCGGCAAGGTGCTGAGGGTCGAGATCCTGCAGGACAAGGCTCGCCAGCTCGGCGTCACCAGCCAGGACGTGGCCGGCATCCTCAACGGGATCGAGGGCGGCCAGGCGATCACCCAGGTGCGCGATTCGATCTACCTCGTGAACGTCGTCGGCCGGGCGCGGGCGGCCGAACGGTCCTCGCTGGACACGCTCCAGTCGCTCCAGGTCGGGCTCGCCAACGGCTCCGTGGTGCCGCTCCTGGCCTTCGCGCGGATCGGCTACGACCTCGAGCAGCCGATCGTCTGGCGCCGCGACCGGCTGCCGACCGTGACGGTACGGGCGACGATCCGCGACGCGACCCAGCCGGCCACCATCGTGACGGCCCTGCAGCCCGGCATAGACGCCTTCGTCAAGGCGCTGCCCGAGGGCTATACCCTGCAGACCGGCGGGGCCGTGGAGGAATCCGCCAAGGGTCAGGGCCCGATCGCGGCGGTCGTCCCGGTGATGCTGCTGGCCATGGCGGTCCTGCTGATGATGCAGCTCCAGAGCTTCGGGCGGATGCTGCTGGTCTTCACGGTCGCTCCGCTCGGCCTGATCGGCGTCGTGCCGACCCTGCTCCTGTTCGACAAGCCGATGGGCTTCGTCGCGATCCTGGGCATCTTGGCGCTGGTCGGGATCATCATCCGCAACGCGGTAATCCTCGTGAGCCAGATCGAGGAGTTCCGGGCGGAGGGCATGAAACCCTGGGACGCCGTGTTCGAGGCGACGCACCATCGGATGCGCCCCATCCTTCTGACGGCCGCTGCGGCGAGCCTGGGTCTGATCCCGATTGCCCGGGAGGTGTTCTGGGGGCCGATGGCCTTCGCGATGATCGGCGGCATCCTCGCCGCCACCGTCCTGACGCTGCTTTTCCTGCCCGCCCTCTATGTCGGCTGCTACCGGATCCGGCCGGGCAGTGGCGTTGCGGCAACCCACAGCGTGTGAGCGTCACGCTTTCGCGATCGCGGCGTCCCCGGACGCCGCGAGAAGCGGTCGGCCCGTCCTTTCCCCCCTCGGGACGGGCCGACCGTGGACATCCTCCGCACTGGCCGCGATGCGCCTCCGGAAACCTCGAGCGTTCTGGCGCGTAAGGCAGGGCTGGAACGAGGAACGCCTCCCATGAACGCCTTCATTGCCGTCGTGCTGGTCTGCGCCAACGGTCTCGCGCAGGACGCCTGCACGGACGATCAGGCCCTGGAAGTGCGCAAGGTAAGGGTCGCCAACGAGCTCGGCTGCGCCACCGGCTGGCAAGAGATCATCGCGCGGACCGAGCGGCGCGACGAGATCGGCAAGACCGCCTACCTCAAGACCGAATGCCGCCGGGTGAAGGCGCCGCAATGACGGCCCCAGCCCGGATGCCGCGGGCTACTTGTCGTACTTGATGTAGGCGAAGCGCGGATCGGTCGGCGTGCCCTCGAGCCCCTGTCCCTCCTGGCCCGGCTGCCAGGACACGACCTCCTCGATCTTCCGGGCGAGGGCGAAATCCTTGTCGGTGATGCCCTTCGCGGCGTGGTTCATCAGCCGGACCTCGACCCAGGCGTAGGACGCGCTGATGTCGGGATGATGCCACGCTGCCTCGGCGAGGTGGCCCACGGTGTTGATCACCATCAGTGTGCTTTTCCAGCCGGCGGTCTTGTAGGTCCGGCGGATCCACCCGTCCTCCAAGCGCCACGCGGGCAGCTCGGCTTTGAGCCGCGCCTCCACGGTCGCGTCGTCCAGAACGCCCTCGCGTCGCTCACTCATGGTCCTGCCTCAGTCAAAATGCGTCCGGTGGAGGGTGCCGCTGACGCAGGTTGCGCGCAAGCGTGTTCCGCACGATGGACGGAGGCCGGTGCGGGCCCTATGACCATTTTCCAATGGCGCTGGAACAGACTCGAACCCCAGTCTGTCGTCCTCAAAGACTGCGCAATACGATGGGAGAAGGCGTGATGCTGTCACGGCGCGCGATGCTCGCCGGAAGTGTGATCGGCGGCCTCGGGCTGCGGGCGGCGCGCGCCGACGTCCCGACCGTGCGGCTCGGAAGCCTGCCCTTCGGCACCTCGACCTGGGAGGCTGCGGTCATCAAGGCCCGTGGGCTCGATACGGCCAACGGGTTTCAGCTCGACGCCGTCAAGCTTGCCGGCAACGATGCCGCGCGGATCAGCTTCATCGGCAATCAGGTCGACACGATCGTGGGTGACCTGCTTTGGGCGGCCCGGCTCGGCAATGACGGGCAGGCGGTGCGGTTAATCCCCTACTCGACCTCGGAGGGCGCCGTGATGGTGCCGGCCGACAGCCCGGTGAAGTCCCTGAAGGATCTCGACGGCAAGCGCCTCGGCGTGGCCGGGGGCCCCCTCGACAAGAACTGGCTGCTCCTCAAAGCCCAGGCCAAGGATGCCGCTGGAATCGATCTCGAGCACGCCGCCGAGATCGCCTACGGCGCGCCCCCGCTCATCACGCTGAAGCTGGAACAGGGCGCCCTTGACGCGGCGCTGACCTACTGGACCTACTGCGCGCGCCTGGAAGCCAAGAAGTACCGCCGCCTCGTCGGGGCCGAGGATATCATGCACGCGCTGGGCGTCACCGGCGACGTCGCACTGATCGGCTACCTGTTCCAGGACACCACCGTGAAAGAGAAGCCGGCCGCGGTGGCGGGTTTCGCCCGGGCCTCGCGCGCCGCCAAGGACATGCTGGCGCAGGATCCGACAACCTGGCAGATCGTGCGCCCCCTGATGGCGGCCGAGGACGACGCCACCTTCGAGGCGCTGAAGCGCGACTTCCTGGCGGGTATTCCGCGCCGTCCGGTGGCCGAGGAGCGGGCCGACGCGGAGAAACTCTACGCCGTGATGGCGCGGCTCGGCGGGACGCGGCTCGTCGGGAAAGGGAACGGGCTGCCACCCGACCTTTACTATGACAGCGACCGCAATGGTTGAGGCGGCCGCCCGGCAGCCCGGCGCGACGGTGATGTGGAACGCCCGGACCGCATGGGCGCGCTGACCCGCATCGCGTCGCTGGTGGTCCTGATCGCCGCGTGGCAGGCTGCCGCGCTGGAGGCCGGCTCGCGCCTGCTGCCGCCGCCCCTGGCGGTGCTGCGCTTTATCGCGCAGGAGGCCGAGCGCGGCGACCTCGCCCACAATGTCGGCGTGACGCTGCTCCGGGTGGCCGTCTCCTTCGCGATCGCGATGGCGCTGGGCGTGGCGCTCGGTGTCGCATTGGGGCGCTCGAAGGCCGCGGATCTCGCCCTCGACACGCCGCTCCTGGTCCTCCTCAACACGCCGGCCCTGGTGATCACCGTGCTGGCCTATGTCTGGGTCGGCCTCACAGAGACGGCGGCGATCCTCGCGGTCGTGCTCAACAAGCTTCCCAACGTCGCGGTGATCGTCCGCGAGGGTGCCCGCAACCTCGATCCGCAGCTCGACGAGATGGCGCGCGCTTATCGGCTCGACCGCCGCACCTGGATTCGCGATGTCCTGATCCCGCAGCTCCAGCCCTATGTGGTGACGGCCGCGCGTTCCGGCCTGTCCCTCGCCTGGAAGATCGTGCTGGTGGTGGAGCTGCTCGGCCGCCCCGACGGCGTGGGGTTCGCGATCAACTACTACTTCGTCCAGAGCACCGACGTGGCCGCGATCATCGGCTACAGCCTCGTCTTCATGGCCGTGATGATCGGCATCGACGTCCTTCTCCTGCAACGGCTCGAGGCCCATGTCCGCCGCTGGCGCTGAGCCCGTCCTCCGAGTCGCCATCGACTCGAAATGGTATCGCCCCCGCGGTGCCGAGCCCGTGGAGGCAGTCAGCGACCTCGCCTTCACGGTCGGGGCGGGCGAGATCGTCTGCCTGATCGGTCCCTCGGGCGCCGGGAAGACCACGACGTTGCGGACATTGCTCGGCCTGGACCCCGATTTCGAGGGCCGGGTGTCCGGTGCGGAGCAGGCCGGCATGGTGTTCCAGGAGCCCAGGCTGCTGCCATGGCGCAGCGTCGAGCACAACGTCCGCCTCGGGCTGCCGCGGGCGCGGCGCGGGCGCGACCTCGACGAGCTGTTCGAGCGCCTCGGGCTGACGGCGTGGCGGACCAGCTATCCGAAGGTGCTGTCCCTTGGGATGCAGCGCCGGGTCGCTTTGGCGCGGGCGCTCGCCGATGGGCCACGGGTCTTGGTCCTCGACGAGCCGTTCGTGTCCCTCGACGACGCTGCCGCCGCCGAATTGCGCGGCCTCGTGGTCGACATCGTGGATCAGGCCGGCATGAGCGTCCTGATGGTGACGCACAACGTTGCGGAAGCCATCGGGATCGCTGACAGGCTTCTGCTGCTCTCGCGCCGGCCGGCCCGCCTCGTCGCGGACGTGCCCCTGGAGCGGGATCGGAAGGCGCGCGACCGCGCCTGGGCGGAGGCCACCCGGACGATGCTGGCAGCGCGCCATCCCGAGATCATCGCGCTGTAGCGGTGCAGTCGAGCGGACGAGCGCAAGCCGGCTTCCTAGGGGCCGGATCTCGGGCGAGGCGCCTCGGACTCAGGCAGGGCGACGTAGATCAGGACGCCCAGCACCGTCATGGCGAAGCGGAAGGCGGATTCCTGCCCGTTCCACGTCTTCGACATCCACATGCCGAACCACTCGCCGCCGATGCCCAGGAAGCCCGCCTGCCACACGAGGAATCCGACGCTGAGGCCGGCGATGGCCCAGCCCTTCGCCCGCGCGAAGCCCGTAACGGGCGCCTTGAGCCGCGCGAGCATCAGCGCCGCGCCGATCCACAGGAGCAGGGCGGTCAGCGCCTCCCCGGCGACGATCAGGTAAAATGCGGCCTGCTGGAGCTCGGGATTGGTGATCGAGCGGTCGGTGATCCCGGAATCCGGAAGCACGGTGTCCATCGACAGGACGTGGCGCACGAAGCTGAGATTGGTCGCCGGATCGACGACGTTTCCGAACACCACCAGCGTGCAGGTCAGCGCCAGGGCGGCGATCAGGACGATCTTGGAGAGGCGAGTGACGATCACCGGAGCAGCACTCCAATCCAAAACGGGGGTCGTCGAGACCGACACCAGCTCGGCGCGGCGAAGCGCGCCCAACGTTGACACGGATTCGACATTTCCGCTCGGCGAGCTGATCGGGTGATCCCGCCCAATCCCCTCATCCCAAGGTGCCCGCGTCAGCGGGCCTCGAAGGCCTCCAGCCAGCCGCGCGATCCCTGAAGGCCTCCTTCGAGGCCTGCGCTGCGCTCCGGCACCCCGGGATGAGGGTGCCGGTCGGAAGGCTGGAATTCATCCGCGAGCTGCCGCGAAAACCGCAAACCCATCGCACCCAAGGTTCCGCCGCTCAGTTCGCCTTGGCCTCCACGTCCAGCCGGTCGAGCACGGCGGCTGGCGAGCGTGATGCGCCGAGATCGATGAATCCGATACCGGCGGGCTCCTTGGCCTTGGCGTGGACCATCAGCTTGCCGGGTTTCATCACGAACTGACCCATCGCCGCCCCGATCCCCTTGGCGGCGGCGCTGTTGCCGAGGATGATCGGAACGCCGAGCAGGCTCGCGGTGACGTACTCCTTGCGCAGCTCGTCCGGCTTGAGGCTGAGATCCTTCGCCTGCGCGGCGAGGAAGCGCTCGAACAGGCCGGCATTCTCCACGGTCAGGTCGAGTGTCTTGGCGCTGCCCGAGAACATCAGCATCGTCGCCGCCGGGAGCGTGCCGGAGAACAGCTCGGGGCCGATCCCGCCCAGGGTGCCCGCCAGCCGGACCGTGCCGATATCACGTCCCGTGACGGTGATCTCCCGCAGCGACAGGTCGCGCGCCTTCTCGTCCAGCGTGGCGTCTGCCACGACATCGAAGTCCAGATCCCTGTAGCCGTAGGCCGGCAGGGCGCCGACGATCGGTGCGCCGGCCAGCAGATCCGCGGGCATGCGAAGGCCGGAAAGGCTGAGATGGCTCGTGCTCGGAACGCCGTCGGTGAGCGGACCGAAGGCGAGCGCGGCCTCGCGCAGGGCGATCCGGCGCGGCTGATGCGGCGCGACCGTGACGGCGAGGGGATCGCCGGCCTTGACCTCGGCCGGCTTCCCGTCCGTCGACTTCCCCGCACCGGGCCGGCTTCCTTCCAGCCCCGGAGCGCGGATCGGGGTCCGTCCCTCCCGGGGCGCGGATGCTGCCGGCTCCGAGTCCGGCGGTAGCTCGACCGACAGGTCGCTGAGGGTGAAATTGCCGAGCTTCGGCGCGAGCCGGCGCATGTCCACGTCGGAGAGGCCAGCACCCGGAGTGGGCTCACTGGCGATGGCCTGCAAACCCGCGACCGTAGGAGCCAGCGACGTCCCGACCAGCGCCAGCCGCCCGATATGGGCGCGCAGACTTCCGCGCGACAGCGATAGGTCGTCCAGCGTCGTGCCAGCCTCCGATCCCGACGACGTGTAGGCGGCGCGGCCGATCTCGAACAGCACGGGGCCCTTCGGATCGGAATCGCTCACGCTGAAGCCCTGCATCTCCAGGCTTCCCAACGAGGTCGCCTCGATCAGGTCGGCGGCGGCCGCGGCGAAGGGCCGCCGGTCCGTCCCGTCCTGGAAGCCTGCGGCGACGATCTCGAAGGCGCCGTTCCAGCCATCGGGCACCTGACGGCCGCCGAGGTCACGGCCGTTCAGCCGCGCGATCTTCACGGTGGTTCCCCGCGCGTCCGCGTAGGTGACATCCGAGACCTGGATCGTCCCGTAGACCCGCTGGACCGGGCCCTTCCCGTCGCCCGGGACCGTGTAGAGGCGGCTCAGCGCCGCGAGGTCGAGATCGGTCGCCCGCACCTGACCGTACGTCCCGGAGCCGCGGTTCGGTCCCGCGACGGCACTGACGGTCGCGCCCGCCGCCGTGAGTTCGCCCACGCGTCCGGCCCGGACATCGCGGGCGACCACGTCGCGGTAGGTGACGATCTGGCGATTGTCGCCGGATCCGACATTCTCGGAGGTGAGGACCGGGATCGTCAGGCTCCCAGCGTCGAGCCGTGCCAGGCGCGCTTCCCACGGCACGGGGGAGTCGGGGCGGAGGATCGCGGCGAGATCGTCCTTGGAGAGGCGGGTGCCGCTCGCGGTCAGCTTCGGCGCCTTGAGCAGCGTGCCACCGAGCGGCACGACCACATCCGTCACCGTGACGTCCTGGACGGCGGCGGCGCCCTCCTGCGCGGCGAGGGGGGGCGGGGCCGCGGCGAGGCCGAGCAACGCGAGCAAACCCGTCGCCGCCAGGGCCGGCCGGAGGCGGAAGCGGGCCTTCGGATGGATCATGGCGGGGTCCGGACCAGGGCTCTCGAGGAAACCCGGTAGGCGTGCCGCGTTTTCATCGGAGAGGCAATCGCGCGCGGAGGGTTGAGCCTCCGAGCGGGATCGTGTGTCGTACGGGGGCAACGGCGCCGCGCCGGAATCCGGCGCCGTCGCTTCCGTCAGAGCGAGAAGGAGGTGCCGCAGCCGCAGGAGGCCGTGGCCAGCGGGTTCTCAATCTTGAAGGACTGCCCGATCAGGTCGTTCACGAAATCGATGGTCGAGCCGCTCATGTATTCCAGCGAGACGGGATCGACGATCACCGTCGCGCCGTCGCGTTCGATCGCGATGTCCTGAGCCTCCCGGCTGCGGGTGATGTCGAACGCGTATGAGAAGCCGGAGCAGCCGCCGCCGTTAACGCTGATGCGCAGGGACGAGCCCGGCGGCTCGGACACCATGATCTCGTTGATGCGCTTGGCCGCGCGGTCGGTGAGGGTGATGTCAGCCATGGGTCTCTGGCCACGCAGTGTTCGGTGGACGGCGCAGCCCGGCCGTTGTCCCGGGCGCTACGGCCCACAAGATATGGGGCGCGAGCCCGCGCTGCAACGCGCCGGGCGAGGAGGACTCATGTACGGGGTGCAGGCGATGACGGTCGGACCTCGTGCGGCCTAACGGCGAGCGCTGGCGCGCACCCTACGCCACGGATCCGGGCCGCACTCGCGGGCGGCTGATCGCCGAGGCGGGCTCGCCGACGCGCAGCGACTTCCAGCGCGACCGGGACCGCATCATCCACTCGACGGCGTTCCGGAGGCTGAAGCACAAGACCCAGGTCTTCGTGCATCACGAGGGCGATCACTACCGCACCCGCCTCACCCACACCCTCGAAGTCAGTCAGATCGGCCGGGCGCTGGCCCGGGCTCTGGGCCTCGATGAGGATCTCGCCGAGGCGCTGGCCCTCAGCCACGACCTCGGACACACCTGCTTCGGCCATACCGGCGAGGACGCGCTGGACGCCTGCATGGCGGGCCACGGCGGCTTCGACCACAACGCGCAGGCCCTGCGGATCGTGACACGTCTGGAGCGGCGTTACGCCGGCTTCGACGGATTGAATCTCGCCTGGGAGACCTTGGAAGGGCTGGTCAAGCACAACGGACCGCTGCTGACGTCCGGCGGGCAGCCGACGCCGCGCTACGCCGCCCGCGGCATCCCGGCCGCGATCCTCGAGTACGACGCGCTCAACCCGCTGGACCTCTGGAGCCAAGCCGGCCCCGAAGCTCAGGCGGCCTCTCTCGCCGACGACATCGCGTACGCCGCGCACGACCTGGACGATGGCCTTCGGGCCGGCCTGTTCGACATCCCCGAGTTGCGCGCCGTGCCGTTTTTGGCCGAACTCCTGGACGAGATCGACCGGCTCCACCCGGGCCTCGAAGCGTCCCGCGTGGTTCACGAGCTGGCGCGGCGTGTGATCACGCGCTTCGTCGAGGACGTCATTCGCGAGGGCAGCCGCCGGATCGCGGCTCTCGATCCTGCGAACGTCGAGGACATTCGCCACGCGGAGGCGCCGGTCATCGCATTCTCGCCGGCCATCGCGGCCGCCGACGCGGAGATCATGGGCTTCCTGTGGAAGCGGATGTACCGGCATCCGGGCGTGGTGGCCGTGCGCAAGAAGGCCGAGTCGATCGTCAACGACCTGTTCGCCGCCTTCACCGCCGACCCGACGCGGATGCCGGAGGAGTGGAGCGCCGGCCTCGACGACGCCTCGCAGGCACGATTGGCCCGCAGGGTCGCCGACTATATCGCCGGCATGACCGACACCTACGCGGTCCTGGCGCACCGCAAGCTGTACGCGGCGACGCCGGACCTGCACTGGGAGCTGCCCAGCCGCGGCCTGCCGCTTACGGAGCCGTAAGCACGGAGGTGCCGTCTGCCCGTAGCCCCTCGCCGCACATGTCGGATCGGCGAGGGGACGCGGCGATCAGCAGCCGCAGCCGTAGGTGTAGCCACCGTAGTAGGCGGGATAGCCGTATCCGTAGGAGCCGTATGCCGCCGGGTAGCCGTAGCCATACCCGTAGCCGCCGTAGCCACCATACCCATAGCCGCCGTAGCCGTATCCGCCGTAGAGGCTGCTCGCCGCCAGGCCGAGGCCCAGCCCGATCCCCGCTCCCGCGAGTCCATAGCCGAAGCCCCGCCCGTAGCCGTAACGGTAGCCGAAACCGCGGCCGTAATATCCGCCCCGATAGCCGAAGCCGCCGCCACGGAAACCGCCGTGGAAGCCGCCGCCGTGGAAGCCGCCGCCGTGGAACCCGCCGCCGCGGAAGCCGCGGGCCTCCGCGGTCGGAGCCGCGATCATCAGGGCACAGAGCGCCGTGCCGGCCATCGTCAAAGCTCTCATCGGTCTCCTCCACGATCGGGAATGCCGCGATCTTGGGCGAGGACATCGTCTTGACCGTCGGGAGGCAAGGCGCGCTCTGCCGAATCGGTATTCGCCGCCCTGGATGACGGGGCGCGCGCGATCCGCCCAGTCCGGAGACGAAGCCGTCCCACCGGCGTCGTGACACCCCTTCGGCGCCTTGCTAGACGGCCCGGGCGGGCGCAGGTCGGACAGGCCAGGCGACGAGACCCCCGCGCGAGCGAGACCGAGACCGATGAACATCTTCGCCCTGTTCGAGGCGCGTGTGCGCGAGGCCGTGGAGGCCCTGACGCGCGCCGGCCAGTTGCCCGGGGGCCTCGACCTCGGCCGCGTCGTCGTCGAGCCGCCGCGCGACCCCTCGCACGGCGACCTCGCCACCAACGCGGCCCTCGTTCTCGCCAAGGAGGCGCGGACGAACCCGAAGGCCCTCGGCGAGGCCCTGGCGGCGGAGCTGGGCACCGATCCGCGCATCGCCGAGGCGCGTGTCGCAGGACCCGGCTTCATCAACCTCCGGCTCGACCCGAAGATTCTCCACGACGTGCTGCGCAGCGCTCTCGCCGAACCCGAGGCGTTCGGACGCGCGCGCCTTTCCGGCGGACCGATCAACGTCGAGTATGTCTCGGCCAATCCGACCGGTCCCATGCATGTGGGCCACGGCCGCGGGGCCGTGTTCGGCGACGCCCTGTGCAACCTGCTGGTCGCGGCGGGGCGGCAGGTGACGCGCGAGTACTACATCAACGATGCGGGCGTTCAGGTCGACGTGCTCGCCCGCTCCGCCTTCCAGCGATACCGCGAGGCTTTGGGCGAGCCCTTTGCCATCGCCGAAGGGCTCTATCCGGGGGATTACCTCAAGCCCGTCGGTGGCCGGCTGGCGGAGACGCACGGACGGGCGCTTCTCGACAGGTCCGAGGCGGAGTGGCTGCCGGTGGTCCGCGAGACTGCCCTCGCCATGATGATGGACATGATCCGTGCCGACCTGGCCGCGATCGGGATCCGGCACGACGTGTTCTTCTCTGAGCGGACGCTGCAGGACAGCGGGGCCGTGAAGACGCTGCTCGAAGAACTGCGCCAGCGGGGGCTCGTCTACGAGGGCCGCCTGCCGCCGCCCAAGGGGCAGCTCCCCGAAGATTGGGAGGATCGCGAGCAGACGCTGTTCCGCACCCGGGAGTTCGGCGACGATAGCGATCGGCCGCTTTTGAAGTCTGACGGGTCCTACACGTATTTCGCCTCCGACATCGCGTATCACCGGGCGAAGTACCTGGCGGGCGCCACCGAGCTGATCGACGTCCTCGGTGCCGACCACGGCGGCTACGTGAAGCGCATGCAGGCGGCCGTGAAGGCTGTGAGCGACGGCAAGGCGACGCTCGACGTCAAGCTCTGCCAGCTGGTGCGGCTGTTGCGCGCAGGCGAGCCGGTGAAGATGTCGAAACGGTCCGGCGAGTTCGTGACCTTGCGCGACGTGATCGACGAGGTCGGGCGCGACGCGATCCGCTTCATGATGCTGTATCGCAAGAACGACGCGACCCTGGATTTCGACCTCGCCAAAGTGGTCGAGCAGTCGAAGGACAACCCGGTCTTCTACGTCCAGTACGCGCACGCCCGGGTGCGTTCGGTGCAGCGGCAGGCGCGCGAGGCATTTCCCGATACGGATCTGTCCCCCGCGGCCCTCCTGCGCGAGGCCGATCTCGGGCTCCTGACGGATGCGGGAGAGATCGAGATGATGCGCCTCATCGCCCAGTATCCGCGGGTTCTCGAATCAGCCGCCGTGGCACACGAACCGCATCGGATCGCCTTCCATCTGTACGAGCTGGCCTCGGCGCTTCATAGTTTCTGGAACAAGGGCAAAGACTTGCCGCAATTACGGTTTGTTAATGCAACCGATCGAAAGTCGACGTGGGCCCGGCTGGCGCTCGTCGAAGCTCTTCGGAGCACGCTCGCCGCTGGCCTCGCGGTGCTCGGTGTGACCGCGCCGGACGAGATGCGATAGGGCCCGTATGCATCGGGCTGGTGTCCGGCGCTGATGTGAGGATGCAGGCATGACGAACGCTTCGCGCGCTCAGGTCGATCTCGACGCCCTCGCGCGCGATCTGCGTCCGGAAGGATCCCGCGCGCCGCAATCCGGATCCAAGGCCGATCCCCTGGCGGAACTCGCCCGCATCGTCGGCCAGGACGACCCGTTCCGCGCCCTTCTGGCGGCCCGCGACGAGATGCGCGCCGCCTCCGAAGCGTCCCCTCAGGCCGGCTGGTCGGGGCGTGTCGAGCCGAGCTTCGCCCAAGAGGCCGTCAAGCCGACCCCGGCCGACGCCTTCGATCAGTACCTCGCTTCGGTGGAGCGCGACACGCATCAGGAAAGCGTGGCCTATGGCGGTGAGCCCGCGGCGGAGCCGGCTCCGCCGGCAGGCGACTACGAAGCCGACCGGCCGCTTCGGCGCGTCGATCCGCGCCGCCGGCTCGTCTCGGTCGGGGCGGGCATCGCCGTGGTGGCCGTCGCGGTCACAGGCGCGCTGACCTACAAAGGGCTCAGCGGTTCGAGCCACGGCGGCGTGCCCGTGGTGCAGGCCGATTCCACACCGCTCAAGGTGGCCCCGAAGGTCGCCGACGGCGTCGAGATCCCGGACCAGAACCGGCAGATCTACGACCCGAAGGGCAAGAAGGACGGTCAGATCAAGATCGTCAACCGCGAGGAGCAGCCCCTCGACGTGGCCGAGGCCGCGCGCGCCGCCCAGGGTCCGTCGCCCGCCGGCAGCGCGCAGGGCGGCACGACCCCGGGCAATGGGCCCTTCGAGGCGTTCGGCGAGCCCCGCCGGGTACGCACCGTGGCCGTGAAGCCCGATGCTCCGCCCCCGGCGCCGGCCCGCGAGGCCCAGGCGGATGCGGGACCTGCGCCGATCCCCACCATGGTGCTGCCGGGCGATGAGCCGGCCCAGCCGGCGCCGTCTAGGGCGCCGACCCGGCAGGCTGCGGCGGGTCTGGCGACGGCAACGCCCGCTTCGGTCGCGCCGCCGCCGGCGTCGGCCCAGACTGAGCCGCCCGCACCGAAGCCCGTCGCGGTGAAGCCCCCGCCGAAGGCGGCGCAGCGGGTCGCGACCGTGGCTCCGGCCTCGGCGGCCGCGCCCGACACCACGTCGAGCACCGCGACCTCCGACGACGCGGCCGTCCATTCCGGCCCGGTGAGTGGCTTCTCGGTGCAGCTCGGCGTGCGCAACTCCGCCGCCGAGGCCAAGGCCGCCTTCCGGCAGATGCAAAGCAAGTTCGCGCAGCTGGCCGGAAAGCCCGAGCTGATCCGGCAGGCGGACGTGAACGGCAAGACCATCTTCCGCGTCCGCGTCGGGCCACTCGACAAGGCCGAGGCGTCCAGCCTGTGCAGCGCCCTGCAGGGTGCCGGCGGGCAGTGCTTCGTGGCCAAGAACTGAGGCGCTTCGCGCTCTGAATCGAGCGCGGCGGCCGAGTCCCACTGCGGGCTTGTGCCCCGCGCGGGGCAGGGCCGGGATGCGCCTCCGACAGGAGGCGCGTCTCTCGAGCAACAGGAATCGACCGTCGGACCGGTCACGATGCCGGAATCGCGCTTTCGTCTTGTCGCGTCCGCGTTCCCGCCCGACTCTACCGTCACCGATTCGGTCCGCCCGGCATATTCGCTTCCACTCTGTGCCGCTCCCGACGAGTTTCCGAGACGTGCCGATGACATCCCGTGCCCTGATCCTCGGCTGCGCCGGCAAGTCGCTCTCCGCCGAGGAAGCGGCTTTCTTCCGCGACGTGCGGCCCTGGGGTTTCATCCTCTTCAAGCGCAACATCGGGACGCCCGCGGAGGTGCGGGCCCTGACCGACGCGCTTCGTGCGTGCGTCGGCTCCGACAAGGCGCCGATCCTGATCGATCAGGAGGGCGGCCGGGTGCAGCGCATGGGTCCGCCGCACTGGCCGGCCTATCCGGCCGGTGGCCGCTACGGTCGCCTGAACGGCAGCGCCGCCACGATCGCCCGACTCGGTGCACGCCTCATGGCGCACGATCTCGCGGAGGTCGGCATCAATGTCGATTGTGCCCCAGTCCTCGACGTCCCCGCACCCGGCTCGCACGACATCATCGGTGACAGAGCTTACGGGACCAACCCGGCGGCCGTCGCGGAGATCGGCCGAGCCATCGCAGAGGGCCTCATGGCTGGCGGCGTCCTGCCGGTGATGAAGCACATCCCAGGGCACGGCCGCGCCGCCTGCGACAGCCACCACGGCCTGCCTGTCGTCGATGTCCCACGTGACGCCCTCGCGGCTCAGGATTTTGGCCCGTTCCGCGCGCTGGCCGATCTGCCGATGGCGATGAGCGCCCATGTTGTTTTCACGGAGCTCGACCCCGACCGACCCGCGACCCAGTCGGCCACCGTCATCCAGGACGTGATCCGGACGGCGATCGGGTTCGACGGGCTGCTGATGACCGACGACCTGTCGATGCACGCGCTCACCGGCACGTTTCGCGAGCGGACGCAGCGGGCCTTCGCGGCCGGCATCGACGTCGGCCTCCACTGCAACGGCTCGATGGAGGAGATGCGGGGCGTCGCGGAGGCCGCTCCCGCTCTGGAGGGCCGTTCCGCTGAGCGGGCCGCGGCAGCGCTGGGTCGCCTCGATCCCGCCGGTGAGACGCTGGACGTTCCGGAGGCCCGGGCGCGCTTCGCGGCCGCTCTCGCGGCCGCCTGATCGACCGTTCAATCCGCGGCCTTCCACCGCCCCCGGCGTCGCCTCTGCTTGTGTTCGAGCGGCACGATCCCTAGGTTCGCCCGGAATTCCTCAACCGGACGTGGCGTCACGCTCTCGCTTCCCGGGGGCGCACGCAGGAGGTTGCCATGGGCAGCATGAGTATCTGGCACTGGGTCGTCGTCGCGGTCATCGTGATGCTGCTCTTCGGACGCGGCAAGGTTTCGGACCTGATGGGCGACGTGGCCAAGGGCATCAAGGCGTTCAAGAAGGGTATGGCCGAGGACGAGACCCCGCAGGCCAGCCAGACCGTGGCTCCGCCCAGCGAGCCCGTGCGCACGATCCCGCACGCCACCGAGACCAGCCCGGGCACGGCTATCCCGGCCAGCCATCTCCCTGGCGGCGAGCGCAAGCCGGTCTGACAGCGGACGGGTCTAATCCCGGGCTCGGGGACTGTCAGGGGACGCGTGCTCGTGTAGAGCCTGACGGGGTCCGAGCGGGGGTTCGGACCGAAAGGCAGCAGGACCGTCGACGACATGCTGGACATGAGTTGGGGCGAGGTGATGCTGATCGGCGGCGTCGCCCTCATCGTCATCGGGCCGAAGGATCTGCCGAAGGCGCTCCGCACCGTCGGCCAGATCACGTCGAAGCTGCGCCGCATGGCCGGCGAGTTCCAGATGCAATTCAATGAGGCGATCCGCGAGGCAGAGCTCGACGAGGTGCGGCGCGAGGTCGACGGGATTCGCAATACCGTCCGGACGGCGGGCTCGACCTTCAATCCCGTTCAGACGATCCGCGACGAGCTAAAGGGGGCGGTGGAGGGGCGGACCAAGATCGGGCCCGAAAAGCTCGGTCCCGAGATGCCCGCGCCGGAGGCTCGGTCCCTCGCCGACGCGACTGCGCAGCTGAAGGCTGAACAGGAGGCCGCGGCACCTGTGCAGGCGACGGAACAACCGGCCGCCGAGCCGGCACATCCGATACCCCAGGCGGCACCCGAGGTGCCGCTGCCGGTTCCCGGATCCGTTGATGATCCTTTCGGGCCGCCGCCCGAACCCTCCGCGACGCACCAGCTCCCCGAGGACCCGAAGAACGGCGCCGCTGTCCGATGATCACCGAGGCAGACGAGGCCGAGATCGAGGCCTCCCGAGCGCCGTTGCTCGAGCATTTGATCGAGCTGCGCGCGCGGTTGATCAAATCGCTCATCGCGTTCGTGGTGATGTTCTTCGCGTGCTTCTTCTTCTCGCGCGATATCTACAATATTCTCGTTTATCCCTACACGTCGGTGGTTGGCACCCAGAACGCCGAGCTGATTGCGACCCACTTCCTTGAGCAAGTCTTCACCAACATCAAGCTCAGCGTCTTCGGAGCGGCCTTCCTCGCCTTTCCGGTGATCGCCACGCAGATCTACGCCTTCGTGGCGCCAGGTCTCTACCGCAACGAGCGGAGGGCGTTTCTGCCCTACCTCGTGGCGACGCCGATCTTCTTCGTGCTCGGCGCGCTGGTGGTGTTCTTCCTGGCGATGCCGCTGTTAATCAAGTTCTCGGTTTCACTCCAGCAGGTGGGCGTGGCCGGAGAGCCGACGATCAAGCTTCTGCCCAAGGTCGACGAGTATCTCTCGCTGATCATGACGCTGATCTTCGCCTTCGGCATCGCGTTCCAGCTCCCGGTGATCCTGACGCTGCTGGGTCAGGTCGGAATCATCGATGCGAAGTTTCTGCGGGAGAAGCGGCGCTACGCGATCGTGCTGGTCTTCGTCGCCGCCGCCGTGCTCACGCCGCCCGACGTGATCTCACAGCTCTCCCTGGCCCTGCCGATGCTGCTCCTCTACGAGGCCTCGGTGTTTTCGGTGGCGCGGGTCGAGAAGCTGCGCGCGGCGCGGCGGGTCGAGGACGGGCTGGATCCGTGATCAGTCCGGTGCGCGGAGACGGTAGCCCACGCCGGTCTCGGTGAGCAGGTAGCGCGGACGCTCCGGGTCCGGCTCCAGCTTCTGGCGAAGCTGTCGCATGTAGACGCGCAGGTATTGCGGATCCGATGAAGACGGCGCGTGGCGCATGAGCTGCGCGTGCGTCAGCACCTTTCCGGCATGCTGAACCAGCACCCGCAGGAAATCGTACTCCCGCGGCGACAGCTTCACCTCCCGCTCGCCTACCCGCACGACGCGGCGGACGAGATCGACCGACAGGTCATCGATCCGGAACACCGGACGCTCGCCCTGCATCGCCAGCCGGTGTCGAAGGGCAGCGCGGATGCGGGCGAGCAGTTCATTCATGCCGAACGGTTTGGTGACGTAATCGTCGGCCCCGAGATCCAGGGCCTCGACCTTGCCGCGCTCGTCGTCCCGGCTGGAGAGGACCACCACCGGCAGGTTCGGCCAGCCCTCGCGGATCTGGGCGAGCAGGGCATGGCCCGGCATGTCGGGCAGGCCAAGGTCGAGGATCACGAGGTCGACCCCACCGGCCCCGAGGGCGGCCAGGGCCGCCGACCCGTCGGCCGCCTCGACGACGCCGTAGGCCTGTGTGCCGAGGCCGGTCCGCAGCAGTCGGCGGATCGGCGGCTCGTCGTCGATGACCAGAATGCGGGCAGCGGCGCTCACGCGGCAATCCCTCGGTCAGCTCCGGTGCGATCGATCATTCCGTCCGCAGCAGGACGTGCCGCTTCTTGCCGAAGGACAGCTTGATCACGCCGTCCTGCGTGAGATCACTCGTGCCGAGCAGCGCCTTCTCGTCCGCGACCGGGACGTCGTTGACCCGCAGGCCGCCGCCCTTGATCTGCCGGCGCGCCTCGCTCGTCGAGGGCACGAGCTTGGCAATCTCCGGACCGAAAGCCGTGAGGACACCGAGCCCGGCTTCCAACGTCGCCAGCGGGACGGTCACACTCGGCAGGTCTGCGGCGAGTGTCCCCTCCACGAAGGTTTTGCGCGCGGTCTCTGCGGCCGCCTCAGCAGCCTCGCGGCCGTGCATCAGAGCTGTGGCTTCGGTCGCCAATACCGTTTTGGCGGCGTTGATCTCGGACCCCGCGAGAGCCGAGAGCCGCGCGACTTCCTCGATGGGCAGCAGCGTGAACAGCTTCAGGAAGCGGGCGACATCCGCATCCTCGGTGTTCCGCCAGAACTGCCAGTAATCGTAGGGCTTCAGCATGTCTGGGTTGAGCCAGACGGCCCCTGCGGCCGTCTTACCCATCTTGGCCCCCGACGACGTGGTCAGGAGCGGGCAGGTCAGGGCGTAGAGCTGTGGCGTGCCCATGCGCCGGCCCAGATCGATGCCGTTGACGATGTTTCCCCACTGGTCGGACCCGCCCATCTGCATCACGCAGCCGTAGCGGCGATTCAGCTCCACGAAGTCGTAGGATTGGAGGATCATGTAGTTGAATTCCAGGAACGAGAGTTCCTGGTCGCGCTCCAAGCGCAGGCGCACGCTGTCCATCGACAGCATGCGGTTTACGGAGAAATGGCGACCCACGTCGCGCAGCATCTCGATGTAGTTGAGCTTGGTCAGCCACTCGGCGTTGTCGACCATCACGGCATCGCCGGCACCCGCGCCGAAGCGCAGGAACCGGTCGAAGGTCTTGCGGATCTCGGCCTTGTTGGCGTCGATCTGCTCGACGGTAAGGATCTTGCGGGTCTCGTCGCGGCCGGACGGGTCGCCGACGCGGGTGGTGCCCCCGCCCATCAGGGCGATCGGCTTGCCGCCGGTGGCCTGCAGCCAGTGCAGCATCATGATCGACAGCAAATGCCCGACGTGGAGCGAGGGGGCCGTGCAGTCGTAGCCGACGTAGGTGGTCAGACGGCCCTCCACGGCCGCCGTATCGATCCCCGCGAGGTCGGAGGTCTGGTGAATATAGCCGCGCTCGGTCAGGATCCGCAGGAAGTCGGATTTCGGCGCAAAGCTCTCGGCAGTCATGATTACGATCTCGGGCCGCTTGCGTCGCGCGACAGGCCAAGGCCTCGCGTGCTAGCTCGCGCTGGGTTCAGGATACGGCGGGCTCTTAGCAGGGCGTTGGCCGAAAGGCACGGGGCAGGGCGGCATGGCGATGATGCGCGCGATCGGGTTGATGAGCGGCACCTCGCTGGACGGCGTCGACATCGCCCTGATCGAGACCGACGGCGAACATGTCCACGTGGTCAAGGGCCACAACAACTTCCTGGAGCCGCTCGGCCCCACCGGCTATCGCGGCTATGCGGATGACGAGAAGGCGCTGCTGCGCGCCGCCACCAAGGATGCCGAGGCGGTCCAGCACCCGGCCGACAGGCCTGGGCGGCTGCCCGAGGCGGAGGCGTTCGTCACGCAGGCGCACGCGCAGGCTGTGGAGCGCTTTCTCGAGGAGAACGGCCTCGCCGCGGATGCGATCGACGTGATCGGCTTCCACGGTCAGACCGTGATCCACCGGCCCGACCAGCGCATCTCGATCCAGATCGGTGACGGTCAGGCCCTCGCGACCCGGCTCGGCATACCGGTAGTGTCCGATCTGCGTCGGGCGGACATCGAAGCAGGCGGGCAGGGCGCGCCGCTCGTGCCGGTGTTCCACAAGGCGCTGGCCGAGGCGTCCGGCTTCGACGGACCCTTCGGAATCCTGAACATCGGTGGCGTTGCCAACGCGACACTGATCGATTCCAAAGGCGGCGTCATCGCCTTCGATACGGGACCCGGCAACGCCCTGATTGACGAGTGGATGCAGGAGCGGGAGGGCAAGAACCTCGACGATGGCGGCCGCACCGCCGCCCGCGGCCGACCGGACGAACAGCTCCTCGCTTGGTTGCTGACGCACCCCTTCTTCTTTCGGAGGCCGCCGAAGTCGCTGGATCGGAACTGGTTCTCGCACAAGCTCGCGGGACAGCTCTCGACCGAAGACGGCGCGGCGACCCTCACCGCGTTCACGGCGCGGGCGGTGGCACGGGCGCTCGATCACGCCCCCGAGATCCCGACCCGCTGGATCGTAGCCGGGGGCGGCGCGCGCAACGGCGAGTTGGTTCGGCTGCTGAACTATCATCTCCGTGCCGAGATCACGACCGCCGACGCGATCGGCTGGTCCTCCGCCTATCTGGAGGCGCAAGCTTTCGCTTTCCTCGCCGTGCGCTCGCTCCAGGGGCTGCCGATCACCTTTCCCTCGACCACCGGCGTTCGCGAGTCGATGACCGGCGGCATCCTCGCCCGACCTTGAGCCTCGGCTACGCCCTGCGCCGCATCATCGAGGAATACCCACTGGCCCGGCTCGACCCGCCGGCGGGGCACCCGCTCGCGGCGGTCATTCGGAAATCTGCGCCGGACGAGCTTCGGGCCGCCCTCGTCGGCATTGACGGGCCGTTCCTCGTCAAGGGCAGCCCGGGGCGCGGCAGCAAGTGGGCGGCCGTGCCATGGCTCGCAGTCTTCGACCCGGCCGTTACGACCAGCGCCACGAGGGGCTACTACTTGGTCTACCTCTTTCCGTCGCATCGCGAGGAGGTCCACCTGTCGCTGGCGCAGGGCACCATCGCGGCGCTCCGGAACCATGGCCCGGCGGCCGGCCACCATCTGCGCACGAGCGGCGCATCGCTCCGGGAACGGTTGGCCGACTTCGTCGGCGCGCTGCCGAACACGACGATCTCCCTCGGCACCGCAGGCGAATTGCCGGAAGGCTATGAAGCCGCGCACATCCTCGGACGAACCTACGACCTCGCCGACCTCGGCAACGAGCGCTGGCTCCTTCGAGACCTCGCCATCGCAGTGGCGGCCTACCGGGCGCTGAAGGCACGGGGCGGCCTCGATCTTCCAGGTAACGGTCTTCGCGCGTAGAATTTGACGGTCGCTGCGCCCGGTCTTGGCCAGCGGTCGACCCCAGAAGCCCGGCCCTTCTGTGAGGTCCGCGTTTGTGCCCCCGGCGCTCCCGCGCTAAGGCAGCCGCGCCATGTCGCACAACACGTTCGGCCACCTGTTCCGCGTCACGACCTTCGGCGAGAGCCACGGGGTCGCGCTCGGCTGCGTGGTCGACGGATGTCCGCCCGGACTCGCCCTCGAGGCCGAGGAGATCCAGGCCGAACTCGACCGCCGTAAACCCGGCCAGTCGCGCTTCACGACGCAGCGCCGGGAGCCGGATCAGGTTCGGATCCTGTCCGGCGTATTCTCGGACGATCGCACCGGCGGGCGCCAGCTCACTACGGGCACGCCGATCGCGCTGATGATCGAGAACACCGATCAGCGCTCGAAGGATTATTCCGAGATCCGCGACAGCTACCGACCCGGGCACGCCGACTACACGTACGACGCGAAGTACGGGATCCGCGACTATCGCGGCGGTGGCCGCTCTTCCGCCCGCGAGACCGCCGCGCGTGTCGCGGCCGGGGCAGTGGCGCGCAAGGTCCTGCCGGGCGTGACCATTCGGGCGGCCCTCGTGCAGATGGGACCCCACGCGATCGACCGGTCGCGGTGGGACTGGGCGGCGGTTGGCAACAATCCTTTCTTTTGTCCCGACGCCGAGACGGCGGCCTTCTACGAGACCTATCTCGACGAGATCCGGAAGGATGGCTCCTCGGTGGGCGCGGTCATCGAGGTGGTGGCCGAGGGCGTGCCGCCCGGCCTCGGCGCCCCGGTCTACGGCAAACTCGACGCCGATCTCGCCGCCGCGATGATGTCGATCAACGCCGTTAAGGGCGTCGAAATCGGGGACGGCTTCGCGGCGGCCGCCCTGCGCGGCGAGGACAATGCCGACGAGATGCGCGCCGGCAACGGCGGCCGGCCGCGCTTCCTCGCCAACCACGCCGGCGGGATCCTCGGCGGGATCTCCAATGGCGAGCCGGTCGTGGTCCGCTTCGCCGTGAAGCCCACCTCCTCGATATTGACACCGCGCCGCTCGGTGACCCGCGACGGTGACGAGGTCGACCTCGTCACCAAGGGCCGCCACGATCCCTGCGTCGGAATCCGCGCCGTTCCGGTGGCCGAAGCCATGATGGCCTGCGTGCTCGCCGATCACTATCTGCGTCACCGCGGGCAGGTCGGGCAACAGCCCTGATCCCGGCCCCGGTCTTAACCGTTTCGAGATTGCCCGTGCCCCACTGCACCGTCACCGAGGCCATCGCGGCCTTCGCCAAGGGCGAGATCGTGGTCGTGACAGACGACGACGATCGCGAGAACGAGGGCGACCTCGTCGTCGCGGCCTCGCTCTGCACGCCGGAGAAGATGGCGTTCATCATCCGCAACACCTGTGGCATCGTCTGCGCGCCGATCACGCAGAACGAGGCCCGGCGCCTGCATCTCGCGCCGATGGTGGCTTCGAACGACGCGCCGCTTGGCACGGCCTTCACCGTCACGGTCGACGTGAAGCACGGCCTGACGACCGGCATCTCGGCCGAGCAGCGCTGCAACACGGTGCGGGCGCTGGCCAACGGCAACATGGGCGCGGGCGACTTCGTGCGACCCGGCCACGTTTTCCCGCTGATCGCCCGGGACGGCGGCGTGCTCATGCGCTCAGGCCACACCGAGGCCGCGGTCGATCTCTGCCGTCTCGCCGAGTTGCCGCCCGTCGGTGTGATCTGCGAACTCGCCAATGACGACGGCACCGTCATGAAGGGACCGCAGATCGAGGCCTTCGCCGAGAAGCATGGGCTCAAGCAGGTCTCGGTGGCCGATCTTATCGCCTACCGGCAGGCGCGCGACCGGCTTGTGGAGCGGATCGGGCACTTTCCTGTCCGGTCGAATCACGGCGACATGAATGCCTACGTGTTCTCGACGCCGTTCGAGTCGATCCAGCAATTTGCCTTCGTGATGGGCGAGATCGGCGATGGCCGCGACGTTCTGGTGCGTCTCCACCGCTCCAACGTCGCGGCGGACGTCATCGGCGGCGGCAAGCAGATCGATGACGTCTTGAAGCGCTTCGCGGCAGCCGGACGCGGCGTGCTGGTCTACCTGCGCGACGGTGCAGCCGGCGTGCCGGTGCAGGCCGTCACCGATGAGGGCACGGAAGCCCTTCGCGCCCGGCAGTGGCGCGAGGTCGGCCTCGGGGCGCAGATCCTGCGTGACCTCGGCGTGGTCTCGTTTCGCAACCTTGCGACGACGTCACGGGCCTATGTCGGACTGTCGGGCTTCGGCATCGAGCACCTGGGCGACGAGCCGCTCGACGGCTGAGCGGGACGCTTTAGCGCCCCATCAATGCGTCCACATGCGCCGCGGCCGACTTGGCTAGGCCTTCAAGGCTGTAGCCGCCCTCGAGGACCGAAACGATCCGCCCGCCGGCGCAGCGGTCCGCCAGATCCATCAATCTGCGCGTCGCCCAGGCGAAGTCCTCGGCCTCCAGGCGGAGATTGGCCAAGGGATCGAGCCGATGGGCGTCGAACCCCGCCGAGATCACGACGACATCGGGCCGGAATGCGTCCAGGCGTGTCAGGATGCCGGCCTCGAAGGCCTCGCGAAACACCGCGCCGTCGTCGTTCGGCCGAAGCGGCACGTTGACGATCGTGTCCTTCTCGCCCCGCTCGGACGGCGACCCGGTGCCCGGGTAGAGCGGCATCTGATGCGTCGAGCAGTAGAGCACCGACGCATCGTCCCAGAAGATGTCCTGGCTGCCATTGCCGTGATGGACGTCCCAGTCGACCAGGGCGACGCGCTCGGCGCCGTGCCGCTTCTGGGCATACCGCGCGGCGACGGCGGCGTGATTGAACAGGCAGAAACCCATCGAGCGGGTCCGCTCGGCGTGATGGCCCGGCGGGCGCATGGCCACGAAGGCGTTGCGGCACTCGCCGGCGATGACGGCATCCACGGCATGATTGGCCCCGCCGATGGCGCGCAGGGTGGCCTCGAGGCTGCCGGGGGACAGGATGGTGTCGGAGTCGATCGACACCATGCCGTGTTCCGGCACCGCGGCGGCGAGCGCGTCGACGTACGACCGGGGATGGGCGAGGGCAGCCGTATCTAAGTCCGCGCGCGGCGCCGAAGCCCGGACCAGACCGGCGAAGCGCTCGTCTTCCAGGGCGCGCTCGACGGCGCGCATCCGGGCCGGCCGTTCGGGGTGACCCTCCGGAACATCGTGGTCGAAGCTGGCGGGATGGCTCACGTACAGGGTGGTCAAGACGGTCGCTCCCGGATGCGATCCTGTCGCGCACCTGCAACAGGAGCCGCCAATGTGACACGGGCGCAACGCGCGGACTACGGGCGGGTGCCCGTCGCCCCTATGCTCAGCCGATTCTTTCGTGGGACGGGCTCGCGATTTCGGGCCGGTCGGACTTTGAAACGGTCTCCGGGGGCGGGATCATGCGCATCGTGTCGGCGCTCGCCAGCATCCTGCTTCTGGCAGGCTGCAGCTTCAAAGGTGTCCCCGACCCCGCTCTGTCGGCGCGCGACGCGGAGTTCATGGCTCTGGTCCCGGAGGCGGAGTTCGACCCGCACTTCGCCCGCTATCAGGTGAGCGACCCGACCCACGAGCCGCCCGGCACCATCGTGGTGGAGACCCGGGAGCGGCAGCTCTACCTCGTCCAGGCGGACGGCAAGGCGATCCGTTACGGCGTCTCGGTCGGTGACGAGGCCTATGGCTGGACTGGCACCGCAAAGGTCGACCGGAAGGCCGAATGGCCGGCCTGGAACCCGCCGGCCGAGATGATCAAGCGCTGGCCACACGTCCACGCCATGCAGGGCGGCCCGATGAATCCGCTCGGCGCCCGCGCCCTGTATCTCTCGGATCACGGCAAGGACACGCTCTACCGGATCCACGGCACCAATGAGCCGGAGAAGATCGGACAGGCGGTCTCGTCGGGCTGCATCCGCATGCGCAACATCGACGTCGTGGATCTCTACAACCGGGTGCCGGTCGGAGCCACGGTCATCGTCCGGTAACGCAACCGATCAACGTCCCAATAAGCCTGCTTGATCGGGGCGTGTTTACCTGAACTTCCGTTCAGATCTCGCCATTAACCTCTGGAAGGGAAGCTGCCCCGTAAGTTGAAAACACACAGGGACAAGCACCGGCCGCAGAATAGCCGGAGGAGCAGGCGACCATGACCATGATTTCCGTGCAACAATTCTGCAACCATGCGGTCTCGACCGGCACGATCAGCGACGAGGACCTGCTGGTCCTGAAGCGTGAGGTGCTGCCGGACGGCCTCCTGACCCGCGAAGACGCCGACCTGCTGATCGCCCTGGAACGGGCAGTCATCGGCACCGATGCCTTCGCCGATTACCTGGTGGCCGCGGTGGTCGATTTCGCCGTGTGGGGCACCCGTCCGACCGGCTACATCGACCGCGACGTCGCCGCTTGGCTCGCCGCCTCGCTCTCCGGCCGCGACGGCCCGAGCCCGGTCGGCGCCCGCATTGCGATGGAGATCGTCCGCGAGGCGCAGGGCAGCGCCGAATCACTGGTCGCGTTTGCCATGGAGGCGAATCGTTGGGTCCGCGATACGACCCAGCCCGCGCGCATCGCCTTCGCCCTCGCGGCTTGAGCCTTCGACAAAGGCGCAGCTTCCGTCTGCCGCGCAACTGATCTATCGGGACAGTCAAGCCGGTCGCAATCCGGCGATCTCGAAAGCAGTGCGCCAGCGATGTTCGACAAGATCCTGATTGCCAACCGGGGCGAGATCGCCTGCCGGGTGATCAAGACGGCCCGGAAGATGGGCATCAGGACCGTAGCGGTCTACTCGGATGCCGACCGCGACGCGGTGCACGTCGCGATGGCCGACGAGGCGGTTCATATCGGACCGGCCGCAGCCTCCGAATCGTACCTCGTGATCGATAAGATCGTCGAGGCCTGCAAGAAGACCGGCGCCCAGGCCGTGCATCCTGGCTACGGCTTCCTCTCCGAGCGCGAAGCCTTCCCGAAGGCGCTTGAGGCCGCCGGCATCGTGTTCATTGGTCCCAATCCCGGCGCCATCGCCGCCATGGGCGACAAGATCGAGTCGAAGAAGGCCGCCGCCTCGGCCGAGGTGTCGACCGTGCCGGGATTCCTCGGGGTGATCGAATCGCCCGAGCACGCCAAGACGATCGCCGACGAGATCGGCTACCCGGTGATGATCAAGGCCTCCGCGGGGGGCGGCGGCAAGGGCATGCGCATCGCCTTCTCGGGCGACGAGGTGGCGGAGGGCTTCGCCCGCGCCAAGTCGGAGGCGGCATCGTCGTTCGGCGACGACCGCGTCTTCATCGAGAAGTTCATCACCGACCCGCGCCACATCGAGATCCAGCTGATCGGCGATAAGCACGGGAACGTCGTGTACCTCGGCGAGCGCGAGTGCTCGATTCAGCGCCGTAACCAGAAAGTGATCGAGGAGGCGCCGTCGCCGCTCCTCGACAAGAAGACCCGCCGGAAGATGGGCGAGCAGGCCGTCGCGCTGGCGAAGGCGGTGAACTACGATTCCGCCGGTACCGTCGAGTTCGTCGCCGGCCAGGACAAGTCGTTCTACTTCCTGGAGATGAACACCCGGCTGCAGGTGGAGCATCCGGTGACCGAGATGATCACCGGGCTCGACCTCGTCGAGCTGATGATCCGGGTCGCGGCCGGCGAGAAGCTGCCGATCACCCAGGACGACGTGAAGCTCAATGGCTGGGCGGTGGAGAGCCGCGTCTACGCCGAGGATCCGACCCGCAACTTCCTGCCGTCTATCGGCCGGCTGACGACCTACCGGCCGCCGGAGGAGGGGCAGCAGGGCAAGGCGGTCGTCCGCAACGATACCGGCGTGGAGGAGGGCGGCGAGATCGCCATCCACTACGATCCGATGATCGCCAAGCTTGTCACCTGGGCGCCGACGCGCGGCGAGGCGATCGCCGCCCAGGCCGAGGCGCTGGATGCTTTCGCGATCGATGGCATCCGCCACAACATCCCGTTCCTGTCGGCGCTGATGGCGCATCCGCGATGGCAGGAAGGCCGCCTCTCCACCGGCTTTATCGCCGAGGAATTTCCCGAGGGGTTCTCGGCGCCCGAGCCGGCCGGCGAGATCGCCGTCCGCATGATGGCTGCGGCGGCGGCGATCGACCACAAGCTCAATCAGCGCAAGCGCGGCATCTCCGGGCAGATGCGCGCGCCGGGCCTGTTCGCCTTCGAGCGCGATCGGGTGGTGATCCTGGCCGGTCAGTCCTATCCGGTCACCGTCGAGCCCGAGGGCGAGGATCTCCTGGTCACCCGCGACGACGGCACGGCGCTGACGGTGGCGAGCGCCTGGCGGCCGGGCGAGCCCGTCTGGATCGGCACGATCGGCTCCGAGCGCGTCGCCATCCAGGTGCGCGCCCTGTTGAACGGCGTGTTCCTGCAGCATGCGGGCGCCGCCGCCGAAGCGCGTGTCTACACCCGCCGTGAGGCCGAGCTGGCCGCGCTCATGCCGGTGAAGGAGCAGGCGGGCTCCGGCAAGCAGGTGCTCTGTCCGATGCCGGGCCTCGTCAAGCAGATTCTGGTCGCCGAGGGCCAGGAAGTGAAGAATGGCGAGCCGATCGCCGTCGTCGAGGCTATGAAGATGGAGAACGTCCTCCGGGCCGAACGCGACGCGAAGGTGGAGAAAATCCACGCCAAGGAGGGCGACAGCCTCGCGGTCGACGCGGTGATCCTGGAATTTGCCTGAGGCCTGCCCGCCGGAGTGTAAAGCCGTGACCTACGGTTGGCTGTTCGTCACGTTCGGCATTCCGGCGGTCACTCCGGCGCTCGCCGATCCGGCTGCGCGTGGGAAGGATCGCGTCGCCAGACACCTCGATCCTCCCGCGGGCGAGTAAGCAACCCGAGCCCGGGCCGCATGCCCCTTTACTTCGCTTACGGCGCCAACATGGATGCCGCCGCGATGGCCCTGCGCTGCCCGGTTTCGCGGCTGATCGGCGGCGCGCATCGGCCGGGCTATCGCTTCATCATCATGCGGGAGGGCTACGCCTCGGTGGTTCGCGATCCCCGGCGCACCGTCTGGGGCGTTCTGTGGGAACTCGCCAGCGCGGACATCCCGGCTCTCGACCGCTACGAGGGCGTCGCGGGCGGCCTCTACACGAAGGCCGCGCTGCCGATCCGGACGCCCGACGGCGTCAGGCGGGCGCTGATCTATCTGGGTTGCTCCACCGCACCGGGCCGTCCGCGGCCGGGCTACCTCGAAGCGGTCGTCGCCGCGGCACGCGCGGCGCAGCTGCCGCCGGCCTACATCCGCGAACTCAGCAGTTGGGCGCGGGGTCTGCCGGGCTGAGCTGCGGAGAACTGGTACGCGACATGCTTCTCCAGATCGGCTGGAGGACGAGCGGCAGCGCCGCGCCCGCCCAGCGATCCGTGATGCGCGGCGCGCCCGTCGGTCAATGGCGACCGGCCTGCGCCTGCGAGGGAGCATTGTGCATGTCGTATCTGGCGCCCGCCGATTTCGTGAAGAAGGCCGTCGACTCCGGTGAGGCGAAGGTTTTCATGGCGACCAAGGACACCTTCATCCGGGCCTACATGGCCGGCGCGATCCTGGCGCTCGCCGCCGCTTTCGCGGTCACCATCAACCAGACCACCGGTCAGCCGCTCGTCGCCGCCCTGCTGTTCCCGGTCGGCTTCTCGATGCTGTACCTGCTGGGCTACGACCTCTTCACGGGCGTCTGCGTGCTGACGCCCCTCGCGCTGATCGACAAGCGCCCGGGCGTCACGGTGGCCGGCATCGCCCGCAACTGGACGTTGGTGTTCTTCGGCAACTTCGCGGGCGCGCTGACCACGGCCGTGATGATGTCGATCGTCTTCACGTTCGGCTTCGCCACGGAGCCGAACGCCGTCGGCAAGCTGATCGCCGGGATCGGCGAGGCCCGGACGCTCGGCTACGAGAAGTACGGCGCCTCCGGCATGCTGACGCTCTTCGTCCGTGCCATGATGTGCAATTGGATGGTCTCCACCGGCGTCATCGGCGCCATGCTGTCGACCTCGGTGCCCGGCAAGGTGATTGCCATGTGGATGCCCATCACGGTGTTCTTCTTCATGACCTTCGAGCACTCCGTCGTGAACATGTTCCTGTTCCCGTCGGCGATCCTCATGGGCGGCCACCTCACCGTCATGGACTACCTGCTCTGGAACGAGATACCGACCCTGCTCGGCAACATCGTCGGCGGCCTCGCCTTCACCGGGCTGATGCTCTACTCGACGCACGTGCGGACCGGCGCCAGCCGTCCGGCGGCGGTGTCGTCGGGCCTGCGCCATCCGATGGCGGCCGAGTAAGCTCCGAGAAGGCCCGCGCGCCGCGCGGGCCGCTCACCGCGCGGCGCCGACATCTCCGTGCTACCCATGTTGTCATCGCTGGACGCGGCAAGCGCGCCCGGACCCCAGGCGTAGGCGTTCACGAGCGTACACGCGCTGCGCGCCTGCACGCCGATCTCCGGCCTGTCCATTGAGCACTGTCGCTCCCGCGCCAAGCCTTCGCGATGATGCGGGTTGGAGAGAGCATCGAAACCCCCTATCGCGGGCGACCGTCGTCGCAGGCCAGATGCGAAAGGGGAGGGGCTCCGGATGAGCGACACGCGGACCGTCTCGGTCATCATCAGGGGCCGCGTTCAGGGCGTGTCCTACCGCGTCTGGACCCAGTCCGAGGCCCTGGCCCGCGGGCTCCGCGGCTTCGTGCGCAACCGCGACGACGGTTCGGTCGAGGCGCAGTTCAGCGGATCCCCAGACGCCGTCGCGCAGATGGAAGACCTCTGCCGGTCCGGCCCGCCCGGGGCGCGTGTCTCCGACGTCGAGATCCGTGAGCGCAGCGACGTCACACCGCCGGAGGGCTTTGAGATCCTGCGCGGCTGAGTCCCAGGAGGCGCGCGCCGGACGGGTTCTGAACCGGCCTGCAGGCTGATATGGCACTGCGGCCCCTCGCGAAACCGCCGTCCGGAGATCATGAACGACCTGTCCGTCGGCAGCACTGCCTTCTCGCCCCTGGACCTCGGGGCACTACTCTACTTCATCCTCGCCTGGATGGCGTACGGGCTCTCCGTGGGCCGGCTTCGCGGGCGCATGGTGTCGCTCAGCCAGGTCATGAATGGCCATCGCTACAACTGGGCGCGGCAGATCATTGGTCGCGAGAACCGGGTGGTCGATACCCAGATCAACGCCTCCCTGCAGAACGGCACCGCGTTCTTCGCCTCGACCTCCCTCATCGCCCTCGGATCGGTGCTGACCCTGTCGCGCTCCGGCGACGATGTCCTGAACCTGTTCGCGACACTGCCCTTCGGCACGGTCGCCAATCGCCTGACCTGGGAGCTGAAAGTCGCCGGGCTGGCTGTGGTCTTCGTCTACGCCTTCTTCAAGTTCGCCTGGGCCTATCGCCTCTTCAACTACGCGGCGATCCTGCTCGGAGCCGTGCCGTCGAAGGGTTCTGGGGCGAGCGAGACCGAAATGCTGCGGGCGGTGCGCCGACTCGCGGCGATGAACGTGAGCGCAGGCCGGCATTTCGCCCGGGGACAGCGGGCCTTCTTCTTCGCGTTGGCCTATCTGGGCTGGTTCGTGAGCCCCTACGTGCTCTTCGTTTCGACGACCGCGGTGGTGATCATCATGTGGCGGCGGCAATTCGCTTCCGAGATCCGGAAGGCGCTGCTGGAGGCGGGCGAGGGTCCTCACGAGGGACCGCTTCCCGTGGCGGCGGAGGAGACTTGGTCATGACCGACGGCAGGCCGGACGATGCGGCGATCGAGGCTGCGATGCTCGGCTTGGTGGCCGAACGCGGCGCCGACAAGACCGTGTGCCCCTCCGAGGTGGCGCGGGCCCTCGGCGGGCCGCATCCGGACGGCTGGGGTCCGCTGATGCAGCCCGTCCGCCGGGTGGCCGTGCGCCTCGCCCATGCGGGTCGGATCGCGATCCTGCGGAAGGGGAAGCGGGTCGACCCGGACGATTTCCGCGGGATCTACCGGCTCGGCTGGCCGGCCGGCGCCTCCGGGCCGGGAAGCCAGTCCGGCGTGTAGCCCGACCAGCGATAGGCCAGGAGGCCGATCCATTCCTTCACGGCGAGGTCGAGCTGGAGCAATCCGTCCGAGGCGAAGCCGTTGAAGCGGGTGATATCCCCCCACCCACGGGTCCGGTAATCCACCGGAAAGGCGTCGACCGTGAAGCCGGCCTGCCGAAAACAGCCGACGGCTCGGGGCATGTGCCAGGCCGAGGTCACGAGCAGCCAGCGTTCCTCCGGCTTCGGCTGGACCAGGGCGGCCGAGAACGCGGCGTTCTCATGCGTGTTGCGCGACCGGTTCTCCAGGATGAGGCGCGTGCGCGGAACGCCAATGACGTCCGCCTGACGGCTCACGATGTCGGCCTCGGCGATACCGCCGCCAATGAAGCCGCTGCCGCCCGAGAAGACGAGGCGCGTTCCGGGAAAGCGCCGGGCCAGATCGGCAAGATAGATCGGACGTTCGCCGGCATCGTTGACGACGACCTGAGCCCGCGCCTCCGACAGGCCTGCCTCGATCCCGCCGCCGAGCACGATGATCCCGGTCGGCGCAGGCCCGTCCGCCGGGTAGGGCGGAAAGCGCTGCTCCAGCGGCAGCAGCACCATCTCCGACAGCGGTGATAGCCCGCCCAGCCCGAGGCCGAGCGCGCCCAGGAACGCGAGTCCGATCCCGATTCGCCGCAGCCGTGTCACCGCGGCGAGAGACAGCCCGGCGAGGCTCGCGAAGATCAGGAAGTTCGATGGTGTGATGAGGAAGTAGATCCCCTTCGAGAGCGGGAAGAACACGGCGTCAGGCCGGTTTGGTCTCGGCCTCGAAACGGGCGAGGGCCGCCGCATCCGGCGGCAGAAGGCTCGCGAGCGTCTCACCCTTCTCGACCTCGCGCTGGATCCAGAGATCGAGCCGCTGCTGCTCCACCGCCTCCAGCGCGATCCGTTCGGCAAGACTGACAGGCAGGGTGACGATGCCGCCTTCCGCGCAGACCACGATATCGCCCGGATGGAACGCTGCGCCGCCGCACGTCACGGGTTCCTGCGTGGCGACGAGCGCCAAGGCGCCGCTGGTGGCTTCCGGTGCGGACCAGACCGGCAGGCCGACTTCGTCCGGCAGAGCGGCATCGGTGACGAGCCCGACGACGCCGCCCTGCGCAAGCCGCGCCGCCAGGATCGATCCGAAGGGCAGGGGGAGACCTGAGCCGGCGGCGTCGATGACCACGATCGCGCCCTCCGGGACGCCATCGATCGCGGCGGCAACGTCGCCCGCCCCATCGTCGCGGGCCGGGATCATCCGCAGCGTGTAGGCCACGCCGATCGCGCTGCCGCCCCGACCGGAGAGCCCGCGCGGACTGAACGCGCGCACGCCGGCCCGCATCAGGGCACGGGTGAGACTTGCCGGCGTCACGGCGGAGAGCGCGTCGCGCAGCGTCGGGTCGATCGCCATCAGGGGCTCCGTAAGGGCGTCCGCAGGGGCGGCGCGCCTTGCCAAGGTGTATCGCGTCGGGCCGGAGGCAAGCCCGTGGGCGGTCTCAGCCGACCGGCTCGCCCAAGGCCTGCGCGGCGCCGGGGCGGGCGGCGATGCGATCGTACCAGCATCGCAGGGCCGAGCGTTCCACACGCTCCGCTGGCAGGTTGAGCCAGCGATGCGCCGCGCAGCCGAGGGCGATATCGGCGATGCCGAAGCAATCGCCCACGACGTAGTCCCGGTCGGTGAGATGCCGGTCGAGGATCGCCGCCATGGCCTCGCTCTTCGTGAGCGAGGCCGCGATCAGGTTTCGATCCGGATCCGCCGACCGGAAGAGCTGCCAGAAGGCGTCGCGCATCGCCGGCGTGAAGCTCGTCGCCTGCCAATCGACCCATTGCTCGACATGGGCCCGCCGGTGCGGGTCCTGGGGCAGCGCCAGGGCCGGGCTGTTTGCCGCAAGATGGCGCAGGATCGCGTTCGATTCCCAGAGTACGAAGCCGTCCTCCTCAAGGGTCGGGACAAGGCCGTTCGGGTTGAGGGCGCGGTAGGCCGGATCGTTGACGACGCCGTGCGCGCCGCCCGCCTCGATCCGCTCGTAGGCGAGACCGGCCTCGTCCAGGCCCCAGACCGCCTTCTGCACGTTCACCGAGGTGAGCCGTCCCCAGAGCCTGCGCATGGCCTCAACGATCTCCGTCACGCTTCGGCGGATAGCGATGCTCGCATCCGTTCGGATCGGTCACCCGCAAGCCGTCCTCGACCTCGTGCAAGTAGCCGGGTCCGATCGGGACCTTGCCATGGCCGCCGGGGATGTCGAGCACGTAGGTTGGCTGCGCGAGGCCTGAGAGCCGGCCGCGCAGCGACCGCATCAGCGCCTGCCCGTCCGCGACGCTCGTGCGCAGGTGTCCGGTCCCCGGCGCGAGGTCGCCCTGGTGCAGGTAATAGGGCTTGATCCGGTTCTCGACGAAGGCGCGCATCAGCGCCTCGAGGGTCGCCGGGTCGTCGTTGATCCCGCGCAGCAGCACCGATTGGCTGACGAGGGGGATCCCGGCATCGACCAGTCGGGCGCAGGCCGCCCGGGCGTCCGGCGTGAACTCGCGGGGATGGTTGGCGTGGAGCGCCACGAAGACCGCGCCGCGAAAACGTCTCAGCGCCTCCACGAGGTCGGCGCCGACGAGGTCGGGCTTCACCACGGGCACGCGGGTGTGGATCCGCATCACCCGAACATGCTCGATAGAAGCCAGGCGCGCCGCAATGCTGCCAAGCCGCCGGCTGGAGAGGGCGAACGGATCGCCGCCGGTGAGCACCACCTCCCAGATCCGCGCATCCCGGGCGATGTAGGCCAGGGCCTCCTCGAGGTCGGCGTCGCTCAATGTTCCGAGGCCGTTCGGGCCGACCATTTCCCGGCGGAAGCAGAAACGGCAATAGACCGGGCAGACGTGAAGGGGCTTGAGGAGCACGCGGTCGGGATAGCGATGGACGATCCCGGTGACCGGCGAATGGGCACCGTCGCCGATCGGGTCGGCCCGCTCCTCCGGTTCCGTGACGCATTCCTGCGGACTCGGCAGGAACTGGCGGGCAATCGGGTCGTCGGGAGCCTCGGGATCGATCAGCTCGGCCATGTCGGGCGTGACCGAGACGGCGTAGCGGGTGAGCACCGCCTGGAGGGCCTCGGCCTCCGCGTCGGAGACGAGCCCGGCCGCGAGCAGATCGTCGGCGCTGCGCAGGATACGGTTCACGGTGCGGTCCCCACGACCGGCGTCCAGATCACGTCCTCGATGCGGCCGGCGCCGCAGGCCAGCATGGCGAGCCGGTCGAAGCCGAGGGCAATCCCCGAGGCCTCGGGCATCCGGGCCAAAGCCTGGAGAAATTCCTCGTCAATCGGGTATCGTTCGCCGTAGACCCGGAATTTCTCCGCCATCTCGGCCTCGAAGCGGCGGCGCTGCTCGTCGGCATCGGTCAGCTCGCCGAAGGCGTTGGCCAGTTCCACCCCGCAGGCGTAGAGCTCGAAGCGCTCGGCCACGCGAGGGTCATGCGCTGCCGGCCGCGCCAGGGCTGCCTCGCTCACCGGATACTCGCACAGGATCGTCGGGCGGCCGATCCCGAGACACGGCTCGACCCGCGCGACCAGCACCCGCGAGAACAGGTCCGCCCATGTGTCATCGGGCGCGACCCGCAGATCCGCGCCGGCGACGGCCGCGGCCAGGGCATCGCGATCCGTCTCACCGGTCGCCGCGACGGTCGCCAGCAGGTCGATGCCGGCGAGGCGGTCGAAGGCCTCCGCCACGGTCAGCCGTTCCGGCTCAGCGCGCGGATCCGCCTCGCGTCCGCGGAAAACGAACCGGTGGATGCCGGCGATCTCGGCGGCGAGCCCCAGCAGCGCGGCGCAATCCGCCATCAACTCCGTGTAGGGCGCACCGGACCTGTACCATTCCAGCATGGTGAATTCGGGATGATGCAGCGGCCCGCGTTCCCGGTTGCGGAATACCCGCGCCACGCTGAACAGCCGCGGCTCGCCCGCCGCCAGCAGCTTCTTGCAGGCGAATTCCGGCGACGTGTGCAGGTAGAGCGGCGTCCGCGCGCCGCTCGCGCCCAGGGCCTCGGTCGCGAACGCCGCGAGGTGGGCCTCGTTGCCCGGCGAGACCTGCAGGCAGGCGGCCTCGGCCTCGACGAAGTCGCGGGCCTCGAACCAGGCTCGGAATGCGGCCAGGATCCGATTGCGCAGGAGCAGCGCCGGGCGCCGGTCGGCGTGGCGATCTGGCGCCCACCAAGGCGCAGCCGGCGCATTCATCGCCGGTCCCCTGATCCGGGCACCGCCCATGCATAACCGCGCGGGCCGGACCGGCCTCGTGCAGATCGCTGGTTCCCAGGGGCGCTCACTGCACGCTCAATCCTTGGCCCCGCTCGTCGGCCGACGCTGCCGGCCTCATCGCAGAAGTCGACGCGCCCTCAGCTTCGCACCCGCACGCTGGCAACCGGGCCGCAGATGCGATAGTGGCGGGGTCCGAGATGCAGAGCCCGCGCTTGGCGCGTGCCGCCCCCCATGTCAATGCAGGACGCCATTCCGTGAAGGTGATCGCTTCAACGCTCCGTAAGGGCAACGTCGTCGAGAAGGACGGCAAGCTCTACGTGATCCTGTTCGCCGAGAACATCCACCCCGGCAAGGGCACCCCGGTCACCCAGCTCGACATGCGCCGCATCACGGACGGCGTGAAGGTGTCGGAACGCTACCGGACCACCGAGCAGGTCGAGCGCGCCTTCGTGGAGGATCGCGAGCACACCTTCCTGTACAATGACGGCGAGGGGTTCCACTTCATGAACCCCGAGAACTACGAGCAGGTCGCCGTGCCGGAGGACGTGGTCGGCGACTCGGCACCGTATCTTCAGGAGGGCATGGCGGTGATGCTCTCGAGCCATAACGGCGTCCCGCTGACCATCGAACTGCCGCAGCGCGTGACGCTGGAGGTCGCCGAGACCGAGCCGGTCCTGAAGGGCCAGACGGCCTCGTCCTCATACAAGCCCGCCACGCTCTCGAACGGTGTGCGCACGACGGTGCCGCCCCACATCGCCGCCGGCACCCGCGTCGTCGTCATGACGGCGGACGGCTCGTACGTGGAGCGCGCGAAGGATTGAGGGCGCGTCGGCGCGCTGTTTCCTGACGACTGGATCGCCGGCAGGCCGGTGATGCGCCCTGATAGGCCAGCTTCTGGGCCGTCGCCGAATGCTGCAGCGCCCGATCAGGGCTTCCCATGGCCGGCGCTCTCAACGGCCGCGTAGCAGCCCTGCGAGAGCGCCTGAGCCCGCAGGCGCTCAGAGCCGGTGAACGGGCGGCCATCCTCGCGGAACAGATCCTCCTTCTGCAGCGCCTCGGACGTGCAGCGGGCGGCGATCCGGCACAGAGGGGGCTCACCGCCGGTGCGTGTGCAGATCGCCGCGTAATCGGCCCGGAAGGCGCGGAGCCCAGCCCGCGGGTTGGGACCCGTCACCGTGACCAAACCGGTGAGCAGTGCCAGCAGCACCGGCTGGTGAATGAGATAGATCGCGAGGCTGTGACGTCCCGCGAAGGTCGCGGCGCGGCCGATGCCCGAACGCGGCAACCAAGCGCCGAGCCGCGAGCCGGCTAGGGCCGGCAGCGCCGCCCGACCGAGCACGAGCCCGACGAGCACGAGCCCGAACCATGGAAAGAGCGGCACATAGTCGTTCGTCCGAGGAGTCACAGTCCCGAGCCCCAGGAAGAGGAGCGGCGGGGCGTCGAAGATCGGGGCCTGCGCGAAATGCGGTGCCGCGAGGACGGCCGTCGCCGCCAGGGCGGTGACGGGGATCGGCAGGTACAGGAACGGCAGGCCGAGCACGCTCGATAGCGCGATGCAGTGCAGGACACCGAAGAACACGAAAGCGTCTGGGAACGTGAACCAGGTACCGACGGTCACCGCGAGCGCGGCTGCGCCGATCCGCGCCAGCCGCAGAAGCGTGGGTCGCATCCGGACGCCACGGCCATTCATCAGCACGAGCCCGACGCCGACGAGAATGAGGAAGCTGCCGGCGATCACCTCGGCTGCCGACCGACCCGCAGGCGTCCCGGCATAGTTCTCCTCAGTCAGCCGGAGGTGTCCGAGATCCCAGAGCGTGTGATAGGCGGCCATCGCGACAAGCGCGGCGGCGCGGGCCGCATCGATGATCGGCAGGCGACGGCCCTGCACGGCGGTCGCCCGCGCGGCAGTGGCGTGATCGAGAGCGGCGTCGGTGGACATGGGGCGATCCCAAGCATGATGACGCACAGGACGCCAGCGCTCCGGGATCGACAGTCCGACAAGCGTGGCCGGACCAGAGCCGCTCTCGAAAACGTGAAGACCGGTGCAGCCACAAAGCGGCAGAGGGGCGGCGTGGGGCTGACGGGCAAATCCGCTCACGAGGCCGGCCGCTTGACCGCCGTTTTCGGCGGAGGCTGCAAACGATCGACTGTTGCTGCGCCGCCTCCCAGGTCCGAGATTGCGTCTTGGCCGGGCTGTTGTGCCGGCCAAATGGGCTTCCCGGCCATCAGGACTTCGTTAATCTTGCCTGGAGAGCGCGCGGCGTGATTCGGTGTAGGTTGCTCGGCCATGTCTGACGAACAGGGAACCGGGGCCGGAAACCCAGACCGGACCGGTGGTCTCCGGACCAGCGAGACGAGCCCGCACGAGGAGGAGGCGCTCGACCTCGTCGAGGTGGCGGGCCGTATCAAATGGTTCGACGTCTCCAAGGGCTTCGGCTTCATCGTTCCAGACGACGGCGCCCCGGACATCCTGCTCCACGTCACCTGCCTACGGCGCGACGGCTTCCAGGCGGCCAGCGAGGGCGCGCGTATCGTTGTCGAGGCTGTGGAACGGCCGAGGGGCTGGCAGGCCTTTCGTGTGATCTCCCTCGATCAGGCGACGGCGCTGCATCCCTCCGAGATGCCGATGCCGCGCACCCACGTCACGGTGACGCCGACCAGCGGGCTTGAGACCGCCGTGGTGAAATGGTTCAACCGGCTGCGCGGCTTCGGCTTCCTGACCCGCGGCGACGGGACGCCCGACATCTTCGTCCATATGGAAACCCTGCGCCGCTACGGCATCGCCGAGCTGAAACCCGGTGAGGCCGTCCTGGTGCGATACGGCGACGGCTCGAAGGGCGTCATGGCGGCCGAGGTACGGCTGATCGACGGGGCGCTCCCGGCCTCCCATTAGGCCCCTACAGCTTCGCGCTGTTGCCCAAGGCCTTGCTGCGCCTGACCTTTTCTCGGCCCGCATTTCCCTGGTTCGTATCCTGGTCTATGTCTGTGCCTCCGGCCGGTGAGCCGAGGCACCGTCCCACGAGAGGCCCGAGCCTGTGAGAGTCCTGTCCCGCGTCATGATAGCGGCCGGTCTGGCCTGCCTTGTCGTCCTCGCCCCGGTAGCGAGCGTTCACGCCCAGGCAGCCGCGCGTGCGGCGAGCGTAAAGGGCGAACCCCTGACCATCGTCACAAAATCCGGTCCGAAGCGCTTCGAAGTCGAGGTGATGCGCGACGATGCCGGGCGGTCCCGGGGGCTAATGTTCCGCAGGACCATGGCGCCCGACCACGGGATGCTGTTCGACTTCGAGCGGGACGAGCCGGTCACGATGTGGATGAAGAACACATACCTGCCGCTCGACATGGTCTTCATCCGGTCCGACGGCACGATCAGCCGGATCGCTGCCGATACGGAGCCGCTCTCGACGGCGATCATCCCGTCGGGCAGCCCGGTCCTGGCGGTCCTGGAACTCAACGCCGGTACGGCGGCCAAGCTGGGAATTCAGGCTGGTGACCGGATCGAGCATCCTATGTTCAAAGTGCGGTAACGGAAGCGGCACGATCGGTGAACGCAGCGGGAACAATTGCCTTGACCACCCACGGTATCCGCGTCAGTGTTCCGGCAATGTTCCGGTGCGCCGGAATGCCGGCGCAGGGCGGAGATCCCGATGAGCAACGCGGCCGAGGTCGAACTGTTCGGTAACGACGACTGGTCCGTGCAGGCGGACGGGATCGAGCACCGCGGCACCGGGTACTTCATCGCCCGCGAAGTTCTGTCGGCTAGGCGCGCCGAGGGCCTGTGGGACTGGCCGTTGCAGATGGCTGAAAAGCGCTGGTGCCGTCCGAGCCTGTTCCGTGAAGCGTTTCTCGCCGCCTTGGATCGCTTCGGGATCGGGCGCGATGCGGATCTGCTCCGTTCCTTCGCGCTTGGCTACGGGATCCGCGCTGTGGTGTCTCCGGCATCGGAGGCGTTCGTCACCCTCGGCGACGTGCTGCAGCTTCGCGAGGATCGCGACGCGGTCCGGGCAGCGGCCAGACAGCCGGCGCGCGCGCTGATCGCCGCCGGGGCGTGACGAGAGATCGACCGGTATCGTTCCGCTGATTTGACCAAGCCGGGTGCGGCCGGATAGCCCTCCGTGTCGAAGTCAGAGAGGGATCATATGGCCGATCGCGATCATGCAGGGCTCGAAGGACTGATCACGCCACCGCTCTCGCGCCGAGGCTTCGTGATGACCAGCCTGATGAGCGGTCTGACCCTGGCGACCACTCGGGTCGAGGCACAGGTGATCCACACCGACGCCGCCGGCATCGAGGCGGGCGAGGTGAAGATTCCGGCGGCCGACGGGCCGATGCCGGCCTATCGGGCCGCGCCGGAGGGCGCAGGTCCGTTCCCGATCGTCCTGGTGATCGAGGAGATCTTCGGCGTCCACGATTACATCAAGGACATCTGCCGCCGATTGGCGAAGGCCGGCTACTGCGCCGTGGCGCCGGAACTCTACGCCCGGCAGGGCGACCTCTCGACCATGACCGACGCCAAGGTGATCATCCGCGACGTCATCTCGAAGACACCGGACGCGCAGTGGATCGGTGATCTCGACGCCGCGACCGCCTGGGCCGCGTCAGCCTCGAAGGGCGATCTGAACCGGCTCGGCGTCATGGGCTGGTGCCGAGGCGGTCGCGACGCGTGGCTCTACGCGGCGCATCGCCGCGACCTGAAGGCGGCGGTGGCGTGGTACGGGCCGGTCGGCGGGGAACGCACCGACATCCAGCCACGCACGGCCGGCGACGTGGCCGCAGAGATCAACCCACCGCTCCTCGGCCTCTATGGCGGTGCCGATACCGGCATTCCGGTCGCCGCCGTCGAGGAAGCTCGCGATCGGGCGAAGGCCGCAGGCAAGAGCGTCGAACTGGTCGTCTATCCTGAAGCTCCCCACGGATTCCACGCCGATTACAGACCCAGCTACCGTCGAGAAGCCGCCGAGGACGGGTGGAAACGCGCGCTCGCATTTCTTAAGGCTCACGGCGTCGGCTGAATCGGTCCGCTTCGGACATCGCCAGAGCGTTCCTGACGGCCTGTGTTACTTGGGACACGGCCACAACTTCTCGATTATGCAAGGATCCAAGGAGGATCTGTGCCTGCGCGGGTCCGGCACTCCGCCGCGATGAGTTCGTTGAACCGTTCGCGGCGGCCGCCGTTCAGCCCCTGTAGAGTGTCCTGGCCCATGAGCGATTCGGTACAGCCCGGCCAGAAGCCTGTGATCCTCGTCGTGGAAGACCAACCCGACGAGCGTTTTCTCGCGGCCACGTTACTGGAAGATACCGGCTTCACCGTGATCGAGGCCGAGACCGCCGATCGGGCGCTGGCAATCCTCAACGATCGTGCGGACGAGGTCAGCGTCGTCTTCTCGGACGTGCGGACCCCCGGTCCCATCGGCGGCTTCGAGCTGGCGCGGATCATCGGCGTGACGTGGCCGCGCGTGCGGGTGCTTCTCACTTCGGGCGACGCGGGTGATCAGCCGAGCGACCTGCGCGTATCGGCGACGTTCATCCCGAAGCCCTGGCGCGCAGAGGACATCCTCGCCTGGGTGGAGCATGCGGCCGGCCGGCCTTCGGGGGCGGCCGGTCCGTCCGTCATCGGACCGGGCGGAAAAATAATCACCCCTGGACTGGAAACCTGACGCGCGGACGAAGTTGTACGCCACTCCCGGGACGCAGCGTCCCCGCGCCTCTGCAAAACAGTCGAACCCGCTTGCCGTCATGAAAATCGTCGCTTCCAATTTCGCAGATACTTTGCGCCGCCCCGGCACCCCCGAGACCCCCGAAATCGCCGTGCTGGATACGGTACGAGAGGAGTTGCGAGGGTTCTATGGCGAGGCGGATCACGACCTGCCAACGGAACTGACCGTCCTGGCGCAGCGGATCGACTGTTCTGAGACGAGCCGAGGTGTGTCCGCCTAAGCTCGACCGTCTGCCCTTGCGGCGAGAGGCGGAGCAACGGGTCGCCAAGACCTGAGAATCTGCTATTGACCGGTTTCTGATCTGCCGACGCGTCGCGTCTCTCAGTCGAGCCCTCTATGCGTCTCCCAACCCTTCGCGGACCGCTCGCCGCGGTCGCGATCCTGACCCTCGCCGGCCTTACGGCAGCCCAGGCCGCCGCGCCGCCGCCTCAGCCGGCCGAGGGACCGGGCGGCGCCGGCGACCGCAAGGCGACGGTGACGAAGCGCTTGCTGGGCCGCGGCAACGCGACGACCTTCGCATTCTACGCGTCCGGGGATGCCCCTGAGGCGGGCCGGCCGGTGGCGATCCTGCTGCACGGCTGGGGCGTGGTGAACCCGCAGAGCTATGGGGGCTGGATCGACCACCTCGCGCGTCAGGGCTGGCTCGTGCTGGTCCCGCGGTTCCAGGAGGTGAACCGGACGCGACCGGCCGATGCGCCCGGGATCGCGGAGAATCTCGTCAAGGCGGCACTCGCCGATCTGGCATCGGACAGCGCGGCCAAGCCCGATCTCGGCCGGGTGGCGATGATTGGCCATCTCGCCGGTGCGCCGCTGGCCATGGATCTGGCCGCCGACGCCAAGACGCGGGGCCTGCCGAGCCCGAAGCTGATCTTCGCGGTGACGCCCGGCGGGATCGCCAGCGGACCGAAATCAAGAGGGATTGCCCTCGGCGATCTCTCAACGATCGATCCAGGAACGCTCATCGTCACGATGGTTGGCGACAAGGACACGCGGGCGGCCGATCTCGCCGCCAAGCGCCTTCTCCGCGAGGCGACCGCGGTGCCTCTGGAGCGCAAGCTCTTCGTGCGCGCTCTCTCGGACGATCACGGCTTTCCCGCCCTTACGGCGACGCTGGCGGCTCCGGCGGGCGTCGACACGGCCTACGATGGCGCCGCCATCAAGCCTGGTCCGGAGCCCAAAGACGCCGGCAAGGATGCGCCGAAGCCGCCGCCCTTTCGGTGGTCCGCCGACATGGCGCTCACGGGCGAGCAGCAGACCTTGGTCGCGCAGATCAATCTCGCGCGGGTGGACGCCCTGGATTATCTCGGCTTCTGGAAGACCTTCGATCTATCGGCGGCGGCGGCCTTCGGCGGCTCAGATGCCACCGTCCTCAAGAACAATCCGAGGCTCGCCGACATGGAGCGCTGGAGCGACGGCTGGCCGGTGAAGCGGCTCGCCGTCGAGACACCGCGACCCACGCCGGCCGCACAGGCCGGAACGCCGGCACCGGCAGCCCGCAAGCGCTGATCGGCCACAGCTTCGAGCTTGGCCTTTTCAAGCTTGGTCTTGGCGCAGGGCTTGCTAAGCTGATCCCGTCCGAAACGGGGTCCAACCATGCCCGAGTTCGTCGCCAGCCTGCTCGCCGCAGCGGCCTTCTGCCTGACGCTGCTCGCCCTCAACACTCTGACCCGCCTGCTCATCCAGGCGCACCTCGCCCCGACCGTTCTCGGCGAGAGCGGCTTTCTGCAGATCGGTGGCGCCTTGTTGATGGCCCGCGTGGCCTATCGCCAAGCGCCGCATCGGCGGACGTTCTGACGACGCGCCCACGACTTGATACATCAATCCCGCTTTCGGTTGATGCCTTCCGCTCCGCTATCGCCGCGAGCGGAGCGATGTGGCCAAGCAGCGTTTTGCCTGCCGAAGTGGCGCAGCCATGGGTCGCTGCGCTGCGCTCGCGATGACGACGCAAGCGACCGAGGGGGCTCTCAGCGCAGGAAGGTCCCGAAGGATCGAGGCCCGTTCCCAGTCGGGATGGTCCTGACCACCTTCAGCGTCTGGGCGTCGAGAACGCTGAGGGTATTATCACCCCAGTTGGCGATGTAGACCCGTCCGGTTTCGTCGGCTTCGATCCCTTCCGGATGGTCGCCCACGTCGATGTCGGTGATCGGCTTGAGCGTCGCGAGGTCGAACGCCGTGACGCTGCCGGCATACTGATCGGTGACGAAGCCGCGTCCGCCGACGAGGGCGATGACGTAGGGGCGACGCCCGGTTGGGATCCGGCCGACCTCGCGGCCCGCGGCGACGTCGATCACCGAAACGTCGTCGCCCGTGACGTTCGCCGTGTAGGCACGCCCCGCGGCGGCATCGAGGGTGATGCCGAACGGATGCTGCCCCACCGGGATGACCGTCGCCTCGCGGCGCGTCGCCACGTCCACCACCGACACCGTGTCGGCCTCGCGGTTCGCCACGTAGAGCTTCGAGCCGTCCGGCGTGACGGCGATTCCCGAGGGCGAGGCGCCCACGGTGATCTCGCCGTCCGGAACCAGAGTGCCGTCCCGCTCGGCCATGACGAACAGGCGGTGCCCGTACCAGTCGGCCACGTAGACCCGGCCGCCGCGCGGATCGGCCGCGATGCCCAGGGGACCGCCCGGCAACGGAACCTCCGCGAGGACGCGACCCGCGTCGAGGTCGACCACCGCGACCCCGTGGCCTTCGGGCCGCGTGACATAGGCCCGCTTGCGATCCGCCGACAGCGCGATCCCAGCGGGCGCTCCGTCGACGGGAATCCGACGCACCACCGTGCCGGCGACGAGGTCGACGATCTCGACCGCGCCGCCGAGCTGGGCCGTGACGACCGCCTCCCGCGCCGGCGCCGCGAGGGCGCCCGACGCGATCAGCGCGAGGCCGGCGGCGAGCGCCGCGCGGCCCGGGCCGCGCCTCACGAGCCCTTCTCGACCTTCGCCTTCAGGTTGGCGAGGCTTGCCTTGATCCAGTCGCCGACGCCCTTCTCGGAGGCCTCGTCGTTCAGCTCGGGCGGCGGATCGTTGTTCATGTAGCCGCGGTAGAAGGCGGCCTTCCACTCGACCTTGGACTTGGCGTCGCCGGCCGGCTCGACCGTGATCGTGGCCGAGTAGTCGTTGGCCGGCAAGTCCTTCACATCGACCTTGTCGATGTAGTAAGAGTACATCTTTTCGTCCGGCTTGTACTTGTTGCTCGTCTCCGAGATCTGGTCGCCGTTCTTGAGCGTCAGAGTCCGCTTGAACTTGCCCGCCGGGTCGCCATTCAGCTCGGTCTTGGTGACGTTCTGGACCCAATCGGCGTTCTTCACGTCGCCGACGACCGCCCAGACCTTGTCGGCCGGAGCGTTGATCTCGATGGACTCGGTGATCTTGCGCCGGGTCGGGCCGTGGGCCTGCGCGGTCGCCGCCACCAGCGCCGCCGTGGCCGCCAGGGCCAGGGTAATTTTCTTCATCTTGTCCTTCTCCTCCCGCCTTCAGCGGTCGTCGCGACCGAGGATGCGCGCCTCGGGGCCGAGCGCCGCCGCGACCTTGTCCTCGATCCAACCCCAGGCCTCGCGCTCGCGGGGTCCCGCGGTCTTGCCGATGGCGATGGCGAGATAGGCCATCTCCGTCAACACCTTCCCGGGCTCCAGCATGTGGAGCCGGGTCGAAAGTATGGCGGCCTCCAGGACGGCGGCCTGAGCCCGGTTATAGCCGATGAACGGCGCATGCGCGGCGCTGTGGACCATGCGTCCGCGGAAGCGCGGCCGGGTCTCGTGCTCCTCCACGGTCGCAACCTCGAACTCGGCGTGGCCGAAGCTGTCGGCGACGCGGCGGCCCGGGATGGCGTCACAGGCCTCCGTCGGCCACTCGCGTCGCCCGGTGACCGCGCCGGCAATGACCCGGATGTCGCGCGGGCTGGAGGCGGCGAAGCACGGATTCGCCTCAAGATTGGTGATGGTCGGTGACGGCCGGAACGGCGCCAGCACGTAGCCGTCCGCCTCACCGATCAGTCCGAAGGGAACGAGGTGCAGTTCGCCCGAAGGCGAGAGCGTCGTGACGATAGTCTCTAAGATCAGCGGCATCGGCTCATGCCCTGTCCGCCGGCACAAGCCGCCCGCAGACCAGCTTCGCGGGCCGGTCCTGGGAACCATCCGGGCCGGTCTCGTCGCGCGCTTGGATCTCCGTCACGGTCTCGGGCGGCCGGGCGTCGGCCTCGGGCTTCACGAGCCGGGCATCCCGAGTCCCGGGCGGCGGCGCGTCCGGCCCGGAATGCCGGGTGTGTCCGGCCTTCTTGAAGGCGGTGGCATCCTCGACCTCGGCGTCGGCGGCGCAACCCCAGTCGAGGGGCTCGTCCTGCACGTAGCGCTTGCCCAGCCGCCAGGCTGTCTCGGCCTTGGCGAGTTCCGCGCCGAGATAGAATGCATGGGCGCCGTCGCTGGCCACATCGAGATCGGGGAAGAAAGCCATCGCGTCGGTGCCGACCCTATGGATGTCGCGGTTGTAGACGTGGATCCCGTCTTTCGCGACCGCGATCCGGTAATTCGGGTCGCGCACCTCCGCAGCGGCTTGAACGACCTCTTCCGCAGTTTGCACGAAGGGGCGCTTGTCGTGCACGGCGAGAAGCGCCCGCCCGTAACCCTTGGGCAGCGCCGAGTCCGCCTTCGCCGCGTACATCACCCGCCGGGCCGCATCGTGCTCCTCGATGGTGCGGCGGGTGTGGTTGGAGACCTGGACGATCAGCACGTTGCCGATCGACAACTCCGAGCACATGCCGACGAGCAGCGCGGTCACGCCAAGCGAATCCGCCTCGGTCAGCTCGGTGAGATTGCCGGTGCCCATCATCATGGCGATGTCGGGCCAGCGGGCGCGAGTCTCGCGGTAGCGGGCGATGGAATCGACGAAGCCGTGATGGATCGGCTCGAGGATCGGATCCGCCAGGAACGGCCGACCGGCCTCCAGCATCCGCGCGATGGCGCGATCGAGGGAGGGAAGGTCGTCCGGCCGCGTGGGAACGAGGATCGGCACCGCATCGGTCTCGAAGGCGAGATCCAGGGTCTCCTCGTTCAGGCTCAGCAGATAGTCGGCCCCGGCGCCCGCACCGCGGGCGAGTTCGTCCCGCGAGAAGGAATCCACGCTGACCTTGAGGCCGGCTTTCTTCAGTGCACGGACGGATTCCTCGAGGTGCGGGAACGGCGTGTCGGGCAGGCCGCCGAGATCGATGACGTCCGCGCCGCGCCGGGCGAGGTCGAGCCCCTTCGCCAGGATCTCCGCGACGCTCATCTTCGAGGCATCGACGATCTCGGAGAAGATCCGCAGATCGTGGCGGGAGAGGTCGACCTTGCGGGCGGTGAGCCCGAGCCAGGCCGGGAGGTCGACCACCTCGTCGGGGCCCCGCTCCACCGGCACGCCGAAATGCGCGGCGAGATGCTCCGGGTTGGCCCGGCAGCGTCCGGGCAGGATGACCCGGGTGGCCCCTTCCGGCAGCGCGACGCGGCGGCGGATGATCTCCTCGGTCATCAGCGCCGCGACCTTCACGCCGGCATCCGCGATGCTCCAGCGGAACCGGTCCGGCAGGCCGGCCGCCACTTTCTCCAGGCGCGCGCGGGCGAGGCGGCCCGTGACGAAGACGATGTGCTCGGAAGCGCTCACGCCGCGGCCCTCGCGGTGACCGGAACCGGGCCGCTAGGTCCCCAGATCTCGATCCGCCCTGCATAACGCGCCGCGAAACTCGGGAAGGCGGCGTCCACCAGCCCATCCTGAGCGAGGGCGGCGGCATCCTGCGCCGGTGCCGCGTCGCGGGACTTCACCAGCACGCAGCTTTCCGCGTCGATCCGGCCCGCGAGCCAGAGCGCGAGGCTGTCGGAGGTCACGTCCCAGGTCTCGGGGATATCGGGATGGCCGGCCCGCAGCCGGCGCGGGTTCCACACGCGCGCGGTGGCCGATCCGGCCTCGGCCCAGGGCTCGAAGGTCTGGACGAGTCGCGGCTCGATCCCGCGGAAGATGCCGGCCGCGTCACTCATCGCGTCCAGCGCCCGGCGGTGGGCTTCGGCGTCGCTGAAACCCTCCCGCATCTGCGCGGCCCGCACGGCACCCGCGAATGTGCCGCCCCCCGGCACGATGATGCAGCGCCCATGCGTGCCGTCCGCGAGCCGAGCCAGCAGCGCGCGCCGGCGGTGGGGATCCGCTTCCAGGCTCCCGCCGACCTTGACGATCACCGTCACGCGGCGTCCCGCCGGCTGGGCCGCAGGGCACGCAGAGCCTCGGCGATCCGTAGGGGATCGATGCCGTTGCGCCGGTCGAAATCGCGGCACAGGCCGCCGCGGAATCCGAGGTAGTCCGATCCGTGACCCGCCAGGATCGGAATATCGATAGCCCGCAGCGAGCCCGCGAGACCGCTCATCAAGTGGTGGCGACGGCAGGCGGCGGTGAAGGCCGCCAGATCCTCCGGCGCGGTCAGGTCGGGCAGACGGACGCCGCCCTTGCCGGCCGTGTCGATCATGGCACCCGCGAAGCCCGCTTCCGCCAGGGCGGGCACCAGCGTGGCGGCGGGTCCGTCCTCCGCGAAGAGCACGGCAATGAGCCGTCCCGGCGCCGCAGCGGCCAAACCGGCGAACGCCGACTTGTCCCGTCGGCGGGGCGCATCGAGGCCAGCCTTCACCCAGTCGACCCCGGTCGCCGCCATGGCGGCGACGGCCGGCGGCGTCGGGTCGGCCACGGCGCTCGTCTCGCTCGCGCCGGCGACCCGGCCGACGATCTCGCGGACGATCTTCGGGTCGAGGGCGCCAAGGGCCCCCCGTTCGGGATCCTTGGCGTCGATCAGGTCGGCGCCAGCGAGCCGCGCGACCTCGGCCTCGGCCGGATCGCGGACGCTGACCAGGAGGCGCGGGTGGGAATCAACTTTGACGGGGGACGCGGGCACGGTGGACTCAACTTGTGACGGAACGCCTCACGATCTTCCGGGCAGCGGCTCGGCGAGAAGGCGGTTCTTCACCACCCAGCGCATGGCGTGAGCCCAGGTATCGTCGGTGTCGGCCCTGATCGTCACCTGTCCGCCCCGCACCACCTTGCCGGTGCCGGCCTCGGCGATGGAGACGTTCAGGTTGAAGATCTGACCGGACCCCTTCTCCACATAACCCGTCACGACGAGGTCCGCACCCAGGCTCTTGCCGATATCCGTCGCGCAGCCGTTGCACTTGTAGAGCGGTCCTTCTTTGGCCACGACATCGGCCTTGGGCGCCGTGTCGACGATCTCCAGGCCGGCCTGATCGTGGAGAGCCTTGCGCAGCTCGTCGGTGACGAGCGCGAGCTTCTTGGTGTCGGCCGGTCGCGCCCGGGCGCCATAGGAGGCGCCGGGATCGAAGAGCTCCACGGGGAAGACGGCCGCCTTGTCGGCCGCCTGCGCGGCGCCGGGCAGCGCGGCTCCGAGCGCGACGAGCCCGCACGCGGCCGCCACCCGGACGGTCAGGTGACGCATGGTCAGGAGACGCATGGGCGGTGCCTTCCTCTCGACAGTCCTGCCACCCGGTTCGGCGGCATCAATTCCGGCATAGGTCGGGCGAAGGGACAATTTGGCAATGTACTTCGGGCCTTCGCTGACCCAGGACGGGAACGTGAACGTGGGGACCACCGGCCGCGGTTGAGCGGCCGAAGCGGAAGCTGATAGAGGCCGCGCCTATGCACGATCCTGCACTCGAGACCACCGTCCGGCGTCCGACATGGCGGCGCGCAGCGCTCGCCGTGCTCGCGCTGGCGCCGATCCCCGCCTGGGCGCAGCAGCCCGCACCCCAGCCGATCGATACCCATGTCGGCCTGATCTACCGGCCGCAGCCCGCACCATCCTCCTACGATGCCGAGGCGGCGCCGGAGGACGAGGGGCTCGCCGGCGCCAAGATGGGCATCAACGACAACAACACCACCGGCCGATTCACCAAGCAGACCTACGCCCTCGACGACGTGGCATTGACCGACGACAAGGCCGATCCGGTGGCGGCCGCCAAGGATCTCGTTGCCAAGGGCGTGCGCTACCTCGTTCTGGCGCTGCCCGCCGACGCCGTCCTGGCCGTCGCGGACGCGGTGAAGGATTCGGGCGCCGTGGTGCTCAATGCCGGCGCGCCCGACGACCGCCTGCGCGGGGCCGATTGCCGGGCCAACGTGTTCCACATCCTGCCGTCGCGGGCCATGCTGACCGACGCCCTGGCGCAGTACCTCACCGTCATGCGCTGGCGGAAGCTTTTCCTGATCGTCGGTCCGACGGAGGCCGACAAGGCCTATGCCGACGCGGTGCGCAATTCGGCGCGGAAATTCGCGCTGAAGATCACCGCCGAGAAGCCCTGGACCTTCGGTCCCCTGGCCAAGGCGCGGGGCGACACGCCCACCCGCGCGGAGGCCATGGTCTTCACTCGCGGCCTCGACTACGACATGGCGATCGTCGCCGATGAAGAGGGCGACTGGGGCGATTACGTCCCTTACCGCACGGTCGATCCCCGGCCGGTGGGCGGCACGCAGGCGCTGACGCCGACCACGTGGTCGCCCGTGCTGGAAACCTGGGGCGCCGCGCAGGCCCAGAATCGCTTCCGCCGGCTCGCCGGTCGGCTGATGCGGCCGCTCGACTATCAGGTCTGGGCGGCGGTGCGCACGGTCGGCGAGGCCGTCACCGCCAAGAAGACCAACGACCCGGCGGTCATCGGGCCCTACCTCGTCGAGCCGGACTTCACGCTGCCGGCCTACAAGGGCGTGCCGCTGAGCTTCCGCCCCTGGGACCACCAGCTGCGCCAAGCGATCATCGTGGTGCAGCCGAAAGCGCTGGTCTCGGTGGCGCCGGAGCAGGGCTTCCTGCACCAGCGCACGCCCCTCGACACGCTGGGCGTGGACCTCCCGGAGACGACCTGCAAATTCAAATGACACCCCCGCCTGCGGCGATGTCGAGCGGCACCGACCCTCGCAACGCGCGGAAATCGCACTACAATTGGCTGACGAGAACGTCCCGCGAGGACGTCGGGAAGTCGCAAGGGAAGGGAATGGCATGAGCCGCCGCGTCGAGGCAGGTCTGAGCGTGTTCGCCCTCGGTGCGTGGTTCGCCCTCTGCGGGCCGGCCGCCGCCTACACGGCCTACATCACCAACGAGAAGGGCAATTCCGTCAGCGTCATCGACACCAATACGATGGCCGTGACCGCGACCTGGAAGGTGGGCCGCCGCCCGCGCGGGGTGACCGTGTCGAAGGACGGTAAGGAGCTGTTCGTCTGCGCCAGCGACGACGACCGTATCGACGTGCTCGACACGAGTTCCGGCAAGGTCGTGCGCTCGCTGCGCTCCGGGCCGGATCCGGAGCAGTTCATCCTCGATGCCTCGGGCAATCCCCTCTACGTGGCCAACGAGGACGACAGCCAGGTCACCATCATCGACATCGAGAAGAACAAGGTGCTGGCCGAGGTGCCGGTGGGCGTCGAGCCGGAGGGGATGGGCCTGTCGCCGGACGGGAAGATCCTCGTCAACACCTCCGAGACGACCAACATGGCCCACTTCATCGACACGAAGACCTTCCAGGTCATCGACAACGTGCTGGTGGATGCCAGGCCGCGCTTCGCCGAGTTCACCGCGGACGGAAAGTTCCTCTGGGTGTCCGCCGAGGTGGGCGGCACAGTGAGCGTGATCGACGTGGCCCAGCGCCGGGTCGTCAAGAAGATCACCTTCAAGATCCCGAGCGTGAACGACGAGGCGATCCAGCCGGTCGGCATCCGGATCACCAAGGACGGAACCAAGGCCTTCGTGGCGCTCGGTCCAGCCAACCGGGTCGCGGTGATCGACGCCAAGTCCTATGAGGTCGAGAAGTACCTGCCGGTGGGCCAGCGCGTCTGGCAGCTCGCCTTCACGCCGGACCAGAAGATGCTGTTCACCACGAACGGCACCTCCAACGACGTCTCGGTGATCGACGTGGCCGCCGAGAAGGTGGTCAAGAGTATCCCGGTCGGCCTGCTGCCCTGGGGCGTGGCGATCTCGCCGAATTGATCCCGGCTGACACGGACGCCGCAACGGACAGGCCGCGGAAGCCGCGACCGAAGGTTAGGGAACGACATGACGCGTATGTTTCAGACGGCGGCCCTGGCTCTGGCGGGGCTGTTCGCGGCCGGGGCGGCGAGCGCCCTCGACCTGACCAAGAAGCGGGAGAACCTGCCGGATCTCGTGCTGGGCGACGATCAGGGCAACGATTTCGTGGTGGAGAACAAGGACATCACGCTCGAGTCCGGCAAGGCCTATCGCCTGCGCATCGTCGCGAAGGGGCGCCAGGAATACAAATTCTACGCGCCGGAGTTCTTCCGGTACATCTGGTTCAATCAGATCGTGATCGAGCACAAGGAAATTCACGGCGGCGGACCGCCCGATCACCTCGAGTTCGATGATCCGGGCGAGATCGCCATCGAGTTCGTCGCCATCAAGCCCGGCACCTACACGTGGGAGGCGCGCGGCTTGGAGGCGAAGGGCATGACCGGCACGCTGACGGTGAAGTGATGCGCGTGATCTTGCTGGCCGCGTGCCTCGTCCTCGCGACCCCGGCCCTGGCCGCCGACGATGCCTCTTCCTGCGCCGAGGGCATCACGATGATCCGTGACGCTCTGGCTCTGAACCCGCCCGAGGCCGCGATCCCGAAGCTTAAGAAGGCCCTGCGCGTGGCCGAGCGCGAGCAGAAGGAGGGCGAGTTCGACGAGTGCCTCGACGCCGTCGCCGATGCCCGGAAGGTCCTGGGCCGATGAGCGGCGAGGACGCGGCGGCGCTCAAAGTCGATCACGTCGGCCACCGCTTCGGCAGCCGCGCCGCCCTCGACGACGTGTCGCTCACTGTTGAGCGCGGGCGCTTCGCGGCGCTTCTCGGGCCGAACGGCGCGGGCAAGACAACGCTGTTCTCGGTGATCACCCGCCTCTACAACAACCAGACCGGGCGGGTGTCGATCTTCGGGCACGCCCTGGACCGCGAACCCTCCCGCGCGCTCGCACGCCTCGGCGTGGTGTTCCAGGCCCGGACGCTCGACACCGACCTCACCGTCGAGCAGAATCTCCTGTATCACGCGAGCCTCCACGGGATCGCCCGCGGCGCCGGGAAGGCCCGCGTCGGCGTGCTGCTCGACCGGGTCGGCCTCGCGGACCGGCGCCACGACAAGGTGCGGACGCTCTCCGGCGGCCAGTCACGCCGGATCGAGATCGCCCGCTCGCTGATCCACCGGCCGGACCTTCTGCTGCTCGACGAGCCGACCGTCGGTCTCGATCTGGAATCGCGGGCCGACATCGTGGCGATCGTGCGTGCGCTGGTGCGCGAGGAAGGCCTGTCGGTCCTGTGGGCGACCCACATCTTCGAGGAGATCGCGCCCGAGGACGACGCGGTCGTGCTCCACCGCGGCCGGATCGTCGCCCGCGGCCGGGCAGGCGACATCGGCGCGCCCGGAGAAGGCTTGGCGGAGGCGTTCCGCCGAATCGTGGCCGAGCCGGGGAGGGCGGCGGCATGAGGGCCGGTTCAGTTCCGCACGGCCGCATCGGCCGCCTCGATGCCGTCGGTTACCTGATATGCCTCGGCGGAATCGTACGCCGTGAACTGTTGCGCTTCTTCAATCAGAAGGAGCGGTTCTTCTCGGCCCTGGTCCGGCCCCTGGTCTGGCTTTTCATCTTCGCCGCGGGCTTCCGCAACACGCTGGGCGTCTCCATCGAGCCGCCCTACCAGACCTACGTGCTGTACGAGGTCTACGTGGTCCCCGGCCTCGCCGTGATGATCCAGCTGTTCAACGGCATGCAGTCGTCCCTGTCGATGGTCTACGACCGCGAGGTCGGCTCGATGAAGGTGCTGCTGACCTCGCCCTATCCGCGCTGGCTGCTGCTGCTCGCCAAGCTGATCGCTGGCGTCGCGGTCTCCGTCGTCCAGGCCTACGCCTTCCTGGCTGTGGCCTATTTCTGGGAAACCGATATCCCCCCGCTGGGCTACCTAACGGCGCTTCCGGCCTTTTTGGCCACGGGGCTGATGCTCGGCGCGATCGGCCTGTTCCTCTCGTCGCTGGTGCGTCAGCTCGAGAATTTCGCCAGCGTGATGAACTTCGTGATCTTCCCGATGTTCTTCGCCTCCTCGGCGCTCTACCCGCTGTGGCGGATCCGGGAATCCTCCGAGACATTGTACTGGATCTGCGAGCTCAACCCGTTCAGCCACGCGGTTCAGCTCGTCCGCTACGCCCTCTACGTCCAGTTCGAGCCGGTCGCCTGTGCCGTGGTGGTGGGCGTGACGCTCGCCTTCTTCGGCATGGCGGTGGTCGCCTACGATCCCGGCCGCGGCATCATGGCCCGCCGGGGCGGCCCGGCCGGCGAGACCACCTGATGGAGTCCGTCCGATGAACCGTTCCGCTCACTGCATCCTCGGCCTGGCGTTCGGGCTCACCGGCTTGGCCGGCCCGGCGCTGGCGCAGCCCCGGCAGGATCCGGACTGGCCCTGCGTCCAGCGCAAGGTCGCATCCTTGAGCCCGGGCCAGTTCTGGACGGGGCCCGACATCGCCGCCGCGGGTGATTGGGGCAGCGACAATGACGCCGCGGTTGTCGCACAAAAGATCGCGTCCCGGCGCACGGAGCTGACGCAGGTCGGCCCCATGCTCGACGACTTCGCCGGCAAGTTCGGAACGGACAAGGACGCCAAGGACAAGGCGCTGACCCGCGTCTACGCGGGCGTCTTCGAGGTGCTCAACGGCGAGCGCGACAAGGTGATGTCCGGCATCGGCCGCTACGCGCAGGGACAGCGCCGGATGGCGGAGCGCATCCGCGACGAGGCCGACAAGATCAGTCAGGTGAAGGATGCACCCAGCGCCTCTGACGCCACCGAGCTGCCCAAGGATCAGTCCGAGCTTGAGACGAAGTTCGCCTGGGACCGGCGGATCTTCCAGGAGCGCAGCCAATCGCTGACCTATGTCTGCGAGGTGCCGCAACTGCTGGAGCAGCGACTCGGCGACATCGCACGGCTGATCCAGGCCCGCCTCTGAGCGGGCCTTCGAAGGAGAGGCGCCACGATTGCCGAAATTCCCCGGCTCGTTTGCCTAACTCTCCCTAAGTCTTTGAACGCGTTGGAAAAACTGTTGCCGTTTCGTCACGTCGCGCCTCGATGAGGCTCGCGATGCCCGAAATGCGGCGGAAACAGCGCGTACGTGGTTCACGAACAATTGTGTGCCCCGTCGCCACCGGCCAAGAGTGATCACAAGCCCGTCATTAACGGGCATGGGTCTCACGGTACGGGGGCAGGAATGTCACTTCGCGCGTTGCGGAGCACTTTGGTCGCGTCTTCATCGATCCTCGCCGGGACCGTCCTGCCGGGCGCCGCGCAGGCCCAACAATCGGTGACGCTGGGCGAGATCAGCGTGGTCTCGACGACGCCGGTGGGTTCAGGCGGCGGCAACTCGAGCCAAGCTCAGACCTTCAACGGTCCCGGCCCTGTTCCGCCGATCGGCTCGGTCGGCCCGACCGGGTTAACCCGCCTGCGCGGCAGCGAGCAGCCCCTCTACAAGATTCCCAGCACGGTCGAATCCGTCACGGCGAGCGACCTCACCATCGATCAGGCGAGCAACAACCTCGTCACGACGCTGGCGCGGCGCACGCCCGGCATCAACATCTCGGACTCGCAGGGCAACAACAACCGGGTCGACGTGACCTACCGCGGCTTCACCGCCTCGCCGGTGCAGGGCGTGCCGCAGGGCCTGGCCGTCTATCAGAACGGCGTGCGCATCAACGAGGCCTTCGGCGACATCGTCAACTTCGACCTGATCCCGCCGCAGGCGATCCAGCGGATCGACGTGGTCACCGGCAATCCGGTCTTCGGCCTCAACGCGCTCGGCGGCGCGGTCAACATCCAGATGAAGAACGGCTTCACCTGGCAGGGCACCGAGATCGCCGCCTGGGGCGGCTCGGACGCGCGCACCGCCGGCTACCTCGAATACGGCAAGGTCTCCGGCCCCTGGAGCGTGTACTTCACAGGCGACGGGCTGAACGACCGCGGCTGGCGATACGAAAGCCCAAGCACGATCGGACGCCTCTACGGCGACATCGGCTACCGTTCGCAGGATTCGGAGTTCCACCTGATCGGGCTTGCCGCCCGCAGCTTCTACGGCGCGGCCGCCGCTACCCCGGTGGACTTCACCCATCGCGATCCGCGGGCGATCTTCACCTTCCCGCAAACCACCACCACCGAAGTGGGCACGCTGCAGCTCACCGGCCGGGTGGACATCTCGCCGACCTGGGATCTCGCCGGCAACGCCTATTTCCGCCGCTTCAGCCAGACCTATGTCGACGGCAACGACGGCAACTTCGAGAATTGCAGCACGCAGTCGAGTTTCCGCGGCAATCTCTGCTTCGAGGATGACGGATTCACCCGCGCTCCGGGCCAGTCACAACTCGCCTTCCGCAACCAGTTCCTGATCCTCGGCCAGCAGAACCAGCGCGTCCCGTTCCGCGCCGGTATCCCGTACGGCACACTGGATACGACGCGGACCGAGGCGACAGGCTTCGGCGGCTCGCTGCAGGCCTCGAACCGCGACCGCGTGTTCGGCTTGCCCAACACCTTCGTGGTCGGCGGTAGCATCGACACGGCGAACTACTCGTTCAAATCGTCCAGCACCCTCGGCGTGATCAACCCCGACCTGTCGATCACCACCAATCCGAACAATTTCTACTACGGGAACATTCCCGGTCTCGGCACCCCGCAATTGCGAACCGCCGGAGCACTGGGCATCGCGCCGAGCTCGGTCAACGGCTCCAACCTCTATATGGGCCTCTACACCCTCGACACGCTGGACGTGACCGACCGGCTGTCGCTGACGGCCGGCGCGCGACTGAATTTCGCGCGCATCGAGAGCGCGGATCTCACCGGCTTCTCGCCGGACGTGACCGGCACGCACTACTACAACAAGATCAACCCGGTGGCGGGCCTGACCTATCGCTTCTTCGACGCGCTGAACCTTTACGGCAGCTACTCGGAGTCGAACCGGGCGCCGACTCCTCTGGAGCTGGCCTGTGCCAATCCGGACCGTCCGTGCCTGCTGCCGAACTCCCTTGTGGCCGACCCGCCGCTGAAGCAGGTGACCGGGCGGACCTACGAGGTCGGCTTCCGCGGCCAACTGCCGAACACCTATGACGGCGGCATCATCACCTACAAGATCGGCGCCTTCCGCACCGATCTCGCCAACGACATCCTGTCGCTCGCCACCCCCGGCAACACCGCCCGCGCCTACTTCGTGAACGTGCCGTCGACGCAACGGCAGGGCATCGAGGTCGGCGGCGAGTACGCGGCCGATTATCTGCGGGTCTATGCCAACTACGCGCTGGTCGACGCGACCTTCCAGTTCAACGGAACCTTGTCGTCGCCCAACAACCCGCTCGCCGATGACGGCGCGATCCAGGTCCGCAAGGGCAACATCGTGCCTCTGGTGCCGGCGCACCAGATCAAGGCCGGCTTCGACTACTTCATCACCCCCGCTTGGCAGCTCGGCCTCTATCTCCAGGCCTTCTCATCGTCCTACTTCCGCGGCGACGAGTCGAACCTGAACCGCAAACTGCCAGCCTACTACACGCTGAACCTGCAGACGAAGTATCAGGTGACGAAGAACCTCGAAATCTTCGGTCTCATCACGAACTTGACCAACAATCGCTACGCGACATTCGGCACCTTCGCCGAACCAGGTCCGGTCGCCGGCAACTTGCGGATCAGCGACCCGCGGACCACGACCCTGGCGCAGCCCTTCTCGATCTACGCCGGCGTCCGCTACGCCTTCGGCGCCGATCCGGTGCCGATGGCGCCGGAACCGATCATCCGGAAGTACTGATCCAGGCAGGCTCGAAATGCGGGCGCCCCCCGCGGTCTTCGGACCGTGGCGGGCGCCCGTCGCGTTTGCAGGCCGCGGCGGTGCGGCCTCCTGTCTCGGGAACGGCACCGAGCGCCCGGCGTCTCCACCGTAGTCGCTCTGCTTCGAGCCGCGCGATCCGGCTCACCGAGATGCCGACCGCGCGACCGGACCCCCTGGAGATATCCCTTGATGATGTTCCGATTCGCCATCGCAGCCCTGGCCCTCGCCGCAGCGACGCCAGCACTGGCGACCCCGTGCTCAGACGAGGTGGACACGCTGCAGCGGCGTCTCGATAGCGCCGGTGCAGCCTCGGTCACGGGCTCAACCCCCGCCAACGGTCCGACCTCGTCGAACTCCCCGAAGGCCCTCGACAAGCCGCCGGCGCTGACCAAGTCGGACGCCGACGTGAAGCCGACGGCCTCGGGTGTCGAAGAGGCGAAGAAGCTGGTCGCTCAAGCCCGTCAGCAGGACAAGTCCGGTGACGCTCAGGGCTGCCGGGACACGATCATGAAGGCCAAGGAGAAGGCCGGCGCGCTGCCGTAGATCGCCGTCATCCAGCGGCCGGCCATGGGCCGGCCGCGCTTTGAAGGATGCTCAGTACGCGTTTTCAGTCTTCAGCAGTGCGAAGGGCGTGGTCAGCAAGATCTGCAGGTCGAGAAGCACCGACCAGTTCTCGATGTAATAGAGATCGTGCTCGACGCGCCGCTGCAGCTTTTCGGATGTGTCGGTCTCCCCGCGCCAGCCGTTCACCTGCGCCCAGCCGGTGATGCCGGGCTTGACCTTGTGGCGGGCGAAGTATCCGTCCACCACCTGATCGTACAGCGTGTTGGCGGCTTTCGCCTGGAGCGCATGGGGACGCGGGCCGACCAGCGAGAGGTCTCCCTTCAGGACGTTCAACAATTGCGGCAGCTCGTCGAGCGAGGTCTTGCGAATGAAGCGGCCTACCGGCGTGACGCGCGGATCGCCGCGTGTGACCATCTTCGCCGCACCGGCGTCGCACTGATCGACGTACATCGAGCGGAACTTGTAGACCTCGATCAGCTCGTTGTTGAAGCCGTGGCGCTTCTGCCGGAACAGGATCGGCCCTCGCGAGGTGAACCGCACCGCCAGGGCGATGGCCAGCATCACCGGCGACAGGGCGACCAGCATCACCAGCCCGGCGCAGCGGTCGAAGAGCGCCTTCACCACGACGTCCCAGTCGGCGATCGGCTTGTCGAACACGTCGAGGACCGGCACCGAACCGAGATACGAGTAGCTGCGCGGCCGCAGCCGGAGCTTGGCAGCATGGGCCGACAGGCGGATGTCGATCGGCAGCACCCAGAGCTTGGCGAGCATCTGGAGGATGCGTCCCTCGGCGGTGATGGGGATGGTGAAGACGATCAGGTCGAGGCGCGCATGCCGGGCATAGGCCACGAGGTCGTCGACGTTGCCGAGCTTGGGATGGCCGGCCACGACGTCCGACGACCGGTCGGTGTTGCGGTCATCGAACACGCCGACGATGCGGATGCCGCTCTCGCTCTGCGTCTCCAGCGCCGCGATGAGGTCTTCCGCCGGCTTCCCGCCGCCGACGATCGCCGTGCGCCGGTCGAAACGGCCGGCGCGGGTCTGCGCGTCGATGATCCGGTAGAGCACAAAGCGTCCCGCCATGAGCGCTGCGAGACCCGTGGCGAAGAACACGCCGAGCCAGAGGCGTGAGTAATGATCGGCGACCTTGGCGAGGACCAGGCCTGTGGCGATCATCAGGAAGGTCATCGACCATGCGGCGATCAGCCGGATCGCGGTCTTGAAGAAGGCACGGAAGGCACCGATCCGGTATCCCCCGGAGACCTGGATCAGTGCGATCGTCGTGAGCGTGATGACTCCGATCGCGCCGACATAGGTGAGGCCGAACGGAACCCGACCGTGCAGCATCAGCAGGTGAAGGAGCGATCCGAGACCGAAGATCAAGACGCCCTCAAGCGCCCGGACCAAGCCGGCCACCACCACCGGGGAGATCGCACCCGGCCGCGCGACCGTGGTTTCTGCAAGGGGCACCGGCTCCGGACGGACAGCAACCGGCTGGCCTTCGGAGGGCCCGGTCGCTTCCAGGAGATCGCGGATATCGAACGCGCTCATCGGTCGGCCCCTCCCGCGGCACCTAGCGGCTGAACGACCGCAGAGTGGCACGCGGCATTGTCGGAAGACTTAAGGACACGCCGGCCGCGGCGATCTGCGCCGCCGCGTCGGGTGCTTACCCTTCACATTCCCGTGGCGGCGCTCACGCCGTCCTGGAACCGGCGACGCCGGGCGCCTCGACGGCGCGCGGCAGTTCGCGAGCCTGGAAGGCGGCCGTGTAGCCGGCGATGACCTCGCTCCCCATGCGGTCCAGGGAAAAGCGCTGGCGGATGGATTCGCTGAGGGCGCGCACCCGGGCGGCGAGCACCTCTGGCGTATCGTCCAGGATCCGCCGGATCCCGGAGGCCAGCGCCTCGGGCTCCCGGGCCGGGACGAGGTCGCCCGCGGCCGGACCGAAGATCTCGGGAATGCCACCGACGCGCGTTGCAACCAGAGGCTGGGCGGCGGCCGCCGCCTCCAGAACCACGTAGGGCAACGACTCCGCCAAAGAGGGGACCACGAGGATCCGGCCACGGGCCAGAACCGACCGGATCGCCTGCGGCGGCTCGAAGGCCACCGCATCGGCGAGCCCGAGCCGCTCGACGGTCTGGCGCAGGATCTCGGCGTCCGGCCCCGATCCGACCATCAGGAGCCGCAGCGCCCGGCCCTCGGCGCGAAGCTGGACCAGGGCTTCGAGCAGGTAGGGCAGGCCTTTCGCCTCCCGCAACTCGCCGACGTAGAGGAGGTCGAACGGGTCCTCGCTCCGCTGCACCGGGGCGAATTCCGCCTCCGCGATGCCGTTGTGGACGATCCGCGTCACCCGCTCGGGTCCGCCCACGAAGGACCGATGCCGGCCGGCGACATACTCACTCTCGAACAGGAAGGCGTTGGTCCGGCGGGCGAGCACGGCTTCCGCGCCCATGTAGAGGCGGTGGAGCGGGCTGCCGGGACGATAGTTGTAGCTGCCACCGTGCGGCGTGTAGGCCCGGATAGCCGGTCCGGCCGCCGCGAGACGCGCGTAGACCCCACCCTTTGCCCCGTGCCCATGAAGGACATCGGCACCCACCGTGGCGGCCCGCCGGCTCACGGTGCGCAGACATGACCAGTCCGACACATGCGGATTGCGTTTCATCGGAACGCGAATGAGGCCGAGTTCGAGGCTGGGCAACAGTTCCGCGAGGGCTCGCTCCCCGCGCTCGCCGCCGGTCGTGGAATCGCAGACAATGCCAACCGCATGTCCGGCCGCGGCCTGAAGGCGCGCCAGATCCATTACGTGGCGGAACAGGCCGCCGACCGGAGCGCGAAAGACGTGCAGGATCCTGTAACGCTGAACGCTTCGTGTGTCGTTCGTCTTGGCGATCACGGTATCGCTCCGGGAAGATCAGTCCCGGAAGTTCTGATGCACCAGTGGTCGCAACGAATTTAAAGACAGCCGGACGGATCGGGCCTTTTGGTCAAGAGGGTAACCGGAATTCTACTGGCGCGGATTCGACCTACGCCGTCGTCAATCCGTTAAGGCTAGCCCAGATGGTGCCGTAGTGGCAGGCGGTGGCTACCAGGACGAAGCCGTGCCAGATCGCATTCTGGAACGGCAGCGTCCGCCAGATGTGGAACACCACCCCGATCGAGTACAGCGCGCCGCCGATGGCCAGCAGCCAGAGGGCCGTGGGCTGAAGTGTCGCGATGACCGACTCGTAGGCGAAGAGCCCGCTCCAGCCGAGCATCAGATACAGCACGATGGAGAGACGGTCGAAGCGTCCCGGGAGGAACAGCTTCACGGCAATGCCGATGAGGGCCACCACCCAGATCACCGTGAGGAGGCCGTAGGCCCGGCCGCCGGAGCCGACGAGAGCGACGAGCGGCGTGTAGGTCCCGGCGATCATCAGGTAGATCAGCGCGTGGTCGGCTCGCCGCAGCAGCCATTTCCGCGGGCTGACCGGGTGCATGTTGTAAAGGGCTGAGACGCCGAGCATCAGGACCAGCGCGGTGGCATAGACTACGACCGCCGCCCGCTCGCCGAAGCCGAGATGGGCCGTGACCGCCGTCACCACGAGCGCCAGCGCGCCGACGAACCCCAGCACGACGCCGAGGCCGTGAACCACGCCGTCAGCCATGATCTCCCGCGGCGTGTAGTGCCAGGACAGGGAGAGAGGACGACCATCCTCCGCGAGAGACATCTTCAAGCCTCCTGCAATGCGTGCAGCTTAAAGCTTGGGAAGTCTTTGTCGTTCCATGTGAAGAATGCTGAGCGGAGTTATCCCAAAGTTTCTGACGGCTTGGTATAGCTCCCGTGCGCTGCCGCAACCTTGGTGCGGCGCCGAAAAGCTATGCGCCGCGGCCCGCCAAGCCTTCGAACCCTAGAGGCAGCATCTCGGCGGCGGCCCGTACCCGACCGGTACCGCGGCTCAGGCGCGCGTGGACGGTCGCCATCGTCAGCACGGCCATTGCCAGGATCTGATGCGCCAGCGCGGCCCAGAGCGGCACGCCGAGAACGAGGGTGGCGATACCGAGCGCGACCTGGAGGAGCACCAGCACCGCGACGCCGCGGGCCCGTGCGGTCGCGCCGGCGTGGCCCTGGAGATGCGCGTCGGCGGCGTGCAGGATTGCCACCGCCACCACCAGGTAGGCCGTGACGCGATGGTCGAACTGGACCAGGGCGTGGTTGTCGACGAAATTCTCGATCCACGGGCGGATCGCGAACAGCGTGTCCGCCGGCGGCACGAGGTGACCGTCCATGGTCGGCCACGTGTTGTAGACGAGACCGGCGTGCGATCCGGCGACCAGGCCGCCGAGGAAGATCTGCACGAGCACGAGGGCCGGCAGAAGAGTGGCGGTGACGCGCAGGCGCGTCGGCGCAGGCGCCGAGACGCCGCTCCGCTCACCGGCCGCGAGCCAGACGAGGCCGGCCAAAATCAGACTGGCCGTGGTGAGATGCAGGGCGAGCTTGATTGGCGCCACCGCGGTCATGCCGGGTTGAAGCCCGGACGCGACCATGATCCAGCCGATGGCGCCCTGCAGGCCGCCGAGCACGCCCAGGGCGAGCAGCCCGAGCCCGAGGCGGCGGCTGATCCGCCCCTGCCACCAGAACACGATGAGCGGCAGGAAGAAGGCGAGACCGATGATCCGCCCGAGGAGGCGGTGCCCCCATTCCCAACCGTACAGGACCTTGAACGCGGACAGGCCCATGCCCTGGTTCAGGATGTTGTATTGCGGCGTGTCCTTGTACTTGGCGAACTCGGCGGCCCAGTCGGCCTCGGAGAGCGGCGGCAGGGCACCGGTGACCGGTCGCCACTCGGTGATCGACAGGCCCGATCCGGTGAGCCGGGTCGCGCCACCGACCGCCACCATGGCCACGACCAGAGCCGCGACCACGTACAGCCACGCCCGCACCCCCGATCGCCGGTCGTCCGTGCCGTCCATGACCATCCGTACCCCTTCCGCGCCGGCCGCAACGTCTCGGCCGCGGCGCCCGGGTTAGGCGAAGCGGGCCGCGCCAGCAACGTCGGCGGCGCCGCAGCCGGCGGCCTGGCCTGCTGCGTGGCCCGCAACCTTGCCCGCGGCCTTGCGCGCGTTGCCAAGCGCGGCGCCGGTCGGTAGCGGTCGCCGTCAGCGCCGCCGCGCCGGTCGCAGAGCTTCGGAATCCACCATGCGCCGCCGCACACGCACCCTGATCGGTACCCTGGCGATCCTCGCCTTCGTGTGCGTCTACGGGCCCCTCGCCATGGCGCTGGCCGACAGCCGGATCTCCGAAACGCCCGCGGCGGTCCAGGCCGTGCTCTACTCGATCCTCGGGATCGCCTGGATCTTCCCGCTCATGCCGCTGATCCGGTGGATGGAGCGCCCGGATCGCTGACGCGGACCCTCGATTTCGCCGCACTCGGGCGCCACAAGCGTTCGCGTCCGCCGCTGAGATCAAGCCTCCGTGTCCTCTTCCTTCCTGCGCTTGACGCCCCTGGCCGCCCTTGTCGTGCTGCTGGCCCCGCTGCCGGCTCTGGCGCAGGGGACGCCGCGCTCCATCGGCGAGTGCGAGCGGCTCAAGAACGATCTCGCCTACAATCAGTGCCTGGCGATGTTCGGCCCGGCGGCCAAGAACGTGGCCGGCGGCTACGCCTCGGCCGACATCGCCTCGACACCGGCGGCGGCCATGGCGGAGCCGATCCCGCAGGTCGAGGAGACTGCCGAAGCCACCACGAGCCGCCGGCGCCGCTACCGCGCGAGCCGCGGCCGGCAATATGCCTCCTTCTCCACCGGCTATCGCCACCGGCGGCGTCACTGAGGCCGAGGGCTCGGGTCAGGCGACGTTGAGGCGGCGGCCGCGGTTCCAGGCCAGGAACGGCACCCCCGAGAGCAGGCCCGCCAGCGCCGCGCGCGACTGGTGGCAACCGTTCACCGAAACCCGCGGCAACGCGTGGAGGTGGCCGGCGTGGTCGGCGAAGAGATGACCAGGCCGTGTGGTCACCGCCGTGTCGAAGCCCATGGCGCTGGCCAAGGCGAATTCCCGCGGTCCCGCCGAACCGGGATCTCCGACCGGGTAGGACAGGTGGCGGACCGGACGTCCGAGTTCCGCCTCGATCCGGTCGCGTCCCTCGGCGATCTCGCGGGCCGCCACAGCGGCTTCGTGCTTGGCGAGCATCGGATGGCTGACCGTGTGGGCGCCGAAGGTCACCGCGGGGTCGCGGGCCAGCGCGCGCATCTCATCCCAGGACAGGCACAGGTCGGCGGCCAGCGCGCCTGGCGTGAAGCCCGCCTGCCGGCAGAGGTCCGCGATCCGCGCGAGGAGAAGTTCCTCGTCGCCGCCGCGCAGATCACGGTAGATGACATCGAAGGCGATCGCCTTCTCCTGCGGACTGCGGGCCGGCAGGTCGAGGCTGCGCGACCCGATGGTGATCCGCACTCGGTCGAGCCGCACGATCGCGCGCTCGAGCTCGAGCCACCAGAGCCGCCCCCGCTGATCTGCGAAGGCGCTGGTGACGAACAGCGTCCAGGGAACGCCATGGCGGGCCAAGACGGGCCGCGCGTGCACGACGTTGTCGCGATAGCCGTCATCGAAGGTCAGGGCCGCGAAGGGTGGGCCGTAATTCGGGGCGGCGAGGCGCCTCGGTACCTCATCGAGCCCGATCACCTCGAAGCCGCGGGCGTCAAGCTCGCGCAGGGTCAGGTCGAGGAAATCGGGCGTGATGGACAGCAGCCGGTTCGGCGCGAAGGCCGGCACGGGGTCGGGGCTGACATGGTGGAAGGTGAGGATCACACCGAGGCCGCGCGCGGCCGGCGCAAGCCATCGATCCGCGCCGACCGCCTGGATGGCGCGGAAACCGGATGCGAAGATCCGGTGCTTGGTGCGCGACGACAGCATGGCCCTGAACCGATCGAGCCGCACGGCCCGGATCCGCGCAGCGTGCGCATCGCGCGGTAAAAAAAACCGAAAGACCCCTGGCAAGACCAGTCATTCGCGAACGGTCTATTAGCCAAGACGGAGCTTTGCCGGGGAATTGCTGCAGTGCCGGCGGTTGGTTTCCACCTCGAGTGATGGGCTGTTCAGTTGATGCCGCGCAGGTTGTGGGTCGGCTGATGGATCATATGCGGTTCGGGGGAGTTCGGGGCCATGGCGGTCGGTGTCCACATCACGGGAACGGGCATGGTCGGCACGCGGGCTGACGGTGCGCTGGTCGCCGAGATCGTGTCCGGCTTGGCGGCAGCCGAGGGATGCTGGCGTCGGATCGAGGCGGATCCAGCCAGCCTGCAGACGCCCTACCAGCGTTTCGACTGGTCGATGGCCTATCTCCGGTCGACCGGGAGCCTGGACGATGCGCGGGTCGCGCTCGTGCGGGACGGCGAGGGGCGCGTGCGTCTGATCCTGCCGCTGACGGTGCGACGTGAGTACGGGCTCTGCATCGCCCGGGCCGTGGGCGACACGCACGCGAACTATCACATGCCGCTCTTCGCGACGCGCGATGCGGCCGCGATCCCCGCTGCCGAAATTCGGGCCGCCCTGGTCCGGGCCGGGCAATCGGCCGGCATCGACCTCTACGCGCTGCAGCACCAGCCGCTGATGTGGGAGGGTGCGGCGAATCCTCTGGCCTCGACTGGCGAGCCTGAGCCCAGCGACGCCTACGGCCTGATGCTGGGACCGGATCCCGAGACCACGGTGCGGCGCGTCTTCAGCGCCGATGCCCGCAAGAAGCTGCGCTCGAAGGAGAAGCGCCTCATTGAGGCGAAGGGGGCCGTCACCTATCGCCGCGCCGAGACGCCCGAGGAGGTCACGCGTTTCCTCGGCGCCTTCTACACACAGAAGGCCGCCCGCTTTGCGGGAATGGGCATCGCCGATCCGTATGCCGACCCGGCGATCCGCGCATTCCTGGAGACTGCCGCGTCAGGTCCGGCCCCGGCGGTGGAGCTGTACGCCCTCTGCCTCGCCGAGAGCGGGCGCGTGCTCGCCACCTTCGGGGGGGCCGTCAGCGATCGTCGATTCAGCGGAATGATGACTGCCTTCGATGCCGATCCGGAAGTCGCCAAGTTCAGCCCCGGCGATCTCCTGCTGCAGCACCTCATCCACGATCAGACTGCGCGGGGCCGTCAGGGTTTCGACCTCGGGGTCGGCGAGGCGCGTTACAAGGCCAGCATCTGCGACGAGACCATCGGCCTCGTGGAGACCCTCGTGCCGGTCACCGCGAAGGGCCGCGCCTACGGATTCCTGCGGCGGGGCCTCACGCGCACGAAGCGGCGGATCAAGCGCGACCCACGCTTGTACGTCGCCCTCCAGCGGCTGCGGACGCTGCGCCGGGGCTGAACGCCATCACGCGGCGTTTAGACGCAAGTCGGTCGCGGTACCGTCGGCTGCCTTGATGTCCGCGTCCGTGACGGCGCGGTCCTGAGCGACGAGGATCTGGCCGGCACCCGCATCCTCCGCGATGGCGTAGAGATCGGCCAACGCCGGATCCTCGGCCGGGGCGTTGGAGGCGATCACGACGCTGTCCATGTGGCCGGCGACGAGATCCAGCACGTCCACCGCGCCCGGAACGGCGTGGATCCGGCACACGACCCAATCGTAGGCCTCCGCCATCGCCTCGAAGGTCAGCACCAGAGCATCCGGCTCTTCGAACAGGACCGTCTCGTCGAGTTCTCCGGCGGCGATGCGGTGCAGTTTGCTGTCGCGGTCGGCCTGGATCGCATCGAGGAACGCGGCTTCGCCGGCGACAAGATCGGTGAAGCCGAGGCTTGAGGCCTGCCCGGAAGGCGCGTTGAGCTCCACGGCCACGAGGGAGCCCCGGCCGCTCAAGGCGCCCGATAGGGCCTCGAAAAGCGACGGCGTGCCCTGCGCAGCCTCGGTCTCCACGATCAGGACGCAGCGTCCGGTCCGCGCTGCCTCGCCGCGCGGCGCGGAGGTGATCCGTTCGACCAGTGGGCCAAGGTCGAACGCCGCCGCGCCGTCCGCTGCCGGTGCCGGATGCGCGTCGACGGCGGCCGCTTCTGCGGGCTCGTCAGACTCGGACCATCGTGCCGGCGGCATCGCCTCCGGGAAGGCGAAGACCGGACGCTCCAGGACCGGCTCGCGGCGCTCACGATCCTCCGCCGGATCGAAGTGGCCGCCGCGAACGGCCCCGATCCGGGCGCCTTCGGCCAGGAGGGCACGGGCGATCACGGCGCCAGCGGAGAGCATCAGCGTGAGCAGCGTCGCGAAGCCGACGATCGGCAGCTTTTTCGGGAAGGACGGTACCTCCGGCGTGACCGCGCGGGAGACGACGCGGGCATCCGCCGGGGTCGCGGCCTCGCCGTCGCGCGCAGCCGCCTCGCGGTAGCGGGACAGATAGGATTCGAGCTGCTCGCGCTGAACCTTGGCTTCGCGCTCCAGCGCCCGGAGCTGGACCTCGCTGGCGTTGCCCTTGACGACCACGTCCTGCTGGCCGTCGACGGCGGCCTGCAAGCTTTCCACCCGGGCGCCCGCGATCTTGGCGTCGTTCTCCATCGTCCGCACGACGCGCTCGGCCGAGGCCTTGATCTGCGCGTCGAGGTCCTGAAGCTGCGCGTTCAGCTCCTTGATCCGCGGATGGGCCGGCAGCAGCGTGCGCGACTCGAGGGCGAGCTGTGCGCGGACGGCGATCCGGTTCTCCACGATGCGGCGGATCACCTCGTTGTTGGCGACGTCCGGGATCTCGAAGGCGCGCCCGTCCTTGATCAGGTCGTTGATGGCCTTCACCTTACCGGTCAGATCCGCCTTGAGGATCCGGGTGGCTGAGAGCTGGCTCGACAACTCGCCGAGCTGCTGGGCCGTGAGCGGCCGGCCTGCGGCGCCGGCGCTGCCGACGAGTCCGTTCTTGGCGCGGAACGCCTCGACTTTCGCCTCCGCTTCGGCCACGCGCTTGCGCAGGCCGTCGATGTTGCCGCCGAGCCAGGTGGAGGCGTAGCGCGCCGTATCGACCTTGTCGGCTTCGAGCGACGAGATGTAGAGCTGCGCGATGGTGTTCGCGCCCTCGGCGGCGAGCTTCGCGTCCTTCGAGCGGAACTCGATGGTCAGGATGCGGGACTTGCCTGCGGGATAGACCAGCAGATGGTCGAAATAGGCGTCGAGCACCCGGTCCTCGGCCGGGCGATCGAGGGGATTGGCGCCGATGCCGAGCATCATCAGCACGCGCTGCACCGGACCAATGCTGCCGGCGCCGGGATCGAACTCCGCGTTGCCGACGAGCTTGAGCCGGCGGATCGCCTCCCGGGCGAGGTCGCGCGACATGACGACCTGCACCTGGCTCGCCACGGCCTGCTCGTCGATCGGCACCTGCTGGTCGGCACGCTCCTGGGCGTTGCGCGCGAAGGCGGCGTCGCGACTCTCGAGGATCAGCTTCGACTCACCCGTGTAGCGGGGGCTAACCACGTTGACGAAGACGCTCGCCCCGAGGGCGACCACAAGTGTCGGGCCGACGATCCAGCCGATCGAGCGACGGAGCACACGCGGGACTTGAGCGAGGCCGAGACCTTCCGCCTGCGGCTGTAGCCCCGGTTCGGCGTAGGTCGAGCGTTGACGGATTCGGGACATTCGGACGCTCTGGCGGCGGAGGCAGACCGGGCAGCGCACGGTGCCGCCCGGCGGCCATTAGTGGATGTTAAGGTTGCTTAAGAGTTAAAGGGGGCCTCGACCGACAAAGCCGCCTTCGGCCCGGCGCGTGATCAAGTTTCGTTAACCTTAACAGCCTAAACCCGCCGCAACCGCATCCATGACGGCGATGGTGATGAACCGGCGCGCTCTCCTCCTCTCCCTCGGCTCGACCCTGGCGCTCGGCGGGTGTCTGCGCCCGACATTCCGCACCGGCGAGCTCGACGCCACCGGCACCGGCTCGATCGCCGCGCGGTACACACTCGCGGCCGGCGACAAGCTTCGGGTCATCGTGTTCGGTCAGGACAACCTGTCCAACATCTACGCGGTCGACGGGGCGGGTCGGATCGCGATGCCGCTGATCGGCACCGTGCAGGTGGGCGGCCAGACCACCGGGCAGGCGGCCCGGGCGGTCGAGGCCAAGCTCGCCTCGGGCTTCGTGCGCGAGCCGCACGTGACGGTCGAAGTCGACGCCTACCGGCCGTTCTACATCCTGGGCGAAGTTACGACCTCGGGCCAATACCCGTTCGTCAACGGCATGACGGTCGAGACCGCCGTTGCGATCGCCGCAGGCTTCGGCCCTCGGGCCGCGCGCGACTACGCCGTCCTGACCCGTGACACCGGCGGCACCCTGGTATCCGGGATCGTGCCGATGACCTACTCGGTCCGGCCCGGCGACACGATCGTCATCAAGGAGCGGTTCTTCTGAGAGCGGCGCACCCTACTGGTTGCTCTGCCAGGGATTGATGACTCGCATCGCCGTCTTCTGCTCCGGGATCGGCGTGGCGATCGGCGCCTCCGTTTTGGCCGCGCGCGCAACCATGCGGCGAGCCTCCTGAGCCGGCAGCGCGCCGACCGGTGTGAACAAGCCGGCCAGTACCTTCCGCGTCCCCTTGCTCACCAAGCGCGAGTTCTGAACCGGCTCGAAGTCGCGCATCGCGTGCCGCCTGTCGGGATCGCCCGCGAAAACCTTGGCTCCCGAATTCAATACGACGATATCGCCCGGCCGCAGCGTCTCGTCCTTCATGAACGCCGCCGCGGCACCGCCCTTCATGTCGATCGCCACCTGCCGCTGGCTAATCTCCGGCTCCTTCACGCGGATCTTGATCGGAAGCGCGGCATAACGCGTCTGGAAGTGCCTGCGACCGGCGCCGAGGCGCGGGGTCGAGCGGCGACCGTAGGCGTAGGATGACAAGTCGGGCGCGGCCGTGGGCGCCGGGGCGGCCTGCTGCGGGGCCGGCCTGCCGCCGAACAGCATCTCGAGGAAGCCCAACTCCGCCGCCTCGGCGCGGAACGCGGTCCCGGCCAGAAGCGCGCCGGCGATGATCGCCAGCGTGCCGCCCGTGCGAAGCCTCATGTCGTCCTCCGGAAACGACGCCCGACGCGAGCATCCATGCTTCAACTGCAGGTCGAGGGTACGGGTTCCGGCGCAGGGTCGATCGCTGCGCAAACTTCAGAACAACGCAAGGTATGGAGGGTATTCGACGAATCAGTCGATCAATAGATTGTGCAAAAGCGATCTGGAGCGATCGCGATTGCTTCGGTCAGCCGGGCGCGGACTGCTCACCCTCGCCGATACAGTCCAGGGCCCGCTCCACGGCGCCAACGGCATCGAGGAGGTGCTGAACCGTGCGCTCCACTTCGAGGGCGGGGCGCCCCATCGCGGCGGCACGGGCGCTCACGTCCTCGAGCTGCTCCAGGAGGGCGAGCAGGTCGCCCGCCACGGTCACGACCTCGCAGCGGGCGAGGCGGGCAACTGTGGGGCGCGGACGGAAAGGCAGGACGTTGGTCATCGGAGGAGAGTGTCGCCTGAAAGACCCCGCGTTTGCCAGGGGTCGGCGGCCTCACTCAACACGATTGGCGGCCCGTGTCCTGAGCAAAGCGGGGGTGTGGTGGATTTTCCGTGGCCGCCGCGCATCGGAGGCGGCAGATCGGATTTACGCCCTGCCGTCGACCTTGACGGATCGTCCTCGGCGCTGACCATGCCGCGGGAGCCCCTCCAACCGTTACCGGATCGGTCGATACCAATTCACCGATCGATTCGACACCTGTCAGGATCCGATATGCGTGTGACCCTTCTCGCCCTGTCCGTGCTGGCGGCCGGCGGCCTGTGCGCCTGCACCACCGACGGCCCGGACTCGCGCAGCGGCCTCGCCGAGACCTTCAACCTCGACAACTACCGGGCGTCCAGCAACACGAACGGCACGCAGACCCGCCGCGACGTGAACCGCGCCTACACGCAGCCGACCCTGCCGACGATCGGCAACCGCGGGATGTGAGACCCGCTCTCACGGGCCTCTGTTCGAGCCGGATCAGCGCTTGGCGATCGCGTCCGCGAAGGTGGTGATCCGGTTCCGGGCGTAGACGGGCAGGCCGGCGCTGATCGAATTGCCGGTGTTGAAGCTCGAATTGCCCATCAGGACCTGCGCGGGGAGCAGGTTCTTGAGCACCGGCACGCGGGCATACTCGGCCTTGCGGTCGAGGACGTCGCCCTTGATCGCGAGCGCCATGTAGGTTGTCACGACCGTCTTGCCGGGGTCGTTCGGCAGCGGCTGGAACACCGCCAGGAACTTGCCGAAGCGCAGGATCTGGTTGACCCAGAAGATCGTCTGCTCCAGCCCGCCCGTCACCGGCGTGTCGATTTTCGTCAACGCCTTCAGCGGCGCGCCCTGGTCGGGGCCGAGAATGCGCAGCTCGCTCTGGAACGACACGTATTCGGCGATCTTCTTCGCCGAGCCTTCCTCAAGCTTGTTGGCGAGCTTCACGCCCAGGGGGAGCTTCCCCTCGAGATCGTAGCGGGACTCGATGCAGGCGCCCGCGCCCTCGCACCAGGGGCGGTCGGGCCGCTTCGCGAAGGCGGCGGCAGGATCCTTGTTGGGGGTCACGTCGGCGGCGGAGACGGCGCGGTGCTTGATCGCCGGGTCCATCTTCTGGACGAAGGCGAGGTTCGCGTAGGAGGCGAGGTCGATCGAGTCCGCCGGCCGCGGTACCACGAAGCGGCCCTCGGCCACGTAGATCTTCAGCGTCTCGTGACGCGGCTTGGTGACGCCGTTCACCGTGACCGTGTAATCCGGCTCCTTGTAGCCGGGATAGGGCGCCAGCACCGCGGCCTCGGCGGGCCGCGCCTTCTGCCAGTCGAGATAAGGGATCAGGCCGTTCTCCGGCGCCGACGGGTTGTCGCGGTGGTCCGTGAACAGGATCTGGCCGGGCTTGATCGTCGCCGGATCGACAGCCGACACCGACGGCACTTCCTTGATCCGATCCGGTCCCGGCGGCGGTGCCGTGTTGGCGGCCGGCGTCTGGGCGCAGAGCGGGCTGGCAGCCGTCAGGGCGAGGGCGAGGGCGGCAGGAATCTGCGGTCGCAACGGACGTCTCACGCTTTCGGGGGGAGGGCGGTCGGTGAAGCGGTCAGAAACCGGGATCTTCGCCGAACAGGTAGTCGGGATCGCGGCGCCGCGGCCGGCGCACGCCGTCGTCCCCATAGGGCGAACGGCCGGCTTGGCCCGGCCAGGGGCTGTAGGGATCCTGGCCGCTCGGATCCAGGTCCCCCTGCGCACGGCGGCTGCGCGGGGCCGGACGCTCGCCGAACGGATCGAGCGGATCGGGCCGCGGACGCTCGCCGGTCATGTTTCCGTAGAAGTCGCCTGCGACGCTGGCTCCGTCGTCGGTCCCGGCAAGGTCGCCATCCTCCGCGTCGGGCCGCATGGCGTAGAGCGTCTCCCGCGGGACGAGGCGGTACTGCGTGTCGGCCATGCGCCCGTCGCCGCTCGTGCGGAAATGCTCGAGGAAGCCGCCGCCCGCAACGCGCACGCCGCTGCGCGGATCGATGGCGAGGTCGGCGATGAACGGCCGCGCCTCGGACGAGGGGCCCCGGAGCGGCGTCTTCGCCACGCCGTTCGCCCAGGCCGCCTGGACGATGGCGGACGCGATCGGGACCGAGACGTGTCCGCCGGTCTGGCCGCGGCCGAGCGTCTTCCGGCTGCCGTCGGCGTTGTCGTAGCCGACCCACACCACCACGGTGATCTCGTTGGTGAGACCGGCGAACCACGCGTCGTTCTCGTTCTCCGAAGTTCCGGTTTTGCCGGCCACGTAGGTCGAGAACTTTGACAGGGCGGCCGCGGTGCCATGCTGAGTCACCCCCTGCAGCATGGTCTTGAGCTGGTAAAACGCGATCCGGTCCGCCGATCCGATCCGGGTCGGCTCCCGGGCGGCGTGCGTGTAGAGCGGCTTGCCGTCCCGCTCCACCGATTCGAGGGCGTAGGGCGCAGGCCGCGCTCCTTCGTTGGCCACCGCCGCGTAGAAGCCCGCGAGGTCGAGCATCCGAACCGGCTGGGCGCCGAGGACGAAGGGGTAATAAGGCTCGCACTCCGCGTAGATCTGCGCCTCCAGCGCGATGTCGCAGACGCGCTTGAGGCTCGCGGGGGCCTTCGGGGCGATTCCGCCCTGCAGGAGGCGGGCGGTGACCAGGTTCTTGGAGAATTCGAGCCCGCGCCGCAGGGTCGTCGGCCCGGAACCGCCACCCTCGTAATTCTTCGGCGACCAGGAATCACCGGTGCCGTTGATCGGCGGAAGGGTGACGGGCGAGTCCATCACCAGGGTGTTCGGCTGGAGGCCGGCATTGAGCGCCGCGAGATAGGTGAGGGGCTTCAGGGTCGAGCCCGGCTGGCGCACGGTCTGGGTGACGCGGTTGAGCTGGCTCAGCGGGTAGGAGAAGCCACCGGCCATCGCCAGGATGCGCCCGGTCTGGTTCTCCATCACAAGCGCCGCGCCCTGGACGGTCGGCTTGACCCGGATCTGCGCGCGCAGGCCGCCCTTGCCGCCGGTGAGTTTCACCCGCACCACGTCGTAGGGCTGCAGCTTGCCCCGGGCGATGCCGGGATCGAGGCTGGCCGTCCGGCCGTCGGCAAGTCCGACCTTCGTGCCGGCCCTGCCGGCCTCCAGCACCACGGCCATCGGCCAACGGACGTCGTAGAGAACGGGACGGGCGCTTTCCAGGGCGAGCAGCCAAGCCGGCTTCCGCGTCGGCGTCGCCGCGGCAGCCTTCTCAGCCTTGAGCGTCTTTGCGTCCGGCTTGACCGCGTCCGCGCGCGCGCCGGTCACGCCCGGCGCAGCCTGCGGGGATCCTTCCGGGGCCGGTGTCGCGGCCTGGATGCGGCGGACGCTGTCGGCGAGGTTGAGTTCCGCACCGGTGAAGGTCTGCCGGCCCGTCGCGCGCTCGTAATTCGAAAGGCCATCCTGCAAGGCTTCTTCGACGGCGCGCTGCAACCCGGCGTTGATCGTGGAACGCACGGTCAGCGAGCCGGACGTCAGCGACTCCACGCCCGCGAAGGTGCGCGCCTCGCGGTTCAGGAAATCCACCACGTAGAAACCGGAGTCGCGGCGGGTGGTCTCGATCGGCTTCAGGCCGAGGTCGGCCTTGATGGCGGCGGCCATCTCGGCCTCCGTGATGGTGCCCTCTTCCTTGAGGCGGGCCAGCACGTAGGCGCGGCGCTCCCGCGCCCGGTCCGGATATTTGTCCGGGCTGTAGAAGTTCGGCCCCTTCGGCATCCCGGCGAGCAGCGCCGCCTCCGGCAGGGTGAGCTGACCGACAGGCTTCCCGAAATAGCTCTCCGCCGCCATCTCGATTCCGTAGGCGCCGCGGCCGAGATAGATCCCGTTCAGATAGAGGCCGAGGATCTGCGGCTTGGTGAGGATCCGCTCGAGGCGCGACGCCACGATCATCTCGCGGATCTTGCGCTCGTAGGTGACGTCGTCGCCGACCGAGAGGTTCTTCACCACCTGCTGCGTGATGGTCGAGCCGCCCGCGGGCCGGCCCGGCGCGGCGAGGTTGCCGATGAAGGCGCGGATCACACCGCGCTCGTCGATGCCGTGATGGCTCTCGAAGCGCTTGTCCTCGGCGGCGATGAAGGCCTTCTGCACCAGCGTCGGCACCGCGGTGATGGGCACGGTGATGCGCCGCCCGTTCGGCTCGGCCGCCTCCGCGAAGGGTTTCCCGGCGCCATCGAGGATGCGGGTCAGGCCGGGCAGCGCCTTGTCGCGCAGGGCCTCGGCGCTCGGCAGGTCCTTGGTGGCGTTGTCGTAGAACTCGATCACCGCCTTCGCGTCGAAGGGGGAGTTCGGCGGGTCCTCACCCTTGCAGAACTGCCTGTAACTCGTGTTCAATTCGTTGATGTCGAGCCCGTGCAGGATCTTCGGCGCGGCGGGGCCGGCGACGCTCGACGGATCCTCCATGGCGGTGGAGATCAGCTCGTCGAGGTTGATGTCCTCGATGTCGAACGATTTTCGCATATGGGCGCAGCCGTCGCGCAGCAGGCGCACGACCTCGGGTCCATCCGTGACAGGATCGAACCGCGTGCGGACCGCGTCCGGCCGGGTCGTGACCTGGCTCAGGGTGAGGGCGGTCGCGAACAGCTTAATCAGGATGGCGTTCATGCGGGCCGGATTTGCGGGACGCGACAGGGCGGCCGCGGACAGTCCGGGCGCGCGCCTGAACAGGGCGTGCACAACGCGGCTGTTTTAAGGACATCGGGCAACGGCAACGCTTTTGCCCGACGCGGCGTTCGTGCTTCGCGACGACGCCGGGGGGCCGCATGATCACCGACCTGTGGTACAAGAACGCCATCATCTACTGCCTGTCCGTCGGCACCTACATGGATGCCAACGGTGACGGCATCGGCGACTTCGCCGGACTGGAGCGTCGGCTCGACTACATCCAGGGCCTGGGCGCCACCGCGGTCTGGCTGATGCCATTCCAGCCCTCGCCCAAGAAGGACGGCGGCTACGACATCGCCGACTATTACGGCGTCGACCCGGATTACGGCTCGCTCGGCGACTTCGTGGCTTTCACCCACGCCGCCAAGCAGCGCGGCCTGCGGGTGCTGATCGACCTCGTGGTCAACCACACCTCGGACAAGCATCCCTGGTTCCAGTCGGCCCGGTCCAGCCCGGATTCGCCCTATCGCGACTGGTACGTCTGGTCGAAGGAGAGACCGGCCACCGCCGACGAGGGCATGGTCTTCCCCGGCGTACAGGACACGACCTGGACGTACGATACGAAGGCCAAGGCCTGGTACTTCCACCGATTCTTCAACTTCCAGCCGGATCTTAACACGGCCAATCCGGAGGTGCTCGCCGAGATCCTCAAGATCATGGGGTTCTGGATCGAACTCGGTGTGTCGGGCTTCAGGATGGATGCCGTGCCCTTCGTGATCGCCGAGAAGGGCGCCGACGTCGGCGGAAAGCCGCGCGAACAGTTCGAGATGCTGCGCGACCTGCGCGAGTTCCTGCAATGGCGCCAGGGCGACAGCATTATCCTGGCCGAAGCCAACATCCTGCCCAAGCAGGATCTCGACTATTTCGGCGACGACGCCGACCGCATGCACATGATGTTCAACTTCCAGGTCAATCAGGCGACGTTCTACGCGCTGGCGGCCCACGACGCCCGACCCCTCGTGAAGGCGATCGAGCGGACGAAGCCGCGACCGCTCTCGTGCCAGTGGGGCATCTTCCTGCGCAATCACGACGAACTGGATCTCGGCCGCCTCAGCGAGACGCAGCGTCAGGCGGTCTTCGCCGCGTTCGGGCCAGAGAAGGGGATGCAGCTCTACGAGCGCGGGATCCGGCGCCGCTTCGCCCCGATGCTCGCGGGCGATCCACGCCGCATCCGGCTCGCCTACTCGCTGATGTTCACCCTCCCGGGCACGCCGGTTCTGCGCTACGGCGACGAGATCGGTATGGGCGACGACCTGACGCTCAAGGAGCGCGATTGCGCCCGCACGCCGATGCAGTGGACCAGCGAGCACCAGGCCGGCTTCTCGAAGGCGAACAAGACCGTCCTGCCGCTCATCGATCACGGTCCCTACGGCTACGCGCACGTCAACGTCGCCGAGCAGCGCCACGACCAGGGTTCGCTGCTCAACTGGATGCAGGGGATGATCCGGCAGCGGAAGGAGGCCCCGGAAATCGGCTGGGGCGACGTCGTGGCGTTGGACACGGGCCGGCCGTCGGTCCTGGCGCTGCGCTACGAGTGGCGCGGCAACGCGGTGCTTTGCCTTCACAACCTGGCGCCCGAGCCGGTGGAGGTCGCCCTCGACACGGGCCTTCCCGCGCCGGAGGGCGATATGCTGGTCGATCTCCTCACCGGCGCGCACAGCGAGGCCGGGGACGACGGGACACACTGCCTGTTCGTGGAGGGCTACGGCTACCACTGGTTCCGCATCGGCGGCCTGGACGCGCTCCTGAAGCGCCGCCCCGCGTGAACGCCACCGCCACGGGTGTGCAGTGCCGCCGATCGCGCTAAACGAGGGGGATCCGCGCCTGCCGGGCGCCCGCCACACCGAGTAAGCAATGCCAGGAACGCCCCGCGCCGGGATCATCCCGGTCACGCCCTTCCAGCAGAACTGCACCCTGATCTGGGACGATGCCACCAAGGTCGGCGCGGTGGTCGATCCGGGCGGAGACCTCGACCGGATCGAGGCCGCGATCCGCGAGCAGGGCGTCCAGGTGGAGAAGATCCTGCTGACTCACGGCCATGTCGACCACGCCGCGGGCGCCGACGAATTGCGGGAACGCCTCGGCGTGCCGATCGAGGGCCCGCACCAGGCCGACAAGTTCCTCCTCGACTCTCTTCCGGAGACGGCGGCGAATTACGGCCTCGGCGAAGCCCGTCCGGTGACACCCGACCGCTGGCTCGACGAGGGCGATGCCGTAACGGTGGGGGGGCTCGGCTTCGACATCCTCCACTGCCCGGGGCACTCGCCCGGCAGCGTGGTCTTCGTGAGCCGTGACGCGCGGTTCGCGCTGGTGGGCGACGTGGTGTTCAAGGGTTCGGTCGGCCGCACCGACCTGCCGGGCGGTAACCACGATCAGCTGATCCGGGCCATCAAGGAGAAGGTCCTGCCGCTCGGCGACGACATCGCCTTCATCCCGGGCCACGGCCCGACCGGCACGCTCGGCGAGGAGCGCGTGTCGAACCCCTTCCTGCAGGATTGAGCCCCGCAGGCTGACCCTCGTGCGTGCCGCACGCACGGAATGCCGCGCATCTTGGAAGCCCGGAACCCCGTGTCGGGCGATCCAGGACCAAGTCTTCGGAACGGGGATGGCACCCTTCGTTCCGCCACACGCCCCGAAAGGATTGCCCCATGGACAAGCGCCGCGTCGGCCGCTCCGATCTTACGGTCGCGCCCTTCTGCCTCGGCGGCAACGTCTTCGGCTGGACCGCCGACGAAGCCACCTCCTTCGCGATCCTCGACCGGTTCATTGAGCGCGGCTTCGATTTTATTGACACCGCCGACGCGTACTCGCGCTGGGCCCCGGGACACGCCGGAGGCGAGTCCGAGGCGGTCATCGGCCGCTGGTTCGCGGCCAGGCCGGGCGCACGCGAGAAGATCGTGCTCGCCACCAAGGTCGGCATGGACCTGGGCGAGGCTGGAAAGGGCCTGTCGGCGCGGCATATCGAGCGGGCCTGCGAGGCTTCGCTGCGGAGGCTGCAGACCGACAGGATCGATCTGTACCAGTCGCACCTCGACGACCCCGAGGTTCCGCTGGAAGAGACCCTGCGGGCCCACGAGCGGCTGATTGCTGCCGGGAAGGTCCGGTTCATCGGCGCGTCGAACTACAGCGCGGCGCGGCTGGCTGAGGCGCTCGAGGTATCAATCTCGGCCGGTCTCCCGCGCTACGCGTGTCTTCAGCCCGACTACAGCCTCGCTGAGCGCGGCTTCGAGACCGAGTTGGCGCCGCTGTGCCGGGCCGAGGAGCTCGGCGTGATCGGCTACTTCTCGCTCGCCGCGGGCTTCCTGACCGGCAAGTACCGGTCGACTCAGGACGCTGCGGGCCGGCCCAGGGAGAACCGCGTCGCCAAATACATCACCCCGCGCGGCCTCGCGCTGCTCGACGTGCTGGATTCTGTCGCCGCGGCCGCGGGCGCGAGCCCCGCGCAGGTGGCGCTCGCCTGGATCATCGCCCGCCCGGGCATCACCGCCCCCATCGCCAGCGCCACCTCGGTGGCCCAGCTCGACGAGCTGCTCGGCGCGGCGCGGCTGATGCTCCCGGCGGACGCGATCGCTCGGCTGGATGCGGCCAGCGCGGGCGGGATCCAGGACTAACGCGGCGTTAAGCCGGCCGCTGCAGAAAAGCGAGGCTCGGGCCCGGCGCGAGCCCGTAAAATCGTGCATTCTCAACGCGGAACCCCTATATCAGGCGGACCAAGCGAGAGCGCAGGCGTGGGCGCCCGACGGCGCGAGTCCCTCCGTCGCGTACAGACCCGTCTGCCCGAGGAAGTTCATGTCCGATACCCCCCAGAGCGAGCACGCCGACTACGGCGCGGAATCGATCCGCGTACTGAAGGGCCTCGACGCCGTCCGGAAGCGGCCCGGCATGTATATCGGCGATACGGACGACGGCTCCGGCCTCCACCACATGGTGTACGAGGTCGTGGACAACGCCATCGACGAGGCCCTGGCCGGCCACGCCGATCTCGTGACGGTGACCCTCAACACCGACGGCTCCTGCACCGTCACCGACAACGGCCGCGGCATCCCGGTGGACATCCACAAAGAGGAGGGCGTCTCGGCGGCCGAGGTCATCATGACCCAGCTGCACGCGGGCGGAAAATTCGACCAGAACTCCTACAAGGTCTCCGGCGGCCTCCACGGCGTCGGCGTGTCGGTGGTGAACGCTTTGTCGTCGTGGCTGCGCCTGCGCATCTGGCGCAATGACACGGAGCACGCCATGGAGTTCCGCCACGGCGACGCCGTGGCGCCCCTCACCATCGTCGGGCCCGGCAGCGGCCGGCGCGGCACGGAAGTGACCTTCCTGCCCTCCACCGGCACCTTCACGATGATCGAGTTCGACTACGCGACGCTGGAGAAGCGCCTGCGCGAGCTCGCCTTCCTGAATTCGGGTGTGCGCATCGTCCTGACCGACGCGCGCCACGCCGAGAAGAAGCGCGAGGAACTCTACTACGAGGGAGGGATCGAGGCCTTCGTCCGCTACCTCGATCGCTCGCGCAAGCCGATCGACGGCATGGTGAGCCCGGTGGTCGTCCGGTCGGAGCGCGACGGCATTCGCGTCGAGGTGGCTTTCTGGTGGAACGATTCGTTCAACGAGACGGTCCTGCCGTTCACCAACAACATCCCGCAGCGCGACGGCGGCACGCACATGGCGGGCTTCCGCGCCGCCCTGACCCGGCAGATCACCGGCTACGCCGACTCCTCGGGCATCTCCAAGAAAGAGAAGGTGTCGCTCACGGGCGAGGATTGTCGCGAGGGGCTGACCGCGGTGATTTCAGTGCAGGTGCCGGACCCGAAATTCTCCTCGCAGACCAAGGACAAGCTCGTCTCGTCCGAGGTGCGGCCGGCGGTGGAGAACGTCCTGAACGAGGGTCTCTCCACGTGGCTTGAGGAGAATCCCTCGCAGGCCCGTTCCGTCATGGGCAAAGTGGTGCTCGCCGCTTCGGCCCGCGAGGCGGCCCGCAAGGCCCGCGAGACCGTGACCCGCAAGGGCGCGCTCGACATCGCCTCGCTGCCCGGCAAGCTCGCCGACTGCCAGGAGCGCGACCCGACCAAGTGCGAGATCCTTCTGGTGGAGGGTGATTCCGCCGGCGGCTCGGCCAAGCAGGGCCGCGACCGGACGTTCCAGGCGGTGCTGCCGCTGCGCGGCAAAATCCTCAACGTCGAACGTGTGCGCGCAGACCGGATGCTGTCCTCGGCCGAGATCGGCACGCTGATCACGGCACTGGGCGCCGGGATCGGTCGTTCGTCGACGGACCGGGAAGGCTTCAATCCCGAGAAGCTGCGGTACCACCGCATCATCATCATGACCGACGCGGACGTGGATGGGTCGCACATCCGGACGTTGCTGCTGACCTTCTTCTTCCGCCAAATGCCGGAATTGATCGAGCGCGGCCACCTCTTCATCGCGCAGCCGCCTCTCTACAAGGCCGAGCGGGGCCGCCGGGCGATCTACCTCAAGGACGAGCGCGCCCTCGAGGATTACCTCATCGACCAGGGCACGGAGGGCGCAGTTCTGCGCCTCTCAACGGGCGCCGAGTTCACCGGGCCGCAACTCAAGAGCCTTGTCGAGGAGGCTCGCACCTTCCGGAGCATCCTGCAGGGTCTGCACACCCGCTACGACCGCACCGTCGTCGAGCAGGCGGTCCTGGCCGGAGCGTTCGATCCCGAAGCCGCCTCCCGCCCAGGTGAGGCGGAGGTTCTCGCCGACATGACAGCCCGCCGGCTCGATGCCATCGCGGACGAGATCGAACAGGGCTGGTCAGGCGAGGCCTTCGAGGGCGGCTATCGCCTGAGCCGGACACTGCGTGGCGTGCGCCAGGTGGCGACGCTCGATGCCGGGCTCATCACGTCGCAAGAGGCCCGCCGCCTCGCCGAACGGGCCGACGCGTTCCGGGAGATCTACGGCGAGCCCGCGACGCTGATGCGGAAGGCCGACGAGACGGTGCTGCACGGCCCGGTCGCCCTGTTCGAGGCGGTCATGGCTTTCGGCCGCAAGGGCCTGCAGCTCCAGCGTTACAAGGGCCTCGGCGAGATGACCGCCCAGCAGTTGTGGGAGACCACCCTCGACCGGGACGTGCGTTCGCTGCTGCAGGTGAAGGTCAAGGACGTCACCGACGCCGACGATCTCTTCGTCAAGCTGATGGGCGACGTCGTCGAGCCGCGGCGGGAGTTTATCCAGGAGAACGCGCTCAGCGTCGCGAATCTGGACGTGTAGCGCGGACGACAGCGCCAACCGGGAGATGCTTGCCCGACGTTGGCGGGTTCCGGGCAGGAGCGGTCGCGGTGGGGCGTTCGCGCTCCGGACCGTGTCGCGCCTGGAGGTCTGGTCGATATTGCGCAGGCAACGGTCCGAGGCCGCGAAGCCTCAGCTACCGTTGCGAGCCATCCGGGTCGTGACCGTGCCAGCCGCAAGGGCCGGCAGTGGATCCTGAGAGCCGCTCACGACGACGAGGCGCTGGACTTCGCCGCGGAGAAAGGCCTCGAGGAAGCGGTTGTAGTCGCGGAATGAGACGCACCCATTCGAATCGCCCCGCGGGCCGAGCATGTAGGTATGCGCCAGAAGCCCGACGCGGCCGTAGACGGCCTCAGAGCCGCCGACCGGTGTGAGGCGGATGGCGCGAACGCCGTGGAACAGCGCCTCTCGTTCGGTGAGATCGTAGGTCCCGGGCGGCGTCGGGCCGCGCATCCGGACATTGACGAGGCGCGGCTCATCCAGTCCTTCGCCGAGGCCGGAATGCGCTTCGAGACGCTCGCCGTTCGGGAGCGTCACGGTTCGGGCGGCGATGTTGTAGACGGCGATGCCGGCCGTCGCGCCGGGCTCCCGGGCCATTGGAAGCGGCGGCGTGATGCGGCGCTGCGGGGCAACGTCGATGGGCTTGCTTTCAAGGGCGGTGTAAGCGAGCGCGGGGGCGCGCTCGATACCGAAGAACTTCTCCAGGAACGAGCGGTCGTCGACCGCGGGCGCAGTCGGTTGGGCAGGCGGCAGCTCGCGCCGCGACATCCGCCGCTCGGCTCGGCGGGCCGTGGCCGCCGCGCCCGGACCGCGGAACTCGGGCGGCCGCGGGATCGGTAGCGGGACCATCATCGCGGAAAGCGGCGGCTCGGCTGGTTGCGCTTCGAACTCACGACCGGCTTCTGGCTCTTCCTGGACCCCGGCTCGGCTTTCGTCCTCGACAGCGTGGTCAGGCGGGAGTGCGGGCAAGACCGTCTGGGCCCAAGCCCATCGTGACAGGGGGCCGCCGGTGGCCTCGCGCCAAGCGTCGACGGCCGGCACGTCGGGCGCAGTCGTCTCGTGACCGGCGGTGGCAACGTCACGCTCGGCGGGCGATCCAGCAGTCTCCGCTGCGCCGTCGGCACTACGGGCCTCCACCCGCTCCAGTGAGACGAGCGTATCCTGATGGAAATGCCACTGGTTGCTTCCCAGGGCAGCCAAGAGGATGGCACCAGTCAGCACTCCCAAAGGTGCTACGCAGGCGCGCCGCGCGCTCCGGGTGCCACGGCCGTCCAGCGGCACGGAATCGATGGTCATGCGAGTGCCCACGCTCCTGGTCGCAGAGCGGGCGCTCGCCCGACCGTCGCGATCTCCGCGGACAAAGCAGAGACGACACGACGGACGGACAGGCCCCGCCCGGGCCTAAACAGCTGGGCGGGGCAGGCATTTGTGGGGCGGCGCGATGGTCGATCCTGGATCGATCAAGACCATTTTTGGGCGTATTACTGTCGTGCCCGATCTTTCTCGCCGCAATTCGCTGCGAGCGATCTTCAGTCGTTGTCGATCTGGCGTCCGAGCAGAGCGATCGCCTTCTCATAGACCGGCGCCGCGTTCCAGCCTTGAATGGCGGCGAAGTTCGGCTCGCCGGGCTGGTAACCCGCGCCAGCGCGCCACCCATGCGCCTTCAGGAAGTTGGCGGTCGACGAGAGGGCGGCACCGACATTGTTGAGATCGCCCGTGCCGTACGTGAGCACGTTCTTCGGCAGGAACTGCGTGTGGCCGACCTCGCCATGGGCTGCGCCACGGGTATTCGCCGTCAGGAGGCCACGATCGACCAGGGTCAGTGCCGCGTAGAGCTGGTCCGTGAAATATTCGGAGCGCCGGCAGTCATAGGCGAGCGTCGCCACTGCCGAGAGGGTGTTCACGTTTCCACGCACGGCGCCGAAGCCGGTCTCCATGCCCCAGATCGCTAGGAGCGGGCCCGGCGGCACGCCGTAGCGCTGCTCGATCGAGTCGAAGAGCGCAGCGTTCTGCCGTTTGAGCGCCCGCCCACGCGAGACGATCGCCGGACCTCCGCGCTTGGCCAGGAACTGCTCGAGCGACAGCTTGAAGCTGTGCTGGCCACGATCCGCCGAGATGGTGGCGGTGGAGTAACTGGTGTTCTGGAGCGCGGCCAGACTCGCCGCGCTGGCGCGTCCGCGCGCCTCCTCGGCAAACTGCCGCTTCCAGGTCTCGAAGCCCGCAGCGGTGTTGCCGCACTGCGCGGCCTGCACCTGCCCGGCGCTGAAGGCGAGCCCGGCGATAGCCGCCACCGCGAAGATTTGACGCCGCTTGAAGTCGTTCACGCGCAATGCTCCTCCGGCGCGCCGACGCGCCCCGTGCTGAATGGCGATACCGGGTCACATCTCGTCGATATCAGGGCGAGATGATGTCGAAGACGCGGCCTCCGGACATCCGGTTATCAAAACATCGCGCATTCGCGGCGTCGCGGCGAGGATATACGACCAAGTTGGTTCGAACGTCGTGAACAGTGGGTGCCCGCAGGGTGGCCCCCGACGCCGCGATAATCCCTCGCCGCCATCGCCGGCCCCGGCAGGGCGGAGCGGTTGACGCTGTTCCATTCAGCCATCCATCTTGCGCGTATGCTTTGCCAACGAAGCATACGCGCTGAAAATGCTTCGCTTTTACTGTCACAACCCTGTCAAACGACAGTCATAGCTTTGCCGGCGGAAAGATTTGAGCGGAGGCATGCCGTGCGGTTCACGAGATGCAGAGCGGCGCGATTTCGCCCGCCACCCCGTCTCTCCTGAGCAGCCCTCGGCATTCTTCCAGGCCCGCGCTGTCATGGTCGGCCGTGCCGCGATCGTTCGGACGACGACCCGCGTCGTGCGGGTGGCGTTCGGTCCGAAAATCACCCTCAACCCTGCACCCAGCGATCAACGCCGGCCGCAGCGGACTCGCCCCGGCACACAGTGAGATGGAACGCATGGCCCTCGGAATGCACGGCACCGGCTCGTCACGCGCGGTCTCGCTCGGCCCTAGTCTGGACCGTGACGGTGTGGCCAAAGCCTACGGGCGGTGGGCGCCGGTCTACGATCTCGTCTTCGGGCCGGTCTTCGCGCAGGGGCGCACGCTCGCGGCGGCGGCGGCGGAGCGGGTCGGCGGACGTATCCTGGAGGTCGGCGTGGGGACAGGGCTCTCGCTGCCGGCCTACCGGCGCGCCCGCAGCATCGTCGGCATCGACATCTCGGCGCCCATGCTGGAGAAGGCGCGCCGCCGCGTCGCGCGGCTCGGTCTGCGCAACGTCGAGCGGCTGGCCGTGATGGACGCGGAGCACCTCGACTATCCTGACGCAGCCTTCGACGTGGTCGTCGCGCAGTACGTGGTGACGGCCGTGCCGAACCCGGAGGCCGCTCTCGACGAGTTCGCCCGGGTTCTCCGGCCCGGCGGCGAGATCGTCATCACGACGCGGATCGGTGCGGAAGGCGGGCTGCGCCGGGCTGTCGAGCACGCGCTGGCCCCGGTCACGAGCCGCCTCGGATGGCGGACCGAATTCGCCTGGGACCGCTACGCCGCCTGGGCATCCGACGCGCCGGTCGAGCTCGTTGAACGCCGGGCGCTGCCGCCGCTCGGCCACTTCTCCCTCGTCCGGCTGCGCAAGCGCGACGCGTGAGGGCGAGCGAGCCGGCAAGACAGCCCACAACCACCCGATCGGGGACGCACAACATGGCGAGCTTCATGGAAGCGCTGCGCGAGCAGCGCTGGGACGATCACCGCTACTATCACCACAACCGAATCAACCAGAGCTTGCACGTCCTGAGTGCGGTCAGCTTCCTGGTGGCCTACGCCCTCGCGTTCAAGGATCCGGCGACGGCGGCGCTGATCGGCTGGCTGGTGGCGATGACCTCCCGGCAGGCCGGCCACCTGTTCTTCGAGCCGAAGGGCTACGACCACATCAACGAGGCGACGCACGAGCACAAGGAGGAGATCAAGGTCGGGTACAATCTGCAGCGTAAGGTTGTGCTGCTCGCGATCTGGGCGCTGTCGCCGCTGCCACTCTACTTCGATCCCAGCCTGTTCGGATTGATCTCTCCGCATCAGGGCACCGCGGAGCTGATCCGAAACGTCGGCTGGATCTGGCTATGGCTGGCGCTGGCAGGCCTGCTATTCCGGATGGTGCAGCTCTTCCTCCAGCGCGACGTGCAGACTGGTCTCGTCTGGGTGGCGAAGATCCTCACCGACCCGTTCCACGACATCAAGCTCTATCACAAGGCGCCGATGGCGCTCATGCACGGCAAGCTCGTCGAGGAACGGGAACCGCACGAACGCGGCGTCTGAGGCGAGGACTGAGGCGGCGACTGGGAACGAACGGGTTCAACCCTGGTCCGGCGCCCGCAATCCGAAGCGGGCGCCGTGCCGGCCCAGGCGGATCGCCGCGATCTCCCGGAGGATCGACCGGCGGATCACCTTGTCGCTGGCCGCTCCCCCGTCCCACCAGCCATCCGCCCGCATGGCCTGCGCCGCCGCCACGAATCGCGACGCGACAGTTTCGAAGGCCGCGTCGTCGTAGGCGAGGCTGAAGATCAGGCGGCCGGTGCCGACCCAGGACAGGGCCAGCCCTTCTGCACGCAGGTAGAATTGCAGCATCCAATTGTAGCGCGACGGCTTGGTGTAGAGGACCGTCCAGACCGTGGACATGGTGGCCACCCGCACGGGCAGCCCGGATTCGGCCAGGAGGCCGTTGAGACTCGCGGCGCGTCCGTCCCAGGTCGCGTCGAGATCCCGGTACAATTTTGCGACTTCGGGCGTGTCGAGCCGGTCGAGGAACGCGGCCATGGCGCCCATGACGTAAGGGTGAGCGTTGAAGGTTCCCCGCGCGAAGCAGATGTCGACGGGCCGGTCGTCCCGGTAGCGCCGCATCAGGTCGGCCCGCCCGCACAGGACCCCCACCGGCAATCCGCCGCCGAGCGTCTTGCCGTAGGTGACCATGTCCGCCTGGATGCCGAAATACGCCTGGGCGCCGCCGCGGGCGAGGCGAAAACCGAGGAACACCTCGTCGAGGATCAGCACGATGCCCCGCGCGCTGCAGACGGCGCGCAGATCTTGCAGCCAGGCCGTGTAGGCGGCGCGGTCGAAGGCCGATTTGCGCCCGCTGTCGACCAGTGCGGAATCGGCCGGCGCGCCCGCGTTGGGGTGCATGGCCTGGAGCGGGTTGACCAGGACGCAGGCGACGTCGCGGCGGGTCCCCAGGACCTGCAGCGTGCGCGCGGACAGATCCGCCAGCGTGAGCGTGTCGCGGGTCGGGACGGGATTGCCGATGCCGGGCTGCACCTCGCCCCACCATCCGTGATAGGCGCCGCAGAGGCGCACGATCCGGCGCCGCCCCGTGTGATAACGGGCGAGCCGCACCGCCTGCATCACCGCCTCGGTCCCCGACATGTGGAACGAGACTTCGTCGAGACCGGAAATCGCCTTCAGGCGCGCCACGTTGGCGGTCACCACCGGGTGGAGCGGACCGAGCACCGGGCCGAGGGCCGCGACCCGCGCCGCGCCCTCGGTCAGGCAGGCGCGGTAGAAATCCACGCCGAAGAGATTCACGCCGTAGGATCCGGCAAGATCGTAGAACACGTTGCCGTCGAGATCCGTCACCGTCACGCCCTCGGACGAGGCGGCGAAGGCGCCGGCCGACAGATGCGCGCGCACGTGCTCGGCGTACTGGAACGGCACCCGGTAGAGGCCGGTGAATTGCAGGTCCGACAGGCCGTCGCGGACGGCCTCGGTCTCGGCCCGGGTCCGGGCGAAGCGGGTCCGGTAGAGGTCCGAGAGCCGCGCGAAGCCGGCCTCCCGTCGCAGCGCCACGGTCTCATCCGGATCGTCGGATCGGAAGAAGGCGCGCTGCGAATAGGCGTAGCGCGGGATCAGGCCGGCGACGCGCCGGGCCATCCGCGCGTGTCCGGTGAGCGAAGGATGCTTCGCGCGGGAGAGCTGCAGGCGCTCTGCGGCCCGCGGCAGGGCAAGCGCGGCGGCGGTGGCGGACAGGGCGGCAAGGAGCGCGGACATGACTCCGCGCCGTATCGGACGCGGTTCACGGCATGATGACGGTCACTTCATTCCGGCTGCGAACGATGCTGGCGCGGGTCGGCGCCCAGGAGGATCTCAACTTCCTGCTGACCAACCGCTTGCCGCGCCGCCTCGCCACCCGCTTCATGGGCTGGTTCAGCCGCATCGAGCAACCGCTGGTGCGAGACATCTCGATCGCGACCTGGCGCCTGTTCTGCGACGTCGATCTCAGCGATGCCCGGGAGGCGCGCTTCCCGAGCCTGCATGCCGCCTTCGTGCGGGCCCTTCGCCCGGGTACCCGGCCGGTGGAGGCAGATCCCGCGATCCTCGTGAGTCCCTGCGACGCGATCCTGGGCGCGCATGGCCGGATCGAGGCCGGGCGCCTGTTCCAGGTCAAGGGCTTGGCCTACCGGCTGGCCGAACTCCTCGGCAACGACGAGGCTCTGGCGCGCGCCCACGAGGGCGGCAGCTATGCCACCCTGCGGCTGACCGCCGGCATGTATCACCGGTTCCACGCGCCCCACGATCTGCAGGTCCAATCCGTCCGGCACATCTGGGGGGATACTTGGAACGTGAATCCCATCGCGCTGAAGCGCGTCGAGGCCCTGTTCTGTCGCAACGAGCGCGCGGTCATCCGCCTGGCCGTCGCGGAGGTCGGGCACGCCGTCACGCTGGTACCGGTCGCGGCCATTCTCGTGGCTGGCCTGCGCCTGGGCTTCCTGCCTGACGGACTGAGCCTGCGCGCCACGGGGGGAGCTACCTTGCCGAGCACCGCGCGCCTCGCCAAGGGCGCCGAGATGGGCTGGTTCGAGCACGGCTCGACCATCGTGGTTCTGGCGCCTGCCGGCTTCGAGCTGTGCCCGGCCCTAAGAGAGGGCACGCGGCTGCGCATGGGAGAGGCCTTGATGCGTCTGCCGGAGCCTGCGCCGCCGACCTCCGACCGGCCTCCGGCGTGAACGCTCAGGCCGCCTTCACGGCCGCCAGGAACGCGGTCACCGCGCCGCGCAGGTCGTCGGATTGGCGCGACAGCGCCGTCGCGGCTTCGAGCACCTGACCGGCGGCGGTGCCGGTCTCGCTGGCCGCCTGGGTGACGGCGGTGATGTTGACCGTGACGGCCTCCGTGCCGCCGGCCGCCTCGGTGACGTTCCTGACGATCTCCTGCGTCACAGCACCCTGCTGCTCCATAGAGCTCGCCACGCCCACCGCGATGGAGCGCAGATCCAGGACGGTGGCCGCGATCGCCTGGATGGCGTCCACCGCCTGCTGGGTCTGGCCCTGGATGTGGGCGACCTGACTGGAGATCGTCTCCGTGGCTTTCGCAGTCTGGGATGCCAAGTCCTTCACCTCGGCGGCCACCACGGCGAAGCCGCGGCCCGCCTCGCCGGCCCGCGCCGCCTCGATGGTGGCGTTCAGCGCCAGCAAGTTGGTCTGCTCAGCGATGCCGGAGATAAGGCTGACCACGGTCCCGATTCGCTCCGCGCCGTCGGCGAGGCCCATGACGAGGGTGTTCGTCTCGGAGGCGTCGGCGGCGGCCCGTTCGGCCATCTCCGAGGAATGGGCGATCTGGGCGTTGATGGCCCCGATCGAGGTCGCCAGCTCCTCGCTCGCCGCGGCGACGGTCTGCACGTTCGCCGAAGTCTGCTCGGCCGCAGACGACACGTTGGAGGATTGATCGGCGGTCTGGTCGGCGTTGCGGCTCATGAGGCGGGCTGCCGCTTCCATCTCGTTCGCGGCGCCCGACAGGGTCTGCATCATGCGCTTGACCTGCTCGCGGAACGCCTCCGTGGCATGGTCCAGCGTGTCTGCCCGGCGCGCCTTCACCGTCCGCTCGGCGGCGGCCGCGCGCTCGGCCTCGCGCTTGGCGATGAGCGCGCCTTTGAACACTTCGACGGCCCGGCTCATCGCGCCGATCTCATCGTGCCGATGTGTGCCGGCCACGGGCGCGTCGAGGTCGCCCGCCGCCAGACGTGACATGGTCGCGGTCATTGTCTTGAGGGGCCTCGTCACCTTCGCCATGATGATGAAGAGCCCGTACCCGACGGCGATCGTCGCGAGCCCGAGTGCCGCGAGGAGGAAGCCCCGTAGCCATCCCGCCAGGACATCCGCGCGGCCATATTCCGCACTCGCTTCCCGAACCTGGATCTCCGTCAGCTTGGCCAGGCCGACGCTGGTCGCTCCCATCTCGCCGAGCAGTTTGATCCGCTCCGCCGCGAAGTCGACCGCTTCCCGCGTCTCAAGACGCCGGAGTATATCCTCGACGATCACGGCATCGCGCTTGAGACGGGCATCGACATCGGACGCGACGGTCTTCTCCTCAGGTGTCATGTAAGAGGCGTTGTAGGCGTTCCAGAGCTGCTTCGACCGTGACAGGTCCCGGACGAAGACTTTGGCGGCCTCCTGCGGCTCGATTTCCCGGCCGATCACCCGGCGCATGGCCCTGAGGATGGCTTCATAGGAATCTCTGATCTCGCTGATCTGGCTTAGGCAGAGGACACGATCTGCAAAGATGGTGCGTAGACTGCTTCTGCTGCTGTGCAGTGCGAAATTTCCCAACGCCGCGGAGCCGAGGAGGAGCAGCCCCATCATGGCGAGCAGCAGCATCAACCGAGCTTTGATGGAGACACGCATCGGTACGGCCGGAAAGTTCGTCAGAGACAGCACGACTTAGCAGATGATTGAGTGCTTGCAACGATGCCGTCTGATCCTATTTTTACTGGAACACTATTCTAGAATTTCGTTGCTTTGATGCGCTTGATCGTTGTCGGTTTCTTTCAAAAACTGATTTTCCCTCCAGGCTAATCGTTCCGAATCATCGATCTGGCGTCCGGGTCAATGCCAGGCGTCGTGGCATGCGACCTGGGACAGGCCGCACGTGAAACGGCGCGGCAGGAACGGTCATCGGTTAGAAAAAGGATCGACACGCCGCGGTCGTCGCGACGGGCACGTGTCTTCGCCAATTCCGGCAGCACGGATGCTTCCCCGTGGCCGTTCGTGGCAGATGGCATCGATGCCAGGACGCCCAGCCTGATGTCGAAACTCAGCTCGAATTTTGAACACAAAGTTCAAGCCGGGATGGATCACAGCTCCGTTAAGGAAAAAGCTCGCGGGATCGTGAAGACCACTGGAATATGGCAAGCGAGACTGTTAGAGCTCAGCAGGTGGCGAACAGGCGTTGTTCTCCTGTTCCAGGCGAGCCCTGTGTCTTGAGTTTCGGAGCTGGCTTTGAAGAAGTTTCTCGTCGGTGCCGCCCTGCTACTGGCCGCCGCGGGCGCCTATGTGGAGATCCGGCTGCACGAAGACGGCCGGCCCGTCGCAAGCACCGCGATTCGGCCTGGCGCCGCCGCCTTCATTCCGTCTCCGATTCCGGCCGAATGGGTCGTTTCGGGCGATCCCGTCACCGAGATCGCCACAGTCTCCGGAACCCATGACGGCGACGCGGACGTCTATCTCTGGCGCACGACGGCGAGCACCTTCCGCTGGACCCATCAGTCTGACGAGATCATCACGGTGCTCGAGGGCGACGTGCACATCACCGAGCAGGACGGGACACGTCATCATCTGAAAGCCGGGGACGTGGCGCATTTCCCGGTAGGATCGGTTCAGCTCTGGGAGGTGCCTAAGAGCCTCCTCAAATCTGCAATCCTCAAGCATCGCAGCCCCTCCTTGGTCGAGGCCCAGATGCGCTGGATGCGGCGCGCCATCTCGCTCGTCACCGGTTGAGCTGGCCTTCAGCACGACCCCGGCGCTCCGCTCAGTCGAATCAACCGGTCACTGACGTCGGCGTCAAACACAATCCGACCGCCGATCATGCCCAGTCGCACATGTCCGTGCCCAGCCTTATGGATCGCCCGACCCGCAACCGGAACGGCAGGAGGCGGTGCTCAAACCCGAACCCCGTCATCTGTGGTGTCGGACCGTCGTCGAGGCCTCGGTGAAGACCTCAAGCAGCGGCACCGATAACTCCTGTTCCGCCTTCGAGAACCCCTAGGCGGTCATCGCGGAAGAACAAGGACGGGTAGGGTCCCCGATCGAGCTGCTGCAAGGCGGTGCCGTTCACTGAGGCGCGGGGCGAAGGCGTCGGCGAAACCGTCTTACATCCCGAACCGTCCGAGCGCGGGCAACTTGATCCCCGGCCGCCGCAGGTCGATGCCGGCGACGCCGCCGAGCAGGTTCAGTTCGAGCCCCTCAACCCAGCCGACCGTGAGGCCGGCATAGCCGCCCAGATTGATCCGGATGCCGGTGCCCGACGGGGTCGAGCCGAACCAGCGGCCGTCATAGGGAAAATCCTTGCCTATCGCGGTCGTCGGCAAGCTGGCGCGGATCTCCGGCACCGCCGCCATGATGGCCGCCACGAAAGTGTTCGAATTCGGTCCCGGCCAGACCACGTAGTCGCCCGGTTGAGCATAGCGGTACTCAGCCACCGCCTTGCGGATCCGCGGGAGCATCGCCTCAGCGCCCGGCCCGTCCGCGGCGAAGATCACGGTGGGGGCATTCCCGAACCAGCGGCCATCGGGCACGAAGCGATCGATCCAGATCGGCTGCCCCCACGCGGTGTAGTCGAAGCGCTGATAGGCCGGCGCGTCGCGATCCTTGATGACGATCCAGCTGTGTGTCGCGACGATCCCGCGCCAGCTGACCGTGCGGGCCGACAGGATCCGCACCACGGCCTCCGGATTCGCCCGGGCCTGTGGGAGCAGGCCCGCGCTCGATCGGTCGGCGAGCCGCCAGTCTCCGCTGGCCCTCAGCCAGTAGAGCGTGGCGGAGATGGCGATAGGCACGAGGAAGAGGGCAGCGAGCGCGAGGAGCGCGATCCTGACGAAGGTCACTGGGCAACCGGGATCGGGGAGGGGCAGGGCGCATGTGGGGAGCGGTGACGCTCGGAACCATGCGGCGGAACGGCCCGCCGGACAGGTTGAGGGATCCGGCCAGTGCTCAGGATCCGGTCTCAAAGGTGTCGAGGAATAGTGTCGTCGCCAGGAGATCGGCGCAGCCGCCCGGACTGAGTCGGGCCGCCACGAAGGCGCGGTGAACGTCGAGCGCGCGGTCACGCCAGCCGGCGGCCGCAATCCCTCCCGCCGTCACGAAGGCCGCGGCGGCCGCGCGCGCTGCGCTCAGCCCGTCGGCCCCGCCGCGATGCAGGAGGTTGGTGTCATCGACGACGGCCAGAAGCGCGAAGAAGCAGTCGACCCGGGCCGCCGTCGGATCGGCAGGTGCGCGGGCGCGGCCGAGGCGCAGGGCCGGCAGACCGGTGGCGCGGATCGTGGGAAATCCGGCCGCCGCCTCCGCGCTGGCGCCGCCCACCCCGTAGCGGCGCGCCGCGCGGCCGCCGTGGCTTGTCGGCGAGGCCGGCGCACGGGCAATGGCGTCGCCCCAGAGTTGGCCGACGGCGAGCGCGTACGCCTCGGCCGACCGGACGCCTCCGCTGTTCGCGCCGGCCGCAGCACAGACCAAGCCCAGCGAGAAGATGGCGCCGCGGTGGGCATTGACGCCCCCGGTCGCGGCCATCATGGCCGCCTCGGCGCGCAGGCCGATCGCCCGGAGTTCCGGCATGGCGGCGCCGCGCGCCCCGGCCACGACGAGGTCCGCGAAGAACGGGCGGATCGCCGCCGCACTAGCCCGCAGAGTTGCGGCGTCCATGTCGTCGTGGCTACCGGAATCCACCGGGCTCACGAGCCCAGGCTTCGGCCAGGTCTCCAGCTCGGCGATCAACGCGTCGTGCGCGTGATGCGCAATCCACTCGGGCCTGTCGACGTGGGGGACACCTGGCCGATCAACGCGCGACGGTTCTGGGCTCGGATGCAGGTCCAGGGTTGGGGCTCCTCGCGACGCACGTCGGCGGGGCCTCGGACGAGGACGGCGTCAACCGCCTATATCAGAGGATCTGCCCGACGCGATCCGCGCATCCGACCCCTGGTCAGGCCGCCGATGCCACGGCAGGGGAGATCCGCTTGCGCGCCTTCCGGTCCTCCGTGCTGCTGACGAAGGCGTGCGCATCCTCCTTCCGCTCGAAGACGTGGGGCGCGACGCCGCGCTTGTTCAGCGCTTCCTCCATTTTGAGGCGCAGGAAGGCGCTCGTCGCGTAGCGGGTGGTCGTGGCGTAGTAGTTCGCCTGAAGATACTGGATCATCCCGGCGTAATCATCGAACAGGTTCTCGTTGAGCCGGAATCCATCGTGGTTGATCACCGCGTTGACCCGCTGGCCGGCCTTGCGGCAGGCCTCCACGATGGTCATGCGCAGCTCATCCATGTCGCCCTTCACCCGGCAGTACCAGCCTTCCAGGTTGATGAAGAGGATGTTGCGCTCCCCGTCGTAGCTGACGCGCGACTTCAGATCGAGGTTGAGCAGGTCGGAGATCAGCTCCATCGGCTCTTCGCGGAAAATGCGCGGATCCATCGGCACCGGGTTGCGCACCACGGGCGCGAAATCCATGTGGGCGAGGATGTCGCGCTCGATGTCGATGCCGGGCGCGACCTCGATCAGTTCCAGCCCCTCGGCCGTGAGCTGGAACACGCAGCGTTCGGTCACGTAGAGGACCGGTTGGGAACGCTCGACCGCGTAGGGACCCGAGAAGGTGTTCTGCTGCACCTGGGTCACGAACTTGCGCGCCTTGCCCTCGCTGACGATGCGGACCTGACCGTCATGCACCGCGATCTCCAGGCCGCCGGCCGTGAAGGTGCCGGCGAAGACCACCGTGCGGGCGTTCTGCGAGATGTTGATGAAGCCGCCGCAGCCGTTCAGCTTGCCGCCGAATTTCGACGTGTTGACGTTCCCCGCCCGGTCGCACTCGGCCATGCCCAGGCAGGTCATGTCGAGGCCGCCGCCGTCGTAGAAGTCGAACATCTGGTTCTGGTCGATGATGCAGTCGGCGTTGGTGGCCGCGCCGAAGCTCGAACCCGACGCCAGCACGCCGCCGACAGCCCCGGCCTCGGTGGTGAGCGTGATGTAGGGGGTGATCTTCTCCTCGTTGGCCACCGACGAGATGCCCTCGGGCGCCCCGACGCCGAGATTGACCACGCCGTTCGGCGGCAGCTCGAAGGCGGCGCGCCGGGCGATGATCTTGCGCTCGTTCAAGGCCATCCGCTTGATGCCGGTGACCGGCACGCGGATCTCGCCCGCCAGCGCCGCATCATGCATCACGCCGTAGTTCATCCGGTGCATCTCGGGCTCGGCGACAACCACGCAATCCACCAGAATGCCCGGCACCCGCACGTCCTTCGGCAGCAGGTAACCGTCGTCCACGATGCGCTCGACCTGGGCGATGACGATCCCGCCATTGTTGCGCGCCGCCATCGCCTGGGCGAGGCAGTCGAGGGTCAGCGCCTCCTTCTCGTAGGACAGGTTGCCCGATGGGTCCGCCGAGGTCGCGCGGATGAAGGCGACGTCGATCTTGGTGGCCGTGTAGAACAGCCACTCCTCACCATCGACCTCCACGAGCTTGACGATATCCTCGCTCGTCAGCTCGTTGACCTTGCCGCCGCCGTGGCGGGGATCGACGTAGGTCTGCAGGCCGACCTTGGAGAACAGGCCCGGCTGGCCCGCCGCACAGGCGCGGTACAGCTGCGAAATGACGCCCTGGGGCAGGTTGTAGCCGCGAATCAAGTTCTCCTGCGCGGCCTTCGCGACCTTCGGCATGCGGCCGAAATTGGCGGCTATCACGCGCGAGAGCAGGCCGTCATGGTGCAGGCGTCCCGTCCCGAGGCCTTTGCTGTCGCCCGCGCCCGCGGTCATGATCAGCGTGAGACCGCGCGGCGAGCCCGTGTCGACGAAACGCTTCTCCAGCGCCGCGTGCAGCGACTCCGGGATGCAGCTCTGGACGAAGCCCGTAGTGGTCACGACGTCGTTCTCTCGGATCAGCGCGATGGCCTCGTCTGCCGAGATGACCTTGTTCTTCCTCATGGAAATCGTGATCCTCTCCGAGGTCCTGAACGTCGACGAACCGCACAGCCGCCGTCTTCCGCACTCTCGTTCGCCGTCCACGCGCCGTCCGGAGCAGGGGGGCTCAGGAATGGCGTAAATCTGAATGCAGTTCTTATTGCACCGCACCAATATCTGCGGCATTGCACGAATGCACATGCCTGACGTGTCACACTACTCCAACTTCGGACTACTCTGCTCCTGAAAAACTCTTCGATGCACGGTCAGAAAAAATTGCGCCTGTCGCTGGTCAAGCGCGCGCTTCTCGGCGCATCGAGGGCGCGACCCTGAGTCTGACGGTCGGGCTCGCGGGAGCTGAAGCCGCCACCCGGGCCCTGGCGCGAACGCCCTCAGCTGTGCCGAAGTGGATCGGTGCCAGGTCCTTGCCTTATGTTAAATCTCCCCGGCATTTCTGGGCTAAAAACTGGCCTCAGGTGTCAGAAAATAAAGGTTTTACAATCTTCGCGGAACCCGATATAAGCCCCGCGGTCTGGGGAGCGTGTTTTGAGTGAGGAACACGCAATGACCGATATGACGCCGATCGCGGATGAAGCCGCGACACGCTTTGCATTCAGCCTCCTGCGGAGTGCGTATCTTGATCTCGCGCAGACGCTGCTGCGGATCGATGCGGACCCCGCCCGCGAGTTGTTGCAAGCCGTCGAACACCGGATCGCCTATAGGCTGGGTTCTCTCGCCGCGGACCACGACGATGGTCGCGTCGAGGATTCGGCACTGGCCTTAGCGGCGGGGCAGGTCCGGGCGGTGCTTCGCGAGGCTCAGGCTCGGTGAGGCGCGCAGCAAGGCGCGCCGTGCCAGATGCCGCGATCACCAGATCTCAGAGAAGGGCATCTGATCGTCGATGAGCTTCGCGTCGGCGCAGCGAATCGACCTGGGGCGCTGCGGACCGATTCGGCGCCAACGGGCGGATCAGTGGCAGGCTGCGGCCTGAGCGCTGACTGACCAACCGGTTTGTCCGCCAGAAACTGTCCCGTCTTGCTCAAAGCAAAGTGGATCCGCTCTCGTACCACAATCCGAAAAGTCAGACTCGGCGCAGGCCTGGAAGGAGCGCTCCTTCGAGGCTTGCTGATACGGTCACTTCGGGTTGCGGTAGCAGGTTGGATTCGCCTGAGCGCTGCCTGACGGGATACTGTCGTGTGTCCTCGTCCGTCGATGGGCATCTTGAACGATTGAATTTGGATCGCATCACCCTTCGCGTTCGGTCCGGAGCTATCGCACGGATCGGGCAGTTGTCCTTCAGCGTCGGGCGAAGGCGTCGCACGTCCTGAACGGCCAGATGCTTCGTCGATCAACAAAGACCGATTGAGACGGGACGGCCGACGCAAGCTGAGCGCGACTCGGAAGAACGATAGAGGTGCAGGACGGCTACCGCACGGCTTCCTGCACCGGTCAGCCGTCTATGTCGCATCCGGGATAGTTGGTCGCCGGCGGTACTCGCGAAGCCGAACCCGGCTCTGACAACGTTTTTCGGGACCGAGCGATCAAGACAGCCGGGGTAGTTCAGCGCCGCGCTCTTTCTCTCAGCGCCCTCCGCACATCGACCCGATTCACCGTTCAGGTCTTCAGCGGCGCGATCGGCCGTCCCGCAGGCCCCTGGTTCGCCCAGCCGTCCGCTTGCATACGTCCCTACCCGTGCCGCGAAGCGGTTGCAGCGCGCCTCAGGCCGGTGGAGGGGCGCTTTCCACATGCTCCGACCGCGGCCCTAACGCGCCGTTAATCATAATCGGTGATGTGCCAGATCATCGGGGGTTTCGCGCGGGCTCAACCTAGCGCCGCGCAAGGATGGCATATTATGCGGCTGATCGTCGGCACGATGATCGTCTTCGCCTGCGTCTTCGGCAGCTACGCGGCGATGGGTGGCCATCTGGTCGTCCTGTGGCAGCCGTTCGAGTTCGTGATCATCCTCGGTGCGGCGATCGGTGCCTTCATCATCGGTAACACCGGACCGGTGCTCAAGGCCGTGCCGGCCATGCTGGGCACCCTGGTGAAGGGCCCCAAATACACGCAGCAAAGCTACGTAGAATTGCTGGGGATGCAGTACTCGTTGTTCAAGCTCGCGAAATCCAAGGGTGCGATGGCGATCGAGCCTCACATCGAGAACCCGGAAGATTCTGCGCTTTTCAACGCCTTCCCGTCTTTCGCAGCGAATCATCACGCGGTCGAGTTCGTCTGCGATTACATGCGTATGGTGACGCTCGGCGCCAATAATGTCCACGAGATCGACGCGCTCATGGATGAGGAACTGGAGACGCACCACCAGGAGCAGGAGCGCATCGTTTCGGCCATGCAGTCGCTTGCCGACGGAACACCCGCGCTCGGCATCGTCGCCGCCGTGCTCGGCGTGATCAAGACGATGGGGGCGATCAAGGAGCCGCCGGAGGTGCTGGGACATCTGATCGGCGGTGCGCTGGTCGGCACCTTCTTCGGCGTCTTCATCGCCTATGGGTTCTTCGGGCCCATGGCGCAGTCGCTGAAGAGTCTCTTCGAGGCCGAGTCCAAATACTATCTTTCCCTCAAGACGGGGCTTCTCGCGCACATCGGCGGTCAGCCGCCGGTGATGGCGATCGAATTCGCCCGCAAGTCCCTGATGAGCGACGTCCGTCCGACCTTCAGCGAAGTGGAAGCGGCAACCGCCGCTCTGCCCGCCCAGAGCTGACCTGATCTCCGGCAGGGACACGATGACCACGCCCATCCAGCCGATCATCATCAAGAAGGTCAAGAAGGCCGCCCATGCCCACCACGGCGGGGCCTGGAAGATCGCCTACGCGGACTTCGTGACTGCCATGATGGCGTTCTTCCTGCTGATGTGGCTGATCAGCATGACGACGCAGGAGCAGAAGATCGGTTTGGCGGAGTATTTCGCGCCGGGGGCCTTGAGCCCTGCAACCAGCGGCGCGGGCGGAATGATGTACGGCACCGCCCTGGACACGACAGGCAACAAGGCGTCCACCCCCCGCGACGCGGCGCGGGGCTCCGCGCAGCAGGCGGATGGGGCGCGCGTGACCGGTCCCGGTCGCGCCAACGAGCTCGACGCCAGCAAGCCGCCCTCCACCGTGCAGGCTGACTACAGTGCCATAGCCAGCCTCCGGCAGGCGCTCCAGGACATGCCTGACATCGCCGAACTGTCGCGCAACATCGTGATCGAGCAAACGAAGGAGGGGGTCAACGTGTCCCTCGTGGACCAGGACGGTCGGTCCATGTTCCGCGAGGGATCTGTCGATCCCTACGAGCGCACCCGCCGCGTGCTGGAGGCGATCGCGCCCGCTCTGCGCCGGCTGCCCAATCGCCTGTCCATCACCGGCTACACGGCGGCCGCGCGCCCGGGCTCGGCGCGGGCGGGCGAACCGTGGAATCTCACCGCCGGCCGTGCGCTCGCCGTACGAGAGATCCTGGCGGGCGCCGGGGTTCCCAACGACAATTTCGCTTCCGTTGTTGGACGCGCCGACACGGAGCCAGTCTTCCCAGACAATCCCTACATCGCGCCGAACCGACGGGTGACGATCACCCTGCTCAATGCGAGCCCGCCTGTGCCCCCGAACTTCCTTCGCTGACGGCAAGGCGGCTCGCCGCCTTGAGAGCATCTCACAACACCACTCGTGCTCGATAGAAGAAGGGCGAGACCGCTCTCTCGCCGGCCTTCGAGACGGCTTCGCTTCACCGTCAGACACGCCCGGCACACCAACGACACGACAGTGCATCAGGGCCACGGGATTTTCCATCGGGCCCTGGTGGAGGCCGCACCGGCCGCGAACCCGTGCTTGTAGCCGGCCTTGTAGATGCCGGACAGGACCGCGGCGATGCATGCCACGATGACGATCTGATCAAACAGCGACAGGGAGTCGAACCAAGCCCACAACAGCATGCCGCTCTTCCTCGAACCCAGTATCGCTGCGACGCATGAACCGGAGCGTCATCCTTCGGCAAGGGTGCTCCTCAATGAACGCGACCGCGAAGGTCTGGGGTTGCCGAACGGGCACGGGACAGCATCCGCGATCGTAACCCTTGGATCCGCGAGACGCGTGACTGCCGCATCGCCATCGCCACGCCAGACGCGATGCCGGCCACGGCGAGGAGACTTCGGAGGAATCCGGGCGAGCGCGTCGTCACAGCTTGCGGGCCGGCCGCGCATCGGCAGCGCGAGTCGCAGCATGGCGACGAGGCGGAACAGGCCCATGCCGGCCTGCGTCGCGCGCCAGCCGTACGCGTGAACCCCATGCTCGACCACCGGCGGCCAGAGTGTGCCCGCCAGATGGTTGCCGGATGCGCACAGCGCGACGGCCAAGCCGCAGCGGCGCCAGAACCAGGGGAAGACATCGGCCGTGAGGGGTCCGGCAGCGACCGAGCTGTCGAGCGCTCCGACGAGCAGACCGCGCACGATGGCGAGCTGCCAGAGACTGGTCGAAACGCGCTGAGCCCAGAGCCGAGGGCCAGACAGACGACGCCAAGGATAAGCGGGGGAACGATCCCCAATACGATCCGCGAACCGCGCGCAGCACGACGACGATCGACTGCTTGCAGACGTCTCCAGCCGTGCCGAGCGCCGTCGCCACGGCGAGCCGACACCAGAAGCGACCAGGATCAGCGATCCCGTCTTCAGCCATTCCGGCGCAGATCGTACTCCGTCAGTCCAATGGATTTCTTCACGCTCGCACAACGTTCACAAGTGCCGAACCAAGCTGTTGAGAAGGTGTTTTGCCGGATCGGAGTCGCACGGCCATTACAATTTCAAAAGCCGATTGACTTCGATCCGGTGTGCGGACTTTCTCCGTCGACCCGCCGAACTTTGGATCCCATGCTGCTGTGTTGAGCCAGCGATGGAACCGTCCCGTACGGCTCCAGAATGAACCGACACGCGATCGAAGTCGCTCGACTATTCCGGCATTCGCCGTCCAAGGAAATCAGCCGACTTCTGCCAAGGCCGGGCGGTCGCGTCGCGCCCGGATCGATCGCTTGGGCCTGCGTCCGACGCGGAAGCGACGTGGTTGCTTCTTATCCTCCGCGCCACCGTGCCCCCTCGCCAAATGGCTCGGACTGGATGGGCCGCTGATTTCACCCGGCACGCGCGATGTCGGTTCAGGTTCGCTCCGGAATGTCGAGATCGAGGAGGGCTGAGCCCAGTCCCTTCCCGTGCGCGTCGAGTGCCAGCGAGCGGGTCACGCCGCCGCCGAGAGCACCCTTCAGGACGAAATTGAGCGCCCCGATCTTCGGCAACGCATAGCGGACGACCTCCCCAGTCACGATCCCCTGAAAATGCTGTTTCACCCGCTCCGCCGTGACGTGCGTCGCCAAATGATCATAGTCCGCCACGTCATAGGCAATCAGCGAGATGTTCGACGTGTTGCCCTTGTCGCCGGTGCGGGAGTGGGCGAGCGCGCGCAGCTTCATGGTCCGATTCCCAGTTCTCAGGCTTCCACGAACTGTACGCGCGGCTGAGCGAGCGCGGCCGGAACGAGGACCGACTGCACCGCCACCACCTCGCGCGCTGACTTCCAGGCACCGCCACCGCCCGCGGGCCCGTTGGTGTAGAGCGTCTCCACCTCGTTTCCGATCCGGACAGCCTCAGCATGGGTCTCTGTCCGACCTGCGATGCGGAGCCGGACTTCATAGGGCTCCCGTCCACCTGAGAGGGCCTCCCCGTGGAGTGCATCGAGGCCGATGAGGTCACAACGCAGCTCGCTGGTCGCCACACCGATGAGCGCAAGGCGCTCAAGCACCACGTCCCGGGCCAGACGGCCGCGAGCCAGGGCGCTCGGTCCGGCGTAGGAGATCTGCCCCTCGCCGATGTAGGAATCCAGATACCCGACCGAGACCTTGAGCAGGCCCGTCGCCGGCGAACCCGTCGCGCCGGTTGCCCGGACACGATCGGGACCAACCTGCTCCATCTCCACGCTGGAGAAGTCGCCGACCAGGTCCGGCTGAAGGTACCGGGCCGGATCGTGCACCTCGTAGAGCATCTGCTCCTTGCAGGTGGCGAGGCTGATGCGGCCGCCCGAGCCCTCGACCTTCGTGATCTCGACCGTGCCGTCCTCCGACACGATACCGATGGGAAAACCGAGACGCGCGAGATGCGGCACGTCCTTGCAGCCCGGATCGGCGAAGTAGCCCCCGGTGATCTGACCGGCGCATTCGAGCAGGTGTCCGACCAGGGTGCCTCGGCCAAGCCGTTCCCAATCGTCCATCGCCCAGCCGAACTCGTGAACCAGCGGGGCGAGGAACAGGGCCGGATCGCCGACGCGGCCGGTGATGACCACGTCGGCGCCATCCGCGAGCGCGGCAACGATCGGTGCCGCGCCGAGATAGGCATTGGCCGAGATGATGCGGTTGCCGAGACTGGCCACCGGCTCGCCGCTCTCTTCCAGGGTGAAATCGCCGCCGCGCACCGCGTCGAGCACGTCGTCACCGGTGACCGCAGCGATCCTCAGACCGGCGAGACCGAGTTCCCGCGCCAAGCCTCCGATCTTCTGTGCCGCGGCACGCGGATTGGCCGCGCCCATGTTGGTCACGATGCGGATGCCGCGGGCCCGGCAATGCGCGAGGACCGCACGCATGCGCGCCTCGAGGAGCGGATCGTAGCCGCCTTGAGGGTCCTGCAGCTTAGCCTGCTGCGCGAGGGCAATGGTGCGCTCGGCGAGACACTCGAAGACGAGGTAGTCGATCTCACCTTTCTCGGCGAGTTCGACAGCGGGCTCGATGCGATCGCCAGCGTAGCCTGCACCGGCGCCCAAGCGGACGGTTCTCATGGATCGATCTCCGCTGTCAGAGAGGCTGTCAGAAAGACTCTCAAAGGGGGAACAGGCCGAGGGCGACGCAGGCGAAGGTCATCACCACCGAGGCTGCCAGCAGGAACGGGAAGGTGAACTTCTGGTGGTCAGCCAGATCGATGCCGGTCAGCCCACACACCAGGAACGTCGCGGGTGTCAGCGGGCTTACCGGAAAGCCCGTGGTCATCTGGCCGAGCAGCGCGCCCTGGGCGATCTGTACCGGCGGTACGCCGAGTTGGTGGGCGACCTCGGACACGACGGGCAGGACGCCGAAGTAGAACGAGTCCGGGTCGAACAGCATTGACAGAGGCATCGAGACGAGGCCGAGCGCGAAGGGAATGTGTCGTCCCATCTCCGGCGGCACGAAGGTCACGGCGGCCTGTGCCATGGCCTTGAGCATCCCGGTGCCCTGCATGATCCCGGTGAACACGCCGGCCGCCAGGAGGATCGAGGCCATCAGGATCGCCGCTTTGGCGTGGGCGTCGATGCGCTGACGCTGGGCGTCCACCTGCGGGTAGTTGATAAGCAACGCCAGGGACGTCCCAAGCATGAACATCAGCGCCGGGGGCACCTTCTCGGCCATGAACACCATCGTTCCGAGCACGAGGGCCGTGAGGCCGATGTTGATCCAGAACCGGTCCGGCCGTCGCAGGGCTTGCTCCGCGTCGCTCAATCTGCGCGTGGCCATGATCGGCGCTGCGTCCGTTCCGGCGGTGGCGGGTTGCGGCATGCGTGCGAGACGCCGCTCCTCCCGGAGGCCGAGCCAGTACGAGACGGCGAAGATGAACACGAGACCGACCGCCTGCACCGGAACGAGCGGCGAGAAGATCTCCGGGATCGGCAGCTTGAGCGCGGCGGAGGCGCGGATCATCGGCCCGGTCCAGGGCAGGAAATTCACGCCCGCCGCCATCGAGGCCGCGCAGGCCAGGACGCGCCGGTCGATGCCGACACGGTCGTAGAGGGGCAGCATCGCGGGGATCGTGATCAGGAACGTCACCGCGCCTGACCCGTCGAGGTGGATCAGCAGCGCCAGCAGCGTCGTACCGGGCACGATCCGGGTTGGACGGGTGCCGACCGTGGCGAGGATTCGGTCGATGATCGGATCGAGCATCCCGGCATCGCTGACGATGCCGAAGAACAGGATCGCGAACACGAACATGCCGACGACGCCGGCCAGGCTCTGCAGGCCCGTGAGGACGAACTTGCCGGTGTCGAGGCCGAAGCCACCCACCAGCGCGGCCGCTACCGGGATCACGATCAGCGCCACCAGCGGGGACATGCGCTTGGTCAGGATGACGGCGAGCAGCAGCACGATCGTGCACAGGCCGAGCAGAGCCAGCATGCAATCCTCCCGGTGAGACGAGGCGCCTTGTTTCGCGCTCTCAGCCGAAAGGAAACCGCGAATGGCTACATAAGACAATTGAAAAGGTTGGATTGCAGCGATAGCCGGAGATTATGGATCTCAAATTGCAGCAGGTACGCGCTTTCGTTTCCGTCGTTCAGGCGGGCAGCTTCACCCGCGCCGCTGCCCTGCTGAACCTGTCGCAGCCGGCGCTCACCGTGCAGATCCAGCGTCTGGAAGAGAGTCTCGACGCGCGACTCCTCGACCGCACGAGTCGCACCGTGGCGCCGACCCGCCTCGGACGCGATCTCCTGCCGGTTTTTCAGCGGGTTCTGCGCGATCTCGACAAGGTGGTGCTCGATGCCCGCGACCTCGCAGCCCACCGTCACGGCGTCGTGCGCGTCGCGACCCTGCCGTCCTTCGCGGCGGCCGCGCTGGCCGAGGCGATCGCGCTCTATCGCCAGGACCATCCGGGAGTGACATTTGTCATCAAGGACGTGATCGCGCAGCGCGTCCTCGATCTCGTGCGCGCCGAGGACGTCGATGTGGGCATCGTCGGCGGCGACGTCCGCGATCCGGACCTCACCGTCCTCCATCGGACGAGCGACGCCCTGCACGTCGTCTATCCCCAAGGCCACCCGGTCGGCACGCTCCCGAAAGTCACGATCGACACGCTGGCTGAATTTCCTCTGGTCTTGATGGATCCCGCCACGAGCGTGCGGGCCGTGGTCGATCTCGCCTTCATCGGCGCGGGACGTCTGCCGATGATAGCCTGCGAGGCGACCTACATGATGACGGCGATCGGCATGGTTCGGGCCGGGCTTGGTTTGACGATACTTCCGGGTTCGGCGCGCGAGATCCAGGCTGAGCCCGGTCTGCGATCGCGCCCGATCGACGATCCGCAATTCGAGCGTCCGATCTGCCTGATCAAAAAGGCGGGCCGGACGATGCCGAAGGCTGTCGAGACGTTCTGCGCCCTGTTGTCGACCTTAGCCGTGCGGCCCGTGAGTTAGACGCCCCACTGCTCAGGCAGCGTGATGCTTTTGTCGAACGGATGATCGGCGCTTGTCGCGCAGCGCGAACGGCTGCGTCTGGTCTCGCGGTACACACATCCCGGAGCGGTCCAGTGGCCTTGGACAAGGTCCGCCCTGTCGGTTCGCGCCCGAATCTGGCTCCCCGCGTGGCCACCGCCAACCGTCAGTTCGACAACGGCATGTCGCCTTCAGGATGCGGGCCACTCCTCCTGAACGGCAGGGCCGACCAGCCCGCGAACACCGCATCGCTGCCCATGCTCTCCTCGATGCGCAACATCGCGTTCCACTTGGCCATGCGCTCCGAGCGGGAAAAAGATCCAACCTTGAACTGCCCGGCATCCCAGCCGACCGCTAGATCCACGATGGTGGTGTCCTCCGTCTCGCCTGAGCGCGCCGACACGATGGTGCCAAAGCCGGCTTCGCGACCGGCGCGCAGGGCCGCATATGTCTCCGTAACCGTGCCGGCCTGGTTCGGCTTGATCAACACCGCATTGGCTGAACGGTCACGGGCGGCCCGCTTCACCCGCGCCGCGTTCGTCACCAGAAAATCATCCCCGATGATCTGGCACCGCGGGCCGAAGCGCGCCACGAAGGCCCGGAAACCGTCGGTGTCGTCTTCGGCCACGGGATCTTCGACCGACACGATGGGATACGTCCGGAGCCAGCCTGCGAGCATGTCGATCAGCTGGCCCGTATCGAGCCTCCGTCCGTCAAGCGCCAGGGCGTAGATGCCGGCTTCCCCGAACTCAGAGGCCGCGACATCCAGAGAGATGGCCACGTCAACGCCGGGCTTGAAGCCTGCGGCCTCGATCGCCAGCACGAGCGTGTCCAGCGCCTCCTCATTGGAGGCGAAGACGGGCCAGTACCCGCCCTCGTCCGCCACGCCCTGGAGCTTGCCGGCCTTGCGCATCAGGCCGCCGGCCGCGCGATAGATCTCGGCCGTCCAGTCGAGGGCCTCGGCGAAGGAGCCAGCGCCGGGGCACATCACCATGAAATCCTGAACGTCGACGCGTCGCTCGGCATGGGCTCCGCCCCCGAAGATCTGGATCTCAGGGAGGGGGATGCGCACCCGTTGCGACCCGGCCAGAAGCTTCCAGACGGGAAGGCCGGCGGCGCGTGCATGGGCTTGCAGCGCAGCCATCGAGGCCGCGACGAGGGCATTGCCGCCAAGCCGCGACTTGTCGGGGGTGCCGTCGAGCGCGATCATCGCGGCGTCGACCGCCGCGAGATCGCCTGCGTCCATCCCGACCAGAGTTTGGGCGATGGGACCGTTCACGTTGCCGATCGCGCGGCGGACGTCGAGACCGCCGAAAGCCGCGCCGGCGTCTCGCAAATCGACTGCCTCGCCCGAGCCGGTGGATGCTCCTGCCGGCGCGATCGCACGACCGACGATCCCCTCGTGCAGGGTGACCTCGACCTCGACGGTCGGGCGACCGCGGGAGTCCCAGACGCGGCGTCCGTGAACGCCTCTGATGATGGCATCGGTCACGGCAGGATCTCCTTCGCCCACTGGTCTCGAACGTGGGCCAGCCGCCGCGGACGGTCGTGTCCCTGGAGGTGGTGTAGCTCGCCGGTAGCGGGAGAG